>JBDGUP010000010.1:0-9325 GCA_042215815.1 Haloquadratum sp. | reverse complement strand
ACTGCGACTGCGACTGCGACTGCGACTGCGACGGACGGACTATAATGTCTATTGTCAGTCATTACCGCTGGTTTCGCCGGAACGGGGTGGCGAACCAGCGGTACATAGTTACAACCGTCATTATGATACTCTCGCACCCCCTCGGGGGAGACCCAGGCGTAGCAGGACGTTCGTCCGACAGTATACTCGAGCGCGAGTTCTTCCCGGGCGAGCAATTCTTTGCCGCGCGGCCCCTGCTTCGACCCGTGCTTCCGGAGTGGCTGTCACTGCTCCCGCCGTGGTTGGTCGTGGGCCTCGTCGGTGGCGTGCTGGCGTCGGTCGTCGCCGCCGGCGTGTTCCTCGCGGGCGACCGACTCTTCCCGGACGGGTCGCCCGCCGCGGAACGACGGATCGACGGGCCCGCCCGCCGTCAGGCGCAGATCCGCCGCTACCTGCAGGACATCGGAGAGCCGTTCGTCGAGGACCACGCGGTCCGGGGCGAGACCGTCGAGTTCTACCTCCCGCGTCGCGACGTCGCGATCACGTTCGACGCCCAGGCGTACTTCAGGCTCGAACGTGCGGGGACCTACACCGTGCTCTGCGAACACGAGATGCCCGCCGAGGCCCTGGGGCGACGCCTCCCCTTCGAGGTGCCGGGGGCAGCGTCCGGTCCGAGCCACCGCGCGGATCCCGTCGCCGCCGCGTTCGACCACCTCGGCGTCTCGCCGAACGCCGACGCCGACGCGGTCAGGGAGGCCTACCGCGACCGCGTGAAGTCGGCACATCCCGACCACGGCGGCTCGCCGGCCGAGTTCAAGCGCCTCCAGGAGGCCTACGCGACGGCGCAGGAACACGCCTCCGAGTGACGGTCGTCGAGAGGGGGAACGAACCCGTCGCAGGAACCGACCTATATAATGACGGTTGTAACTATTTACCGGTGCTCGCCGCCCCGTGTCGGCGAGCACCGGTAAGAGACTACAACCGTCATTATAGTGGCTGCCGGCGCGCGCCCGATCGACGGGCGACCGCCGGGAGTGCCCCTCGTGTCACCTGTTTGCCCTCGGCCTTGCGACTCGACTCGGAAGTCCGGTCCCGAGAGCGTCCCCGCCGGACGGCTAGGAATCGGTGTTCTGCCCCGCCCCGGGGTCGTCCTGGTTCGCCCCGGGACCGTCTTGCTCTTCGGCTGTGTCGGCGTCGTCGGAATCTCCCTTGCCGGCTGTCGACTCGCCCGCGTGCGCCGTCTCGGTGACTTCGTAGAGGACGTCCTCGTCGCGGAGGGCGTCGGTCACGCGGCCGACGAGATCGGCGGTCGACACCACGACGCTGTCGACGCCGCGAGCGGCCGCAGCGGCCGCCACCTCGCCGGCGGCGAAGGACGTCTCCACGTCGAGACCGGCCTTCCGGAGTGTCACGACCGATTCGACGCCGGCCGCGACGACCACGTCCGCGTCGGCACAGATCGCCGCCAGTTCGTCCGTCGAGACGGCCCCGCTACCGCCGGATCGAGCCGAGGGGACCTGCACGATGGTCACCTGACCCGGATCGATCTCGATGACGCCTTCGAACCCGGTGACAGACACCTCCTCGCCCGGGTCCGCGTCCGTGGTCGCGACCCCCGTCGCCGGTCCCTCGTCGCCCGGGGTCGCGTGAAGGAGCCCGTCCCGGAGCGACAGCGTCACCGTCTGGCCGGCGTCGATCCCCGCGGTGGCGATCGCGGCGTCCTCCTGGACGCTCTCGAGGACGTCGTCGGTGACGTGTTCGGCGAAGCGGCGGAGCCCCCGCGCCTCCTGGAACAGCCAGTCGACGCCCTCCTTTGTCACGCGGTACCGCGACCGGGCCTCCTTGTCGACGTAGCCGTCGTCGACGAGGTCGCGGATGTACTCGCTCACGGCCTGACTCGTCACCCCGACGGCGTCGGCGATCTCGCCTTGGCTCACCGCCGGCTGCCGGTCGGCGATCTCGACGAGGATGCGAAACCGCGTCGCGGTCCGTTTGTCTTCGAGGGCGCCGCTCATAGTCGACACTCGGCGGCCGGAGAGAAAACCCCACCGGATCGCCATCTCGACGGTCGACGGATCCCTCGGGCGTCAACGTCATCCGTCCGCGGTGCGGATCGCTCCGACGTGGACGACGTCGAGTTCCGCTCGCGCGGCGTCTATCTCCCCCGAGCGGACGCGCTCGTCGTCGCGGACCTGCACGTCGGGCGCGACGAGGCGTCCGACGTCGCGTTCCCGCTGGGCGAGCGCCGCGATCTCACAGAGCGCCTCCGCGCCTTGCTCTCCCAATCTGAGCCCGCGAGCGTCGTCTTCGCCGGCGACGTCCTCCACTCGTTCGGGACCCCGACCGAGCGGGCGCGCGAGAGCCTCCGCGACCTGGTCGCCACCTGCCGCGACGCGGGCTGCCGTCCGGTGTTCGTGCGGGGGAACCACGACACGGCACTGGAGTCCGCCCTCGCGAGCGAATCGATCCCGGCTGCGCTCGGCGATGACGCCGACGCCGTCGTGGTCTGTGACGACCCCAGAACCGTCGTCTGTCACGGCCACGAGGCGCCCGGCGTCGACGCCGACCGCTACGTCGTCGGCCACGGCCACCCCGCGATCGCGATCGAGGGACAGCGACGGCCCTGTTTCCTCTCCGCGCCGAACGCGCACCGCGGCGCCGACCTGCTGATGGTGCCAGCCTTCTCCCGCCTCGCACCGGGCGTCGAGATCAACGGGGCGCGGACCGCAGACCTCCAGTCGCCGTTGCTTCCCCCGCTCGACGAGGTGCGCCCGGTCGTCTACGACGACGAGAGCGGCGAAGCGCTCGCGTTCCCGCCCCTGGGCGAGTTCCGGCGGTTGCTCTGATTTGCTCTGGTCCGATCGAAGGGCCGATCCGACCCCACCGGCCGGGCGGGACGAGCGCCGGGGAGCCGGTCATACTGCCTCTTGTCAGGACAGATCGCGCTCGACAGCGCGCGCCGCCTCGCGCCCGCTCCGCATCGCACCCTGGATCGACGACCAGGCGGTGTAATCGCCGGCGAGGTACGCCCGCCCCTCAGGTGCGCGGGCGTCCGGCAGCGACTCGTGGACGCCGGGCGGTTGGGCGAACTGTGCGAACTCGATGCGGTGCGTATCGAGGGGATCGAGTGCTGCGAAGTCCCGCTCGGGGTACCACGCCTCCAGCGTCAGTCGCGTCTCCTCGGCGAGCGCCGCGCCGTCGCGGTCGAGCGCCGACCCGCCGAGGAACGTGGCGGCGACGAGCGCTTCGTCCGTCGGGGCGTACGACGGCGCCACCTCCGACATCGGCACGATGGTGTTGGGCGACGGGTCGGCGGCGTTCAACAGGATTTTCCGCCGCGTCCTCGGTGCGATCTGGTCGGGTAGTCGGTAGTACTGCGTCACGCAGCTCCGAGCCGCGGTCGGAATCGCGTCGACGCCCGCGAGGCGTTTCGCCTCCGGTGGATCGGTAGCGACGACGACGGCCGCGGCTTCGATCGTCTCCGATCCGGTTTCGACGGTCGCGCCGTCCTCGTGGGCGGTTACGCGCTCGACGCTCGCATCGGTGCGGATCGACGCGCCGGCGGTCCGAGCCCGCTCTGCCAACTGCTGTGGGATCGCGCCCATTCCTTCGGCAGGGACGGCGATCCGCCCCTCAGAGAGCATCTTGAAGGTGTACTCGAAGACGCGCTTCGACGTCGACAGCGACCGGTCGAGCGTGATGCCCCCGTAGAACGGCGCGACGAAGTGCTCGATGTAGTCCGACGAAAAGCCCCACTCGCGGAGGTAGGCCCGGATCGATCGGTCGGCGCTCCGGAAGACCTCCGCCTCCGTGCGGGTGCGGACGTGTTGCCGGAAGAAGAGCGTCCGGACCTTGTCCGAGAGCGTCACCTCGTCGTTCCGGAGCGACGGGAGCGCGGCGCGGAGATCCCGGAGCGGGTCCGAGAGGACGGCCCGGGAACCGGGACGAGCGATGACCGCGCCAGGCGAGAAATACTGCAGGTCGAGCGCGGCCAGATCCAGTTCGCGCTGTACGGCCGGATAGGCCGTGAAGAGCACCTGGAAGCCGCGGTCGAGTGTGAATCCCGCCTCGTTCCCGGTCCGCACGCGTCCCCCGACGGTCGGGCGACGTTCGAGCACGCGTACGTCCGCGCCCGCGGCGGCGAGTCGGCGGGCGGTCACGAGACCGGCCACGCCGGCCCCCGCGACCACGACGGTTTCTCCGTCCATACGCGTCCCGTCGTGCGGCGGGCACATATACTGTCGGACGAACGTCCTGATACTGTCGGACAGAACGATGTGACGCGTCTCGGCACCCCGAGGTGCCGATCTGATTCACGAACGTCTGTCCGACAGTATGATAACCCTGCGTATCCCCCGGAGGGGGTACGAGCGTATCAACGGTTTCGTCCGACAGTATAGAGACTGGGAGTCGGTCCCTCGCCACCAGTATGAATAGGGATTTGGTCGTCGGATCGTAACTCCGCGTATGACCACGACCGAACCGTTCGAGGGGCTGTGCTGTACGGCGACGGGCGAGTGCTACGACGCGACGGCGACCGGCGAAAGTGACGCCGGCGCGCGGCTCGAAGCGACCTACGACTACGACGCCGTCGACTGGTCGGGCGACGCGCTCGCGGACGCGCCGCGGTCGATGTGGCGCTACGCCGACCTGCTGGCGTTCGAGACGCCCGTCACCGCCGACGAGGGCGGAACGCCGCTCGTCGACGCGCCGGCGCTCGCCGAAGAAGCCGGTCTCGGCAGTCTCTCGATCAAGGACGAGGGGCGGAACCCGACGGGGACGATCCTCGATCGCGGCCTCTCGCCGGCCGTGACGGCCGCCCGGGAGGCCGACGCCGACCTGGTCGCGCTGGCCGCACCGGGGAACGCGGGCCAGTCGGCCGCCTCCTACGCCGGTCTCGCGGACCTCCGTTCGTACGCGTTCGTCCCCTCGCGCGCGCCCTTCCCGAACAAGGCGATGGTGAACGTCCACGGCGGCGAGATGCGCGTCGCGGGCGGACGGTACCCGGACGCGCTGGACGCGCTCGAAACGCAACTGGAGTCGGAGTGGTACACGCTCTGTGAGTTCGACAACCCGCATCGCCACGACGGCATCAAGACCGCCGCGTTCGAGGTCGCCGAGTCGCTGTCGTGGTCCGGGCCGGACGCGGTCGTGGTCCCGGCCGGCACGGGCGAGGTCGTCGCCGGGATGGCGAAGGGATTCCGCGAACTCCGCGAACTCGGCCTGCTCGACTCGCTCCCGCCCATCTACGCCGCGCAGCCGTCGGGCTGTGCTCCCATCGTGGCGGCCCACGACCGGGGCGCCGACGCCGCCGAGCCCTGGGAGGCGCCGGACACGATCGTCGGCGAACTGGAGGTCCCCGATCCCGAGGGCGGGAACGCGGCGCTGGAGGCGATCGAAACGACCGGCGGTGGCGTCGTCACCGTCGACGACGAGACCAGTCTCGAGAGCGCCGTCGTCGCCGCGCAGGCGGCGGGACTGGAAGTGGGTGCGGCCGGCGGGGTCGCGGTCGCGGCCGCGGGCATCCTCGCCGACGACGGCGTCTTCGACGCGGACGACCACGTGGTGGTCGTCAACACCGAGTCGGGGACGAAGACCGCGGACATCCTCCGCAGCCACCTGATGGGCAAGGGAATCTGATACTGACTGCTTTCGTAATGACGGTTGTCGTCTCTTACCGGTGTTCGCCGCCCCGTTCCGGCGAACCAGCGGTACACAGTGCAATGGACATACGAGTCTACGACACCGCCGGACGTCCTTGCAGAGACGCCACACGTTTCGGGGGACTCGTGAATATTATTTGTATCGACAGACTATTAATTTAGAGCGATCTAAATCATCGCGTGTTGAGCGACGTAATGGAGGACTACCTCAAGGCGATCTACCGGATCCAGACGCGCTCTGGGGCGCCCGTGTCCACTTCGGAGATCGCGGAGGCAGTCGAGAAGACGCCGGCAACGGTGACGAGTATGCTCGAATCCCTCGAAGACCGTGGGCTGGTGATGCGAGAGAAGTACAAGGGTGCAGAACTCACCCCCGAGGGCGAAACCGTCGCCCTGGAGGTCCTCCGTCACCACCGCCTCCTCGAAGCCTACCTCGCCGAGCACCTCGATTACTCCTGGAGCGAAGTCCACGACGAGGCCGACGCGCTCGAACACCACATCAGCGAGGAGTTCGAGCGACGCGTCGCGGAAGCGCTCGACGACCCCGCAGTCGATCCGCACGGCGATCCGATCCCGTCGGCGGACCTCGCCCCGCTCGACGACGACGACACTACGCCGCTTTCCGCCCACGACGTCGGCGACCGCGTGGTGGTCTCGCGGGTCAGCGACCGCGACCGCGAGGAGCTCGAGTACCTGGCAGACGCCGGGATCACTCCCGGCACGGTTCTCGATATCGTCGACGTCGCCCCGTTCGGGATGGTCACCGTCCGCACCGACGCCGACGACGAACAGAGTCTGCCGGAGTCGGTCGCCGGGTCGATCTGCGTGCGGCAGCCGGCCGACGCGGAGTCCGGTGGCGACCACCCGGAGGTGAGCGGCGTATGAGTTCCTACCTGGAGATCCTGATCGTCGCGTTCGTCGCACAGGTGGCGGTCCTCCCCGGAGAGAAGGTCCAGTTCATCATCGCCGGGCTGTCGACCCAGTACGACCCGAAGGTGGTCGTCGCCGCCGCCGGATCGGCGTTCGCCGGCTGGACCGTGCTGGAGATCCTGTTCGGGCGCGCGCTGCAGGCCGCGCTCCCGCCGGTCGTCCTCGACGGGATCACCGCCGTGCTCTTCGTGACGTTCGCGATACTACTGTACCGCTCGGCGCCGTCCGCGTCCCACACCGCGCGAGAGGTGTCAACCGAGACCGACGGCGGCGTGGCGAACCTCGGCGATCACGACCTGCCGGCACCCCTCGACCGCTTCGCCGGTTCGTTCGGCGGGTTCGTCCCGATCTTCCTGATGATGGTCACCGGCGAGTTCGGCGACAAGACGCAGTTGGTCACGGTCGGGCTGGCCGTCCAGTACGGGGCTACCTCCGCAATCTGGTTCGGCGAGATGCTCGCGATCGTCCCGATCAGCCTGGCGAACGCGTACTTCTTTCACCGGTTCGCCCACCGCGTCGATATGCGGAAAGCGCACTTCGCCTCCGCGGCGCTATTCGCCTTCTTCGGCGCCGACACGGTGCTTTCGATCCTGACCGGGTACTCCCTCTGGGAGGCGTTCATCGGCTCGGTCACCGCGGCCGTGACCGCGGCCGTCTGATACTGATACTGATACTGATACTGGCTCGTGTCGCGCTGTCGGACCTTTTTTCTCGCCGCCGGCCGTCCCGGTCGACGATGACGAATCTGGTCGTGACGCTCCTCGCGGGAATGGTCTTCGGGATCGCCCTCGCCGCGCCGCCGGGGCCGATGAACGCGATCATCGCCGAAGAGAGCGTCGTTCGCGGCTGGCTCGCGGGATTCAAAGCCGGTCTCGGCGCGATGAGCGCGGACGCGATCTTCTTCGTGCTCGCCGCGCTCGGCGTCGTCGCGTTCGTCGAGCGCTTCCCGCTCCTCCGCGCGGCGATGGTCGGCGTCGGCGGCCTCCTGATGCTGTATTTCGCCTACGGCGCCGCGTCCGACGTCCAGTCGTCCTTCCGTGCCGGAAGCGGCGCGACCGACGAGTCCGACCCGCGCGTCGGCACGGGATTCCGGAAAGCGTTCGTGCTGGCGCTCACCAATCCCTACCAGATCCTCTTTTGGCTCACGATCGGCGTGGGTCTCCTCCAGCCGGGCACGCTCGACGTGCTGGCACGGACGCCGTATGTCGGCGCCGCACTGGCGGGCACGCTCGTGGTCGATACCGGCTCGCCAGTGCTCGTCGCCGGCTTCTTCGGCGGGATCGTGCTCTGGATCACCGGCTTTCCGGCCGCGCTCGTCGGCGCCGAGCGGCGCGTCGAGGCGTTCGCGCCGATCGTCGCGGGGCTGAGTGCTGTCGTCCTCGCCGGGTTCGGGGTCCTGTTCCTGGCCGAGAGCGCCGGGACGTTCCTCTGAGATGTGTATTTCGGTCAGCGCGATTGCACAGATGCGATAATCACTATAACTCGCGCCGCGGAACAGGGACGTATGTTCGAGAAGACGACGTGGATCAAGCTCCCGCGGAACGTGCTCGTCGGACACGGCGTCCTCGACGACCTCCGAGAGGCGGTGGACGAACTCCACCTCGCGGGGCGCCCGCTCGTCGTGACGAGTCCGACGCCGGACCGGCTGGTCGGCGACCGCGTCCGCGAGCAGTTCGACGACCCCGCGACGATCACCGTCGAGTCGGCCAGCTTCGACGCCGTCGAGCGCGCCGCCGAGGCGGCCGAGGCCGCGGACGCCGGCTACCTCGTCGCCCTCGGCGGGGGTAAGCCGATCGACACGGCGAAGATGGCCTCCGACGAGGTGGGCTGTGGCTTCGTCTCGGTCCCGACGGCCGCCAGCCACGACGGTATCGTCTCCGGCCGCTCGTCGATTCCGGAGGGCGATACGCGCCACTCGGTCGCGGCCGACCCCCCGCTGGCGGTCGTCGCCGACACCGAGATCCTCGCCGAAGCGCCGTGGGACCTCACCACCGCGGGCTGTGCGGACATCATCTCGAACTACACCGCGGTGAAGGACTGGCAGCTCGCACACCGCCTGAAGAACGTCGAGTACAGCGAGTACGCCGGTGCGCTCTCGCAGATGACCGCCGAGATGCTGGTGGAGAGTTCGGACGCGATCAAGCCCGGCGTCGAGGAGTCGGCCTGGCTCGTCGCGAAGGCGCTCGTCTCCTCGGGCGTCGCGATGTCGATCGCCGGCTCCTCGCGGCCTGCGTCCGGCGCCGAACACCTCATTTCACACCAACTCGACCGGCTGGTTCCCGGTCGGGCGCTCCACGGCCACCAGGTGGGCGTCGCCGCCATCGTGACGGAGTACCTCCACTCGGGCGAGCGCGGCGAGTGGGCCGACATCCGCGACGCACTCACGGACGTCGGCGCGCCCACGACCGCCGAGGGACTCGACATCGACGCCGAGACCTTCCTCGACGCCGTGACGAGCGCCCACCGGATCCGCGACCGGTACACGATCCTCGGCGACGGGGTGAGCGAGTCGGCCGCGCGGGAGGCGACGACGTTCACCGGCGTGATCTGATACGGTCTCTTGTCAGTCGGTACCGCCGGTTCGCCGGACCGGGGTGGCGAACCGGCGGTACACAGTGACAAGAGACCGTATGATAATGACGGTTGTAGTCTCTTACCGGTGCTCGCCGCCCCGTGTCGGCGAGCACCGGTAAATAGTTACAACCGTCATTATGACTGGACGGTGCCGTTCCCCTCTCCGATATCCGAAGAGG
>JBDGUP010000121.1:0-9345 GCA_042215815.1 Haloquadratum sp. | reverse complement strand
TCCTCGGCGTCGTCGGTCCCGTCGAGGCCGGCAAGACGACCCTTTCGATGGCGCTTGCGAGTTTCGCGCCGCAGAACACCGGCGGGACGACGAGCGGCGACCTCTCCGTGGCGGGACGGGACCCCCGCGAGGCGACCGACAACCGCGTCGCGATGGTCTTCGAGGACTACGCCGCCCAGCTCACGCAGGTCCGCGTGATCGACGAGGTGATCGCCCCCCTCGTCAACCGGGGGTTCACCCGGGCAGAGGCGACAGAGCGCGCGAGGGAACTGCTGGACGACGTGCGGATGAGCGACGCCGAGACCCAGTTCACCTGGGAGCTCTCGGGCGGCCAGCAACAGCGGCTCGCCATCGCGGCGGCGCTCGCGATCGACCCCGAGGTGATGGTCTTCGATACGGCGACCGATATGCTCGATCCGGAGGGACGCGACCACGTCGCCAATCTCATCGCCTCGCTGCGGGGCGAGAAGACGCTCGTCGTGACCGAGAACGACCCCGACGCGCTTGTCGGCGTCGCGGACGAACTTCTCGTACTCGACGACGGCGACCGCGTCGCCTGCGGCGACGCCGACGAGCTTCTCCGTGACGACGAGTTGCTCGCCGACGTCGGGGTCGCACCGCCCGTCTGCGTCCGCAGCGCCCGGAAGGTCGGGGTGCCGAACGCACCGCTGACCCCCGGCGAGTTCGTCGACGAACTCGACGCCCTCGGCGGGACCGAACTCCCCCGCGCCGCCGACAGCGCGGCCGCGGTCGGCGGTCCGTCGGGGCCCGCCGCCGACGGAGGCGACCCGATGACCGTCTCCGTCGCGCCCGGCTTCGGCGAGCCGGTGCTCGAGGCACACGACGTCACCTACCGGTACACCGCCGACGAGGCCGCGATCGACGGCGTCGACTTCACCGTCCGCGGGGGCGAGGTCCACGCGGTCGTCGGCGGCAACGGCGCCGGAAAGACGACGTTCAGCAAGCTCCTCTCGGGGCTGTTCAAGCCGGATTCGGGACGGATCACCGTCGGCGACGCGACGACGGACGGCCGGACCGCCCGCGACGTCGCCGAGTCGGTCGGCGTCGCGCTCCAGAACCCCGACGAACAGCTCTCCGAGCAGACCGTCCGCGAGGAGCTCCGCTTTCCGCTCGTCGAACGGCGGTACGATCGAACCGGCCTCCTCGGCCTCGGAAAGCGCGAACGCTACGACGAAGAGTTCATCGAGCGGCGCGTCGAGACGGTCAGGTCGCTCGTCGGTCTCGACGAGTCCGTACTCGACGCAGATCCCGTGTTCCTCCCGCGCGGGGAGCGCCGGCAGGTCACGATGGGATCTGCGATTATGCCCGACCCGGACGTCGTCGTCCTCGACGAACCGGTCGCCGGCGTCGACGCGTCCGCCCGGCGGCACGTCGTCGAGACGATCGATCAGCTGACGGACAACGGGACGGGCGTCGTGATCATCGACCACGATATGGACTTCGTCTGTGAGGTCGCCCACACGGTCACCGTCCTCCACGACGGGGCCGTCGCGATGCAGGGCCCTGTCCACGAGGTGTTCGACACCGCCAACTGGGAGTGGCTGGCCGAACAGCACCTCCGTCCCCCGCGTGCGGCGCGGCTCGCCCGCCGCGTCGGCGTCGACGCGCTCACGGCCGCGGAGTTCGTCGACACCGTGGGCCCGATGCTGGAGGCCTCCCGATGAAGCGGCGCGTCCCAGTGATCTTCAACGACGCCGAGAGCTGGTTCCACCGGCGGGACCCCCGCGCCAAACTGGGCGTGTTCGTCCTGACGCTTCTGTATCTCTATGCGGCGCCGACCTGGGAGTGGATGCTGGGGTCGGTCCTCGTGGGGTTCGCCGTGGCGGCGGTCGCCCGGGTCCCGCCGAAGTGGATCGGCGCGCTCTTGCTGCTCCAGGTCCCGAACGTGCTCGGCATCCTCGCGTTCCCCGCGATCCAGCGGATGGCGACCGGTGGGAGCGCCTTCGGCGGCAACTTCGACTTCGGGCTGAAACTCGCGATGTCCTGGCAGACCGCACTCCTGGTCAGCGCGAGTCTGTTCACGACGATGGAGCTCACAGAGATCACCGACGCGCTGCGGAGCCTCGGCGTTCCCGAACTGCTCTGTTTCACCCTGGAGTACGTCCTGCTCCTGTTCTACGTCACGATTAGCGACCTGTTCCGCGTGATGGACGGAATGAAGGTGAAGGGACTCGACATCGAGACGAAAAATCCGATCCGGTTCGCCCGGAACGTTCCCCGACTGGCGATCCCGATGTTTATGACGGTCCTCCAGCGGTCGAACACGATGATGTCGGTGCTCACGATGCGCGGCTACTCGTTTTCGTCGTCCGATCGCGAACTCCGCTACTCACCGAAGTTCGACGCGGGCGACGCGTTCTTGCTCTTCGTCACGGCGTCGGTGGTCGGGAGCGCTCTCGCGGTCAACCTCGGGCTAGTGCGACTGCCGGACCCCGCCGCCCTCCCGGGCGTGGTCCGCCCCCTCGTCGGAGGGGTGCTGCGATGAGCGACGGCGAGTCGATCGCGGCCCCGACGCGGGTCGACGGCGGTCTCGGAATCGGCGTCGATCCGGGCCGAGCCGAGGGGCGCAGCCGACTCCTGCTGTTCGCCGGTCTCGTTCCCTTCGCTCTGGGGCACGCGCTCCGAGTACCGCTCGCGGTCTGGATCGGCATTGCGGCCGTGACCGTCGCGTTCGCGCTCAACACGGCGGGGAAGGTGGTTCACTACCGCCGGCTCCCGATCTCGCGTCGAGACGAAGCGATCGCGGGCGCGACGTGGGTAGCACTCGCGCTCTCGGTCGTGGGACTCCTCGCGACCTACGCACTCGCCCGGTACGGGGGCGGTTCGGGTGCGTTCTTCTGGCCGCTCGCGCTGGCGGGGGTCGGCTTCGGCCTGCTTCATCTGGCGGCGCAGTCGACGGTCCTCCCCGCCGACGACGCCGACGACGCCGTCTGAGAACGACTAGTCTCATCTCTTACCGGTGATCGCCGCGACCGTGGGTGGCGAGCACCGGTAAGAGACTACAACCGTCATTATGAGGGGCGTCCGGTCCCAACACCCAGTGATGAGCGACGACGACACGCGGAGCGCGGACGACGAGAGACAGCTCTTCGAGTTGACGCGGGACAAGCTCCTCTTGCTCGCGATCCTGTTCGTCGGGATCGCGGGATCGGGGCTCGCGCGACGGCTGCTCGGTACGCTGGGATACAACACCCTCGGTATGATCGTGTTCGTCCTCGGCTACGGCGGGATGGTCGTCGCCGTCTGGTACGGGTGGGTCAGGCCGATGGACCTCACGGGGCCCAGCAGATAAACGGAACTTTAATACTCGATTCGCGTCGAATCCCCGCCAAGGATGCTCCCCCTACAGGTCATCGACAGTTTCCTGCTCAACTACAACGTCGGGCAGGCACTACTGCTCGTTTTCATACTCGCGATGCTGGGTGCGCTTCCGCTGAAATCACAGAAGATCATCGCGATCAACGCGATGGCCTTCGGGCTGATCTTCGCGCTGACGCCACAGGCGCTCGTTCCGATCCACTACCTGTTTCTCGGCATCGCGCTGCTCGTCGTCGGCCCGCTCCTGTGGGCGACCGCCAGCGAGTGATCTCTATGTGATATACTGTCGGCTGTGAACCGCCTCGGCCCCCCGCCTAGAGCGCGACGTTTAACCCCCAGCGTCGACAAGGACGGTCGATGACGCAACCGCGGGCCGACGAGAGTGGCGCGACGCTCGACCTGCCGTGTGGCGAGCAGCGGTCCGTCCGGACGCTCGACCTCGGGATGCGGGAGTTCGAGTGCACCTGCGGCGACCGGCACGCCGTCGTGATGGACGTCCATCCCCCCGAGCGATTCGTCCCGGAGTTCCTGGTCTCGCTCCTGCGGGAGACCGTCGAGACCACGAGCGAGGAGCTGCCCGAGTTCGGCACGGCGCACCTCCTGGGGATCGTCCTCGAGGAGTTCCCCCAGAAGGTGGTCTCCGCCGACGTGAGCGACGACGGCGACGTGGGCGCGGGGATCGTCTGGGTCACAGACTTCGACGCGCGCAGGCTCCACGAGGTCGTCGTCGAACTCGTGGTCGAACTGATGGAACACGCGGTCAGCCACGCCGACGACGAGTCCGTCGTCGCCGAATTCGAGGCCCGGATGCTCGAATTCGACGTGAGCGAGTTCGTCGAAGAGTACCGCGAGGAACGCGACCTCTCCGAGGGCGACCCGCCCGCCTGATACTGACCGGTGTCATAAGGTCTGTTGTCAGACAACCGCAGACGCTCGATCGCCGCCGTCCGCCGATTCGGTCGCCGTGTCGTCGGGAACGTCAGACATCCGTCACACTGAACTCTAAGCCCCGTCAGACCCACTATTCGCGTATGATCGAAACCCGGCCGTCCGGGTTCGAAGAGATCCGCGACGTGCTCGCCGAGTCGGACGAACCACTGACCGCCCGGGAGATCCTCGATCGGCTGCAGACCCGCGAGGTCGACACGTTCGAGTCGTCCTACCGCGTCGCGACGGTCCTCGGCCGGATCGCAGAGCGGGGCGGCCCCATCGCGGTCGTCGAGGACAGCCCGTATCGGTACCGCCTCGACGAGTAGGGGGGACCGCTCGGCTGCGACGTGCGGCGTCCGTCGGCAGGCGCGCGCCGTCCGCCGCCGGGTTACGAATTTCGAAATCGGCTTTCGCATCTCGTAGTATTTCGTCGGGCTTATTACGATGTACGGATTTGGCTAGGACGATGACTGACGAGGACACCTCGACGACGAGCGGGACGGCGTCCGACGACCGGACGATCCTGCTCATCGGTAGCGGACCAATCCAGATCGGACAGGCGGCCGAGTTCGACTACTCCGGCGCGCAGGCCTGCCGGGCGCTCCAAGAAGAGGGGGCGCGAGTCGTCCTCGTCAACTCTAACCCCGCGACGATCATGACCGACCCGGAGATGGCAGACCGGGTCTACATCGAGCCAATTACTCCGGAAGCGATCGCAGAGATCATCCGCGAGGAGAACCCCGACGGCGTGATCGCGGGGCTGGGCGGCCAGACCGGCCTGAACGTCACAGCCGAACTCGCAGAGCAGGGGATCTTAGAAGAACACGACGTCGAGATCATGGGGACGCCGCTGGACACCATCTACGCCACGGAGGACCGCGACCTCTTCCGCCAGCGGATGGAGAACATCGGCCAGCCCGTGCCCGCCTCGACGACGATCGAACTCGACGAGGGCGAGGAAGTCCAGAGCCTCACCGAGGCGGACCTCCAGGACCGCGTCGACGACGCCGTCGAGGCGGTCGGCGGTCTGCCCGTGATCGCGCGGACGACCTACACCCTCGGCGGGTCGGGATCGGGCGTCGTCCACGAGTTCGACGAACTCTACGAGCGCGTGCGCAAGGGACTGCGCCTGTCGCGCAACAACGAGGTGCTCATCACCGAGTCCATCGAGGGCTGGGTCGAACTGGAGTACGAGGTGATGCGCGACGCCGACGACTCCTGTATCATCATCTGCAACATGGAGAACATCGACCCGATGGGCATCCACACCGGCGAGTCCATCGTGGTCACGCCCTCGCAGGTCATCCCCGACGAGGGCCACCAGGAGATGCGCGACGCCGCGCTCGAAGTGATCCGCGAACTCGGGATCCAGGGCGGGTGTAACATCCAGTTCGCCTGGCGCGACGACGGCACGCCCGGCGGCGAGTACCGCGTCGTCGAGGTCAACCCGCGCGTGTCGCGCTCCTCGGCGCTGGCCTCGAAGGCGACGGGCTACCCCATCGCCCGCGTCACCGCGAAGGTCGCCCTGGGCAAGCGCCTCCACGAGATCGAAAACGAGATCACCGGCGAGACGACCGCCGCCTTCGAGCCCGCGATCGACTACGTGGTCACGAAGATCCCGCGGTGGCCCAAGGACAAGTTCGACGACGTCGACTTCACGCTCTCGACGGCGATGAAGTCGACGGGCGAGGCGATGGCGATCGGCCGGACCTTCGAGGAGTCGATGCTGAAGGCCATCCGCTCGACGGAGTACGAGCCCGCGACAGACGTCGAGAGCGTCTCCGAGGAGGTGCTGGAGACTGAACTGCTCGAACGGCCCACGCCCGACCGCACCTTCGCCATCTTCGAGGCGTTCGACCGCGGCTACACCGTCGAGGAGGTGCAGGAACTGACGGGGATCAAAGAGTGGTACCTCGAACGCTACAAGCGCGTCTCCGAGGCGATGGACGCCGCCCAGGAGGGCAACTACACCACCGCCGCGACCGCCGGCGTGACGAACGCCGAGATCGCCTCCGCGACGGGAGCGACCGTCAGCGAGGTCGAGACCGACGTCCCGGGCCGCACCTACAAGCAGGTCGACACCTGCGCCGGCGAGTTCGCCGCCCAGACGCCCTACTACTACTCCTCGCGCAAGCCCGAGTTTTACGAAGGTCCCTACGAGGGCGACGCCGCCGCGGGCGAACTCCGGGTCGACCGCGACGTCGACAGCGTCGTGGTCGTCGGCGGCGGCCCGATCCGCATCGGCCAGGGCGTCGAGTTCGACTACTGCTCTGTCCACGCCGTCCAGGCGCTGCGGGAGATGGGCATCGACGCCCACGTCGTGAACAACAACCCCGAGACGGTCTCGACCGACTACGACACCTCCGATGGGCTGTTCTTCGAGCCCATCACCGCCGAAGAGGTCGCCGACGTGATCGAGGCGACCGACGCCGACGGCGTGATGGTCCAGTTCGGCGGCCAGACGTCTGTCAACATCGGCCACCCGCTCCAGTCGGAGATCGAACGCCGCGGTCTCGACTGCGAGATCCTGGGCACCAGCGTCGACGCGATGGACCTCGCGGAGGACCGCGACCGGTTCAATCGCCTGATGGACGACCTCGGCATCCTCCAGCCCGAGGGCGGGTCGGCGACCAGCGAGACAGAGGCGCTCGACCTCGCGAACGAGATCGGCTATCCGGTGCTGGTGCGCCCCTCCTACGTGCTCGGCGGCCGCGCGATGGACGTCGTCTACTCCGACGACGAACTGAAAGAGTACATCGAAGAGGCCGTCCGCGTCTCCCCCGACAAGCCGATCCTCGTCGACGAGTTCCTCGCGGACGCCATCGAACTCGACGTCGACGCCGTCTCCGACGGCGATCGCGCGATCATCGGCGGCGTGATGGAACACGTCGAGAGCGCGGGCGTCCACTCGGGCGACTCGGCGTGTATGATCCCGCCGCGCTCGCTGGACGAGGACACCCTGGCGCGCGTCCGCGAGGTGACAGAAGACATCGCGACCGCGCTCGACACCGTCGGCCTGCTGAACGTCCAGCTCGCGGTCAAGGACGGCGAGTCGCAGAGCGACTCGGACGCGAGCAGCGACGTCTACGTCCTGGAGGCGAACCCCCGCTCCTCGCGGACGGTCCCGTTCGTCTCGAAGGCGACCGACGTCCCGATCGCGAAACTCGCCGCGAAGGTGATGGCCGGCGAGACGCTCGATGACCTCGACGTCGACGAGAAGATCCCCGAGGACGTGAGCGTCAAGGAGGTCGTCCTGCCGTTCGACCGCCTCCCCGGCTCCGACCCCCGCCTCGGCCCGGAGATGAAGTCCACGGGCGAAGTGATGGGGACCGCGCCGACGTTCGCGAAGGCCTACGACAAGGCACAGGACGCGACCGGCAAGCCGATCCCCGAGTCCGGCACCGCGTGGATCGACCTCTCGGCCGCGGAGTTCCCCGATCCCGACACCGAAGACGGCGAGGCGCTCTGCGACGGCTACGCCGACCACTTCGAGCTCGTCGAGTTCGACGGCGACGAGGAACTGGTCTCTGCGCTCCGCGCCGGCGAGGTAGACCTCGTCGTCTCCCGCGACCGCGACGCCCTGGAGGTCTGCGTCGAAGAGGAGATCACCTACTTCTCGACGCACGCCTCGGCGTCGGCCGCGCTCGAAGCGCTCGGCGCGAAGGACGACCCGATCGACGTCGAGGCCGTCTCCGACCGGCCGCGCCGCGTCCAGCGCTGGGGCGCCCGGACCGACGACTGATCACCGGACGATCCCCTCGGCGTTCGGCAGCCGGATCGTGACGACCGACCCACGCGGGTCGTTGTCCCGGAATTCGAGTTCGCCGCGCGAGCGCGTCACCACCCAGTGGGCGATCCAGAGACCGACGCCGCTGCCGTGAAACACCGGCTGGATCTCGCGGTCGCCGGTCAGCGTGTCGACGTTCATCGCCGAGATCCCCGGGCCGTTGTCCGCGACCTCGAGGTCGACCGCCCCGTCGTCGCCGACGGTGATCGAGACTTCGACCACCCGCGGGTCCGCCTCGTTGTAGACCGCGGCGTTCTCGATGACCTCTTTGGAGGCCATCCCGAACTTCTCGGCACACAGCACCTCGACGTCGTCGACCGCGGCGTCGAACCGGAACGTCACCTCGGGAAACCGTTCGCGGAACGCCTCGATCTGTGCGGCGATCAGTTCTGTGAGGTCGAGCGTCCGGATCTCCGACTCGGACGCCAGGATGTTCTCGGCCGTGGCGGCCTTGTCGCCCAGCTTCGTCAGCCGCTCGCCGACCTCGACGATCTTCGCCGCCCGGTCGCGTTCGTCCCCCGTCAGTTCGTCTTCGAGCGCGGCCGCTTCCCCCTGAATGACGTTCACGTCGTTGCGGAGCTGGTGACGCAACACCGTCGTGAGGACGTTGAGCTGTTCCTCGCGGTCCTGCAGGTCCCGCTCGATCCGTTCGCGTTCGAGGACGTTCGACAGCCACCGCTCGAGATCCTTCTCCGGGTCCGGGTTCAGGTACTCCTCGGGCGGGACATAATAGAAGTTGTCCGCGACGGTGTAGCCGTACACCAGGTTCGGATGGGTCTGGACGACCTCCTTGAGGACCTCCGGGCTGAACCGTTCGTAGTTGTACTGGCAGATGGCCAAGCAGTCGTGCTCCGCGAGGAAGTCGTTGAGGCGGGCCTCGTACTCCAGGAGCTTGTCCGTTCCGATGTCGCCGCCGAGTTGCCAGGTCATCTCGCCGGTCGCCCGTAGGGCCGAGTACCCCTCGGATTTGGCCTGTGCGACGGCGTCGCGGAGGAACTCGAACATCTCGTCGGGGTCGAAATACCCCTCGCGGAGGTAGGTCTCGGAGGGATCTGTGACTTCGAGGTCCCCGCGCGCGAACGCCCCTTCGACGTCGATCCCGTGGGCTGCCGCGGCGTCTATAACCTCCTCGGCCGCGTTGTCGTCGGTGATGTAGATGCACTTCTCGTCGGCCGCCAGGCCGGTCGCGATGAAGGGCAGCGCCGCATCGAACTGTTCTTCTTGGGTTTCGTAGATGAGAGCGAGGTGGTCGTGGACCTCGAGCGACTGGAGCGCGTCGACGAGCGCGA
>JBDGUP010000111.1:0-9491 GCA_042215815.1 Haloquadratum sp. | reverse complement strand
ACGGGCGCGACCGAACTCACGCCGCACGTCGAGATGGCCGACGCCATCGTCGACATCACGTCGACGGGCACGACCCTCCGGATGAACCGGCTCGCGGTCGTCGACGAGGTGCTGGCGTCGTCGGTCCGGCTGTATGCCCACCCCGACTACGCCGACGATCCGAAGGTCGAACAGCTCGTGACTGCCTTCGAGTCCGTGCGTGCGGCCGAGGACAAGCGCTATGTGATGATGAACGTGCCGCGGGACCGCCTCGACGACGTCCGCGATGTCATCCCCGGACTCGGCGGCCCGACGGTGATGGACGTCGCCGGCGACGACGCCGTCGCGGTCCACGCCGTCGTCGACGAGCGCGACGTGTTCGAGGTGGTCAACGACCTGAAGTCGGTCGGCGCCTCGGGAATCCTGGTGACCGAGATCGAGCGGCTCGTGGAGTGATCTCCGGGCGCTGATCTTCGCCGTGTATCCGGGCGACGATCCACACTGTCTGTCCTATTCTCGGTCGCCTACCCCGGTGCGCTGGCGGCCAGCGCCAGGAGAGCGTACAGCACGGTGCCGAGGATGACGCTCACGACGAAGTGGATGAGGGTGACATACGCCGAGAGCCGGAGCGACTCGCCGTAGAGGTACGCGATCGCCGCGCCGTCGAGGACGAGCGCGACGAGGAGGCCAGCGAAGAGCACCGAGGGAGTCCCCGCGGCGAACGTCGCGACGAGCACGCTGATCGCGGCCGGAATCGGACCGACGGCGACCGCGTTCCTGATCGGCACGTCGCCGAGGACGTTCCGCGCGGCGATGTGGGCCGTGACGGACAGGAAGATCGCGAACGAGGCGAAGGTCCCGGCGATCGCGAGCGGGCCGCCGGACTGGAGTACGAGGATCATCGAAGGAGAGTAATCACTATCATACTGTCTATTGCCAGTCAGTACCGCTGGTTCGCCACCCCGTTCCGGCGAACCAGCGGTACACAGTGACAATAGACAGTATCATAAGACGGTCGTAGTCTCTTACCGGTGTCGGCGAGCACCGGTAAGAGACTACGACCGTCATTATCAGTCCTCCAGGAGGCCGAGATCGCGCAGTCGGGACACGATGACGTCGACCGCCTCGCGAGCGTCGTCGGGCTCTTTCCCGCCGGTGATGACGAGCTTCCCGGAGCCGAAGAGCAGCGCGACCACCGCGGGCTCGTCGAGCCGATAGACGAGACCGGGGAACTGCTCGGGCTCGTACTCGATGTTTTCGAGACCGAGTCCGATCGCGATGGCGTTGAGGTTGAGGTTGCGACCGAGGTCTGCCGACGTGACGATGTTCTGGACTGTGATCTCTGGGTCTTCGTCGACGGGGATGTTCAGCTCCCGGAGCTTGTCGAAGACGATGTGGAGACTCTCGTGGACGTCGTCGGTCGATTTCGCGCCGGTGCAGACGATCTTCCCCGACCGGAAGATGAGCGCTGCCGACTTCGGGTTCTGGGTGCGGTAGACGAGACCGGGGAACTGCTCGGGGTCGTAATCCGCGCCTTCGAGATCCATCGCCACGCTCTGGAGATCGAGTTCCTGCCCGATTCCCGTCGAGGCGACGACGTTCTCGATGTTGATCGTATCCTTGGGATCGGTCATTGACAACTTAAACGACGTATTTAAGGTTTAAAAAGGTTGGTGCGCGGTCTGACAGTTCGAAACCGGCCGGTGACGCGCTCGAACGGCGGATCTGGCGACGCCTGGAACCCGCCGTTCGACGCTGGGTGATACGGCGGGGTCGCGGCTGTACCGACACCCTGATTGACCGGCGGCGGGAGATACGACCGTGTACTGCCTGGAACTCGCGGGCGAGGCCGACGACGAGGCGCTCGCGACGCTGGAGGCCGCGCGCGCGGCCGCCTCCGCCGTCGAGCGCGTCGCGCCCGGGCTCGCGACCGCCCGCGGCGTCCGCCTCGACCGCGTGCCCACGCTGGCGTACACCCGCCGCGTCTCGGAACTCGTCGGCCGAACCGGCGCCAGCGTCGCTGCCGCCCGGACGCTTCTCGAAGCGGCCGCGGTCGACCGGACCGGGAGCGTCGCAGTCCGGGCGCGGAACGTCCGGTCGACGGCCGACGTCAGCACGGCCGCGGCCGAGCGCGAACTCGGGAGCGTGCTCGTCGAGCGGGGCTTTGCCGTCGACCTCGACGACCCCGACCACGAACTCCGCGTCTGCTTCGCCGGCGACGTCTGTCTCGTCGGCTGGCTCGTCGCCGAACGGGACGCGGCGTTCGGGTCGCGCGCGCCGACCGACCGTCCCTTCTTCCAACCGGGGAGTATGGCCCCGATGGACGCCCGCGCGTACGTCAACCTCGCGGCCGGCCCCGCGCTGCCGGACGCGACCGTCCTCGACCCGATGTGCGGGACCGGGGGTCTCCTCGTCGAGGCGGGTCTCGTCGGCGCGCGGGCCGTCGGCGCCGACGCCCAGGCGAAGATGGCCCGCGGCGCGGCCGAGAACCTCGCACACTACCTCCCTCCGTCCGCCGACGACTGGGACGTCGTCCGCGGCGACGCCACCGAACTGCCGTTCGACGCACAGGCGGCCGACGCGGTCGTCTTCGATGCGCCCTACGGTCGCCAGTCGAAGATCGCCGGACACGAACTCGACGACCTGGTCGCGGGCGCGCTCTCGGAGGCCGCCCGCGTCGCGCCCGCGTGCGTCCTCGTCGCCGATCGCCCCTGGGCGGACGCCGCGACCGATGCCGGCTGGACGGTCGAGGCGCGCTTCGAGCGCCGCGTCCACCGCTCGTTGGCGCGCCACGTCCACGTGTTGCGGGCGTGATACTGTCTTTGTCATAATGACGTCACTGTGTACCGCTGGTTCGTCACCCCGTTCCGGCGAACCAGCGGTACTGACTGGCAATAGACAGTATGAGGACGTGTCCCGAATACTCGCCGATCCGGGGGACGATCACGGTCTCGCGAACGATCCCGTTCGCGACCGCGACGACCGCCATCAGGATCCAGAGGCCGAGCGGATAGAAGAACACCGACGCACGGATCGTCCGGGCGAGAGCAGACATCGTATCGGTGATGCGGTACGGGCGCAGAGGCAAAAAACCGCTCGTCCGATCGGCGTCGCAGGCGGCACACTACCGCGCGTTGGCGGCGACGATCGACTCGCCCGCCCGGACGCGGTCGCCCGTCTCGACGAGGAGGTCGCCGCGGTCGTACGCCGGCGGGAGGAGCACGTCGGCCCGGGAGCCGAAGTCGATGTGGCCGATGCGCTGGGCGCGGTCGAGGTCGTCGCCGCGCCCCACGTAGGGGTGGATGCGCCGGGCGAACGCGCCCGCGATCAGCGAGACTTCCGCGGGTCCCGCGTCGGTCGCGAGGTCGATGTCGACCCGTTCGTTTCGCTCGGACGCCTTCGAGAACGCGGGGCGGTGTGCGCCCGGCCGGTGGGTGACGCGCTCTATCGTCCCCGCGAGCGGTGCGCGGTTGACGTGCACGTCGGTGACGTTCATAAACACCCCCACGCGGACCTGATCGCCCTCCTCGCGGATCACGGAGACGCGGCCGTCGGCGGGCGAGACCACGCCCGGACCGGACGGTCGACGCTCGGGATCCCGGAAGAACCACGCGACGAAGACGCCGGCGGCGAACGCGGCGACCGAAAGCGGGAACGCGACGGGGAAAGAGAGCGCGGCGAGCGCGAACGCGGGAACCGCGAACCGACGGACGCCGGGCGCGAAGCGCATCGCTCAGGCGAGCGTCCCCGCGTCGAGTTGGGAGCGTCCGCCGGCCCAGGCGGCCAGCAGGTGCGTGATGTGCAACCGGGCGTCGTTGCCCTCGGCGAGGTCGAGGTCCGCACTGCCCGCGAGGCGGTGCAGACGGACGAGGTTCGACTCGCCGAACTCCTCGGGGTAGGTGTCGGCGACGCGGAGCAGCGCGCGGAGGAGTTCCTGGCCGCCGAACCCCTCGTCGTCGAGCAGCGACGTCACCTGGTTTCGAGCGTCCTGGATCTCCCCGCCGGCCGCGGCGTCGAGGACGTCCTTCAGCGCGTCGTCGTGGCCGGCCGCCGCGAGCGCGGACCTGGCCGCCTCGACGGTGATCTCGCCGTCGCCCTCGAGTGCTGCGTGCTGGGCGGCGAGGACCGCATACCGGAGGTCGCCGTCGGCCTTCGAGGCGACGAGGTTCAGCGCCATCGACTCGGTCGCGACGTCTTCGGCGGCGGCGACGTCTGCGAGGACCGCTTCGGTCTCTTCGGTCGTCGGCGCGCGCACCGGGACGGGGAAACACCGCGAGCGGATCGGCGGGATGAGCTTCGAGGGCTGTCGCGTCGTGATCACGAACTGGGTGCTCCGGTGGTACTGCTCCATCACGCGCCGGAGCGCCTGCTGGAAGTCCTCGCGGATGGTCTCGGCGTTGTCCAGGAGCACCGTCTTGTACGCCCCCGAGGCGGGCTTGTAGGACGAAAGCTCCTGCATCACGTGAGAGATCATATCCCGCTTGGACCACTCGCGCTTGTACTTGTTCCCCTTCCCGCCCCGTCGGTACTGCTTCGAGAACTCGGTCTGGCCCTGGAGGAAGCGCGCGAAGCGCGGGTCCTCGCGGATCTCTTTTTTGCTCCGATCGAAGAAGTCCGCGACGTTGATCTCGATCAGGTCCGCGTCGGGGTCGGCGTGGGTCTCGCGGGCGAGCGCGCGGACGGCCGCCGTCTTCCCGACGCCGGCCGGCCCCTGGAGGACGAGGTTCATCGGTTCGTCGACGGCGCGGGAGAGCCGCTCGCGGACCTCTGTCTGGGGGAGGTCTGCGAGCGACGGCGCGTGTTTGTCCGTCCACAGCGGTGGGTCCATCGCCGTCGAGTACTCGACGGAGGGGTAAGAAACTCTCCCTCTCGAATCTGCGATACTGTCGGACAGTATATTCGACCCGCTCTGGGTCGCGGGCGATCCGACACGGGTTTACCCCGCCGCGTCCGAAGTCGAGTATGTCGATGCGCGTGACGTTCCTCGGGACGGGCGGTGCCGTCCCGACGACCGAACGGGCGCCGAGTGCGTTCTTCCTCGAACGCGAGGGCGAGCGGCTGCTGTTCGACTGCGGCGAGGGGACACAGCGTCAGATGATGCGGTTCGGGACCGGCTTTTCTCTCTCACACGTCTTCGTCACGCATCTCCACGGCGATCACGTCCTCGGGATTCCGGGGCTGATCCAGACGCTCGACTTCAACGACCGCGAGGCGGCGCTCGCGATCCACGGGCCGCCGGGCTCGACGGGTCACCTGACGGACCTCGTCGAGGCCGGGGGCTACCGTCCGGACTTCCCCGTCAACGTCCACGAGGTCCGCCCCGGCGGCGTCGCGCTCGACGCCGACGACTACGAGGTCCGGGCGTTCGCGACCCGCCACCGGAACACCAGTTCGATCGGCTACGCGCTCCTCGAAGACGACCGCCGGGGACGGTTCGACCGCGAGAAGGCCGAAGACCTCGGCGTCCCCGTGGGACCGAAGTTCGGCCGCCTCCACGAGGGCGAGTCGGTCGAACTCGACGACGGCCGGGTCGTCCACCCCGACCAGGTCGTCGGCGACCCCCGTCCGGGCCGGCGGTTCGTCTACACCGGCGACACTCGGCCCGTCGACGCGACCGTCGAGGCCGCCGAGGACCCCGACCTCCTGATTCACGACGCGACGTTCGACGAATCGCGGTCGGGCCGCGCGGCGCAGACGGGACACTCGACCGGCGCGGAGGCCGCCGAGATCGCGAACCGCGCCGGGGCGAAACGGCTCGCGCTCACCCACATCTCCTCGCGGTACGCCGGCGACGCCTCGCCGATCGAAGGGGAGGCCCGGCGCCGGTTCGCGGGCGAACGGGCGTTCGTCCCCGACGACGGACGGAAGGTCGAGGTGCCGTACCCCGACAGCGACTGACTTGTCACTCGTCGTCGGCGAACTCGATCGACTCGATCGGGTGACGCGGTCCCTCCCGGGAGTCGTCTTCGTACTTGTAGGTGACGCCCGCTTCTTCGTCCAGCGTCGCGTTGTGTGAGCCGTCGCAGAACGGCCAGTCGTCGGAGAGACCGCACTGACAGACGTAGATGTCGTCGCGTTCGTACTCGTCGGGGTCGATGACCGTCGGGCCGTTCTCGTGGTGGGTAACTTCGCGCGCCATCACTCGTATGTGGACGCGTGCTGCGGTATATATTCTGCTGAGCCCGGCCCCCCGACGGGCGCCACAGCCCGGCGTGGCATATATATCCGCAGCCGCCCAAACGAGGGTGTGAACGACCGGACGAGCGCACTCGATTCACTCGTCTTCGGCGTGGACATCCAGAGCGGGGACGTCCGCGGCGACTCGCCCTCCTACGCCGTCGTCGCCTTCGACGGCGAGCAGCTCGACCGCGACGTCGTCTCCTACCGGAAACTCCGCCGGCTGATCGACCGCGAGGAGCCGGCGATCGTCGCGACGGACAATATGTACGAGCTCGCCGCCGACAAGGACGAACTCGTGTACGTCCTGCGCACGCTCCCCGACGGGACGAAGCTCGTACAGGTGACGGGCGCAGAGCAGCCCGAACCCCTCTCGCGCGTCGCCTCCAGACACGGCGTCTCGTACGGCAAAAAGCCGATGGAGGAGGCGGAGGCAGCCGCCCGGCTCGCCGCGGCGAACGTCGGCTACGAGGTGTCCGCCTTCTCCGACACCACCACGGTGAAGGTCGCTCGGGGGCGCTCGACCGGCGGCGGGGGGTGGAGCCAGGACCGCTACACCCGCCGGATCCACGGCTCGGTGAAGCGGCGCGCCCGCGAGGTGAAAGAGCGCCTCCGCCAGGCCGACCTGGAGTTCGAGACCGACGTGACAGAGAAGTACGGCGGCTACGCCAACGCCGTCTTCACCGTCGAGGCGCCGCCGTCCGACATCCCGGTCTCCGAGGGGCGCTCGGGCGACACGCGCGTCGAGATCCAGCGCGAGCGCCGCGACGGTATCGCGTTCGAACCGCTGGTCAAGCGCCGCGACCACGTCGTCGTCGGCATCGACCCCGGGACCACCACCGCGGCGGCGGTCGTCGGCCTCGACGGGAGCGTCCTCGACGTGTACTCGACGCGGACGGCCGACACGGCCGAGGTGATCGAGTGGCTGATCGAGCGCGGCCGCCCCGTCGTCGTCGCGGCCGACGTGACGCCGATGCCCGAGACCGTCGAGAAGCTGCGGCGGAGCTTCGACGCCGCGGCGTGGACGCCGAACTCGGACCTCCCGGTCGACGAGAAACTCCACCGCACGCGCGAGGCGTCCTACGAGGACGACCACCAGCGGGACGCGCTGGCGGCGGCGCTCTTCGCTCTCGACGACCACGACGACCAGTTCGAGCGGATCGCACAGAAGGTCCCGCCGGACGTCGAGCGCGGGAAGGTCATCTCCCGGGTCGTCGCTGGCGAGGAGTCCGTCGAGGCCGTGCTCCGCGATCTCGAAGACGACGAGGACGACTCCGAAGACGACTCCGAACACGAAGAGCGCGAGCTCACAGAAGAAGAAGAAGAGATCCGGCGGCTCCGGACCCGGGTCGACCGCCTCGAGTCCCACGTCGACGACCTCGAAGAGACGATCGAGGACCGCGAGGCCACCATCGAGGAGTACGAAGAGAAGCTCTCGGAGGCCAAGCGCGAAGAACGGCGCGAGGCCAGAGAGCGGCGCGAAGTCAAGCGACTCGAACGCGAGAACGACCGACTGGAGCGCCGCGTCGAGACGCTCGAAGCCGAGAACGCAGCCCTCGACGAGAAACTGGAGCGCTTGAAGCGCCTCTGGAAGCTGGACCACTCGAACTTCGCGGACGTCGACACCGGCGGCGACCTCGTCCCGGTGAAGGTGATCGAGCAGTTCACCCGGGACGCCATCGAGGCCGCCGACGACGCCTACGGGCTGGCCGCGGGCGACGTCGTCTACCTCCGCGACGCCTCCGGCGCCGGCCGCTCGACCGCCGAGCGACTCGCCGCGGTCGACCCTCGCGTCGTCCTGCGGTCCGGCGGCGACCTCTCGGAGGTGGCCGACGAGATCCTCTTCGAACACGAGATCCCGGTCGCGCCCGCCGCCGACGTCGCGATCCAGGAGGTCGACGAACTCGCAGTCGCGCGCGAGGCCGACGTCGAGGCCGCGATCGAAGACTGGGAATCCCGGGCCGAAGAGCGCCGGAAGGAGCAGAAGGCCTCGATGGTCGACCAGATCATCTCCGAACACCGCGCTCAGACGCGGAGCGAGAGCCGGTAGTCGGCTCCCGCCGCATCCGTTCGACGGCCGCCGCGGCCGTCGGCCTCGTCACCGCGCCCGCGCTCGGGCGCCGACCTCGTATACTGTCGGACGAAACCGTCGATACGCTCGCTCTCCCTCGGGAGATGCGCAGAAGTATCAGGACGTCCGTCCGACAGTATAGGGCGCGTCGGGCTGGCCGAGGAAGTAGTACGCGACGACGCCCACGACCGGGAGCAGGAAGGCGGTGGCGGTCCACGGCACCGCGTGGTCGCTGCCGCGGCCGGTCGCGTCGAGGTAGACCCACCCCGGGAGCGCGACGTGGGCGAAAAGGAAGTAGAGTCCGACGCCCGCGAAGGAGACGAACGTTCCCGCATCCGTCACGGCGATCCACATCGCGAGGAGCGGGAGGAACGCCACGGCGACCAGCCCTCCGAGGACGACGAGCGGCGAACGGGTCGTTGCCATCGCGGGCCAGTTGGGACCGCGCGGGTATGACGCTTTCCGGTCCGGCTCGGCCCGGCTCGGCCCGGCTCGGCCCGGCTCGGCCCGGCCGGCGCCTTCGAGAGAGACCCCGACCGGTCGTTTTAGGTGAGTTCCCGAGCGACCGTCCAACCGGCTATGAGTTCGATTCCGGGCCGAACGCTGCCGAGCGGCGACGAGCTGCCGATCGTCGATTCGGGACGTGGGACCTCGCCGCCGACTACGACCGCGATGCCCTCTTTCTCACCTCGAAGGTCCTCCCTTCGAACCTCCACTACGAGGACGTCCTCGATTCCCTGTCGGCCTCGCTGGACCGACTCGGCACCGACTACCTCGATCTGTATCTGATCCACTGGCCGAACCCGACCATCTCGCTTCGAGAGACGTTTCATAATGTCTCTTGTCACTGTGTACCGCTGGTTCCCCGGAACGGCGTGGCGAACCAGCGGTACTGACTGACAAGAGACATTATCTGCCCCATCAGCTCCGGTTCGCCCAGCGGATCGCCGACGTGCCGATCGCCGTCAACCAGGTGGAGTTCCACCCCTGGTACTACCGGGAGGGCCTCCTGGAGTACTTGAAGTGGGCCGTCGACAAGGGCGTCGTCCTGCCGAAGTCGGGAGACTCATACTGTCGGACAGACGTTCGTGAATCAGTTCGGAACCCCAGCGGGGGCCGATACGCTTCAATACGATCGATCTCGACGACGAGATCGACGGCAGTCCGCGGTGGTCGCCGTCGGTCCCCCGTCTCTTGCCGCTGTGCTATCCGCTGTGCTATCCCAGAAGTCATATGCCGCAGTCCCGACTGTCCGAACGTATGG
>JBDGUP010000134.1:6958-9576 GCA_042215815.1 Haloquadratum sp. | reverse complement strand
TCGGCACCTCGGGGTGCCGAGACGCTTCACATCGTTCTGTCCGACAGTATGATACGCCTGGGTATCCCCCGTGGGGGGACGAGCGTCTCAACGGGTTCGTCCGACAGTATATTGTGAGACGGCTGAGATCTACGTCCGTGGGACGAGCTATCACACGGACCGGACGGAGGGGACAGAACGCAGGGGCACGCGCGCGTCGCGAGGCGCGTCCGCCGAGACGGGGTGACCGGTGATGCCCCGGAGCGACGAGGGCGCGTTCGCGACGCCCACGACCGAGGAGATCGAAGCGCTGGCCGCCGACCTGGGAATCCCGCTCGGCGAGGACGAAAGCGAGGACTACCGCACGCTCGCGAGCGACGCGATCGAGGGCTCGAACCCGATCCGGCACGCGGACCCGTTCGATCCGGGACTGCGCCCCGACGACTACGCCGGTCGGAACGGGGGATATCGACCCGACGCGGACGAGGATCCCCACAACGCCTGGATCCGGAAGCTGTCGCTCGGGAGCGACGCCGACGGTCCGCTGTCGGCGACCTCGGTCGGTCTCAAGGACTCGATCGCGCTCGCGGGCGTCGAACTCACGCTCGGGTCGTCGGTGATGGAGGGGTTCGTCCCCGAGATCGACGCCACCGTCGTCCACCGCCTCCGCGACGCCGGCGCGGAGATCGCGGGCAAGCTCAATATGGAGAGCTTCGCCTTCTCGGGGACGGGCGGGCTGAGCGACTACGGGCCGGTGACGAACCCCCGCTCGGAGGACCACCTCGCCGGCGGATCGTCGAGCGGCTCCGCCGTCGCGCCCGTCGTCGGCGACTGCGACGTCGCGCTCGGGACCGACCAGGCCGGCTCGGTCCGGATCCCGAGTTCGTGGTGCGGGCTCGTCGGCATCAAGCCCACCTACGGGCTGGTGCCGTACACGGGGGTCGTCCCGCTGGAACGCTCGCTCGACCACGTCGGACCGATGGCGACCTCGGTCGAGGCGGTCGCCCGGACGCTCGAAGTGCTGGCGGGCGAAGACGTCGCGGACGGCATCAGACTCGACGACCGGCAGCCCACGGGCGTCGCGGCCGACGACTACGTCGCGGCGACGGGGGAAGACCCGGCCGGGCTCTCGGTCGCCTTCCTGCAGGAGGGGTTCGGCTGGGAGTTCTCCGAGCCGGCGGTCGACGAGGCGGTCCGGGCGACCGAAGACGCCTTCGAGAGCCGTGGCGTGGACGTCGATCGAGTGAGCGTCCCCCGGCACCGGCAGTCGATCGCGATCTGGGGCGCGATCGCGACGCAGGGCGGCGCGCGACTGCTCGCGGAGGGGAGCGTCGGCACGAACCACGAGGGGTGGTCCTGGCCGCAGCTGGCGCGCGTGATGGACTCCTTCCGGGACGCTCGGGCGCGCGACCTCCCGCCGACGGTGAAGCGCACGCTGCTCGCGGCGGCGTATCTCGACGAGGAGTACGGCATCGAACCGTACGCCAAGGCGCGGAGCCTCGCGATGGCGGCGGAACGGGAGTTCGACGCGGTCCTCGACGACTACGACGCTATCGCGCTACCCACGACCGTCGTGCGGGCCTTCGAACACGTCCCGGACATCGACCGGGTCGACGCGCTACAGCGCGAGGTCGCGACCATCGCCAACACCTCGATGTTCAACGTCACGGGCCACCCCGCGATCTCGGTCCCGTGTGGGCGCCCCGACGGACGGCCCGTCGGGCTGATGCTCGTCGGCAGTCACTTCGACGAGCCGACGCTGTTCAGACTCGCGAGCGGAGTCGAAGACGCGGTGGCCGACGGGTAGGCGAGCCACCACCCCGATCGACGGGCGGAGCCGGTCACTCGGAGTCGCCGCGCTCTGCCCGCCGCAGCGCCCCGAACGCGACCGCGGCGACGGCGACGACCGCGGCGACGATCCCGAAGCCGGGCGTCGCCCCGTCGGTGGCTGGCGCGGGCGTCGACGTGGCCGCCGCCGACGGCGTCGCGGCCCCGGTCGGCGTCGCCTCTGAGGGACCGGACGTGGCCGCCGTCGGCGACGCGCCGCCCCCACTCACCGTGCCGTCCACAGTCGCCGTCCCGTCGGTCGTCGCGGTCGCGCCCGCCGTCGAGTCGGCCACCACTCCGATCGCGAAGGCGGAGAACCCCGGCGTCCGCGCCTCGTAGACGCCGCCGCCGAGATACGTCGTTTCCAGCCGCCGCCAGGCGCCGTCGTGGTGGCGGTAGAGCCGCACCCGGCCGGGCGCGGCGCCGGCCGGCAGCGACGACGCGGGGACCGAGACGCGGATCGACGCGTTCGCGATCCGAGCGGTCGACAGGCCGACGGCGTCCGCCCGGAAGTACGCGACCGCCGCGGCGTCCGTCAGTTCCGGCGCCGTCGTGGCGGGCGTCGGCGGCGTCACCGTCACCCGGAACCCCGCGACGTCCGCGCCCGGTCGGACGCGCAACTGCGTCACCGCGGCGATCTCGGACCGGACGGCGTCGCCGAAGTCGGCCGTGACGGTCCGTCCGGCCCGGCCGTTCTCGACGATCAGCACCGCGCCGCCGTCGGTCGCGCGGACCCGAGATCTCGTCGGCGTCGGCGTCGGCGTCGGCGTCGGCGTCGACGTGGCGATCGGCGCGAGACCGCCGCCTCCGCC
>JBDGUP010000134.1:0-6858 GCA_042215815.1 Haloquadratum sp. | reverse complement strand
CCGCCTCCGTCATCGCCGCTCTCGAAGGTCAGCGTCCCGGTGTTCGCGGTGTTCGTGTTCCCGGCGCCGTCGGTCGCGACGACGGTGACCCGGGAGGGTCCATCGGAGAGCCCGGTCCCGTCGACGGTGAACGCCCCGGTGTAGGTGCCGTCGCCGTCGGAATCGCTCAGGGGGACGGTGCCGGCGCCGAAAGGAGAGGCGTCGACCGTCACCGAGGCGACTCCGCTGGTGGCGTCGGTGACGGTCGCCGAGACCGAGACCCGATCGCCGTCTCGCACGGTGCCGTCGCCGTTCGTGGCGTCCGATATCGTCGCGGCGGAGATGGCCGGGGGCGTCGTGTCCGGCGCCAGCACGACGTCGCCCGCGGAGTAGTGGACCGGGATTTCGAGCCGGACGCCCTCGTCGGTCTCGGTGACCGCTGCGGGCTCGGTCGCGTCCCCGAGCGCCGAGACCCGGATGCTCGACGGGTCGCTGATCCCCCAGCCGGAGAGCACCGCGGCCGGCAGGAAAGCCTCGAAGAAGCCCCGGTTCTGTCCGCCGCTGACGTTGTAGTGCGGCGCGGCGACCGAGAGGCGCAACGCGTTCGTCGTCGTGTCGTACCTCGGCACTCCGAACTCCTGGGCGTCGGTCAGGAGCACCGCCCCGTCGAACCGGTCGCGACGCGCCGCCTCGAACGCACCCAGGTCGCTGACGGCCAGGCTGATCGACGCGTTCGCGACGAAGTCGGCGGTGTCGGTCTCCGCCCAGGTCTTCGACGTTCCGTTGAGTTGGCTCTCGTTGTACTGGACGCTCGCGGGCTGGACCGTGACGTTGATCGTCGTCGTGTTCGCGTCGACGGCGGTCGCGTTCCAGGTCGCGTCGCGTCCCGCTCCGAGGAGGAGCCGCGGCGTCCAGTTCCGGACCGTGACGTTGACCGCCAGCGTCGTGTTCGATTCGACCCCGAGGTCGGCGAGGTCGATGCTGTCGGTGACGGAGAGATCGGTCCCGTTCGCGTCCCGGAGCCGGACCTGCAACAGCCCGCCGGACCCCTGCGTGAGGTAGACGTTCGCGGTGAGGTTCGCCATCTCCGGCTGCGGGCCGGCGAGGTGCTGGACGGCGACGGTCTCCGTGACGAGTTTGATCGTGGCGTTCTGGCCGCCGGCGCCGTCGTTGCCCGCCTCGTCCGCCGCGGTGACGAGGTCGACGCGGTAGCGACCCGGCGCGGCGAGCGTCGTCCGGTTCGTGTAGGTGTCGCTGTCGGGCGTCCCGAAGTCGCTCCGGTTCAGCGTCCTGACGGTCGTTCCGGTCGCGAGGTCGGTCATCGTGACCGTGACGTTCGCGAGCGTCTCGTTGGAGTCGAATCCGATCGAGAGCGTCCGGGTGTCGACCACCCGCACCGAGAACGCCGAGACGTTCGGCGCGGCGCGGTCGCTGATATTGAGTTGCAGCGCGTTCGTGGTCGTGGCGTTCGCGTTCAGCGCGGCGTCGGTGGCCGTGATCGGAACGTCGTAGGTGCCGTTCGGCGCGGCCTGGTCGGCGTCGACGGTGATCGTCGCGTTGTAGATGTCGTCGCCGTCGCCGTCGGTGAGGGTGACCGTGCCGGCGCCGAACGCCGACGCGTTCGCGGTGACCGTCCGGATCCCGCTTCCGGCGTCGGTCGCGGTGACGTTGATCTCGATCTCGTCGAGCGCGGTGACGTGGCCGTCGCTGTCGTTCAGGTCGACCGCGTTCGCCTCCGAGAGCGACGGCGGCGTCCGGTCGCTGATATTGAGTTGCAGCGCGTTCGTGGTCGTGGTGTTGGTGTTCCCCGCGGCGTCGGTGGCCGTGATCGGGATCGCGTAACTCCCGTTCGGTGCGGCGTTCGAGGCGTCGACCGCGAACGTCGCGTTGTAGACGCCGTCGCCGTCGGGGTCGGTGAGCGTGACGTTGCCCGCGCCGAAGTCCGAGGCGTTCGCCGTGACGTTCGCGACGCCGCCCGCATCCGTCGCGGTGACGGTGACGAAGACCGTGTCGCCGCCGCCGACGGTGCCGTCGCCGTCGGTTTCGTCTACCGCGGTGGCGTCCGAGAGCGTGGGAGCCGTCTCGCTGTCGAGGATAGCTGCTATCGACGCGTTCGCGTCGACCAGTCCGTACCCGGTCAGATTGTCGGGGCCGGAACGCTTCAGATCGGTCGCGCCACGCTGCAGCGCCGAGCGGATCTCGCTCACGTTCGCCTGCTGATCCGCCGCGTCTTCGAGGAGCGCAGCGACGCCGGCGACGTGGGGCTGCGCGGCCGACGTCCCCCTGAATCGGAATCCCTGCTTGAGGAGATACGCGTTCGTCGAGACGTTGTCCGGGGCGGTCAAGTCGGGTTTCAGCCGACCGTCGATCGTCGGGCCGCGAGAGGAGTAGGGTTCGAGGTCGTCGTCGTAGTAGTCTATCGCGCCGACCGCGGTCGCGTTCGGCCCCGTCGCGGGCGGGATGACGCTCTCCGTGTCGGTGGAGGGACTGAGCGTTAGGTAGTCGGATCTGGCGAACATCTGGAGTTCGACCCCGGCGGTGTCGTTGACGCCTTCGACGACGAGGTAGTCGACGCCGTGGCCGGTGGCCGAGACGGTTTCGACGGGGTGGGAGTAGCTCTGGTTCTGTCTGTTCGTGGAACTATTGACCAAGGTGTCGGTGTCGCTGGTGTCATAGAGGAAGACGTCGAAGTCCGTCGTGGGCGTCTCCCAGTCGTTCCACTGGATATTGACATCTCCTCGTCCGCTGACTGTCATCACCTCCGACGAGTCCGAGAAGTTGTGAATCGAGTCCCCCTGGGGGTCGTACGTCCCGTTCCAGTGCCGCCCGTTCGCGGCGTTTCCGGCCGAGACGAACACGGTCGTGTTATTCCTCGTGGCAGCGTCGATCGCCCGATCGGTCGACGAGGTCCCATCGAGCGGGACCCCGCCCGGAATACCGAGCGACATCGAGACGATGTCGATCGACTGATTGCTCCCGGCCCAGCGGATCGCGTCGTTCACATAGGAGAGACGGGGATCGACCGACACCAGCACGAGCGACACGTTGGGCGCGGTATCGACGACGATCTCGGCGACCGCGGTCCCGTGTTCGCCCGATTCGTCGAAGCCGCGACCGCTGAAATTCTTGGTCGCGACGACGTTGTCCGCGATCTCGGGGTTCGAGGCGTTGAACGCGAAGTCGATGACGGCGACAGTGACGTTGTCGCCGTCGTAACCGCCGGTGACGGTCGGCGTCGCGTTGATGTCGCTCAGTCCTTCGCTCGTCACGCCGGTCGATCGGACCCGGCGCGGCGGCAGGACAGACTGCACTCCGGCGGCAGAAGACAGCGGAACGATCGACTGCTTCGGGACAGTGACTAACAGGCGTCCGTGCCCGCGGTTTTCGATCTCGCCGTACTCCCGGGCCGCGGCCGCCGCTCGCGACATCCCGCCGGCCGTCGGGTTGACGACGGCAGTGACGGACTCCGTGGAAGTCGTGTCCGACGCCACGACACCCTGCCCGCCCGAGTCTGTTCGGCCGCTCCCGTCGAAGACGCTGTCGGCAATGCGCGGATACGGGTCGTGATTCGGCGTCGGGCGGTCTGAGGTGGTCTCGTTCGTTGCGGTAGCGGTCGCCGATACGTCCCGTGCTCGAAAGCCGGCTGTGCGGCCGGTCTCGCTGTCGGCCCGAGCGAACCCGACTCCGGCCGGGAGCGTACTCGCCACCACGACCAGGCAGAGGACGCCGACGAGGATGTCTCGCAGCCGCCGCTGCATTAGGTCTGTCTGACCTCCCGGGGAGGGGTGACGGCAGTGACGTTCGCCTCGCGGGCGAGCGGAACGAGCGACGACACGGGCACGCGGGCGAGGACCCGATTGCCGTCGGTATTGAGAACGGATACGTCGTAGCCGGACGGCAATCGAGCGCCGGGCGCCAGATGCACGACGACGGCCACCGTGCCGTTCCGGTAGTCCAGGTCGTGCTGGCGAGCGTACGCGGTGCGGTTGTCGGCCACCACGAGCCGGTAGAGACTGGCCTCGAGCGCGGCGGGTCGCTCCGGAGTCGACGACCCCGACGTCGTCGGAGGCGCCGCGTCCGCCGACGCTGTCGCCGTCGCGTTCGACGACGCCGGCGACCCGATACAGCCGGCCAGGAGTACGAGCGCGGCTACCAGCAAGTGGATTCGAGCCCCCATCCCGTGGTCCTTGTGCTACAGTCCAGCGACCGGCTGGTATGAAAGTTGTGTCCTGGTCGGACGCCCGATGCGTCCGAGACCACCGCCGATCCCAGGGTATTTATATATCATCATTTAACATTCGACGATGTCTTCTCCCGCCGAGCGCGGACTCTGCGTGCTCGTCGTCGCGCCCGACGAGGCGTTCGCGACCGCCTGCGAGCGGTCGCTCTCTTCGGTCGCCGGCATCTCTGTCACGGTCGTCGACGCGGCGGGCGAGGCGATCGATACGCTCGCGTCCGAGGACGTCGACTGCGTCGTCAGCGAGCACGACCTCCCCGAGATGGACGGCGTCGTCTTCCTGGAAGCCGTGCGGCTCCACCGCCCCACTCTCCCGTTCTTGCTCTTCGACGGCGAGCGGTCCGAGACGACGGCCGGTCGAGCGGTGGCCGCGAACGTCACGGAGTACCTGAGCAGAGACCGCCACGGCGACCAGTGGGACCGGATCGCCGCGCTCGTCGAGGACGCGGTCCGCTCGGCCCGGAGGCGGCGCGCACTCGTCGACGCGAACGCCCGCTCGCGTTCGCACCTCGACGCCGCGAGCGATGTGATCGCGGTCGTCCGCGAGGGCCGGTTCGAGTACCTCAACGAGACCGGCGTCGACCTCCTGCACGCCGACGCGGACACCGCGATCCTCGGGGCCGACGTGGACGACGTCGTCGCGGCCGACGGCGACTTCGCCGCGCGGCTCGACGCCGTGGAAACGGGGGAGACCGCGGCCGACAGCACCGACGCGCACTTGATCCGGGGAAACGGGACGATCGTTCCCGTGCGGGTCACGGCGGTCCGCATCGAGTGGGACGGCGAGCCGGCGGTGGGCCTGATCGCCCGCGACGTCCGAGGCGAGGGCGACTGGCGGCGCGACAACCGGCTCAAGAACCGGGCGATGGACGAGGCGCCGGTGGGGATCACACTCGCGGATGCCCGCGAGGAGGACAATCCGGTCATCTACGCGAACCGGGAGTTCGAACGCATCACGGGCTATCGGCGGGACGAGGTCGTCGGCCGCAACTGCCGGTTCCTGCAGGGCGAGGCGACGCGCGCGGAGCCGGTCGCAGCGATGCGCCGGGCGATCGACGCCGAAGAGCCGGTGACCGTCGAACTCCGGAACTACCGCGAGGACGGGACCGAATTCTGGAACCGCGTGACGATCGCCCCCATCGAGAGCGGCGACGGCACAGTGACCCACTACGTCGGGTTCCAAGAAGACGTCACAGACCGCAAAGAGGACGAAGAGAAACTGCGTCGGTTTCGTCGCGCCGTCGAGGCGGCCGGCCACGCGGTCTACATCACCGATCCCGACGGCACGATCACCTACGTCAATCCGGCCTTCGAGCGGATCACCGGATACGACAGCGAGGAGGCGATCGGTCGGACGCCGCGGATACTCAACTCGGACGAGATGTCCGCGGAGTATTACGACCGCCTCTGGGAGACGATCTCCTCGGGCGACGTCTGGGCCGAGGAGATCCGCGACCGCCGCAAGTCGGGCGAACTCTACCACGCCCACCAGACGATCGCGCCGCTGACCGACGACGAGGGAGAGATCGACGCCTACGTCGCCATCCAGACGGACATCACAGAGCGAAAAGAGCGGGAGACCCGGCTCCGGCAGTACGAACGCGCCGTCGAGGAGGCCAGCGAACTGATCGCCGCCGTCGACCGCGAGTGTCGGTATCTCTTCGCCAACGAGGCGTATCGTGCCTTCTATGGCCTCTCGGACGACGTGAGCCAGTACACGATCGCCGAGACGATCGGCGAAGAGGCCTTCGAGACGATCGAACCGTATCTCGACCGGGCGTTCGACGGGGAGACGATCCAGTACCGGATGACCCGGACGGCCGAGGGCGGAAGCGGAGATCGGACCTTCCAGATCCGGTACTATCCGCTCGATCGCGACACGGAAGCCGTCCGGGGGGTCGTGGCGACGATGCGTGACATCACAGAACAGGTCACCCGCGAGCAGCAACTCGCGTCGCTCGATCGGCTGTTGCGACACAACATCCGCAATCGGCTGAACGTCATCCAGGGGCACGCACGGATGATCCGCGACGGCGACGCCGACGACGTCCGGGACCGCGCGGCCTCGATCGAGTCGGTCGCAGACGAGGTGCTGACGACGGCCGACAAAGAGCGAGAGATCGTCGAACTCCTCTCGGAGCACGTCGATCCGAAACCGATCGACCTGGCCGCGACGGTCGACCACGTCGTCGCACGGCTGGCAGAGAGCCACCCGGACGCCGAGATCGCGACGGACGTGCCGTCCGACCTGCGGGTGACGACGATTCCGAAAGTAGAGCGCGCGGTGTACGAACTCGTAGAGAACGCGATCGTCCACTCCGACGCCGAGCCGCCGCGGGTACAGATCACGGCCCGGGCGACAGACGGGGCGGTCGAAGTCGACATCGCGGACGACGGGCCGGGAATCCCCGACGACGAGCGGGTCGTGATCACCGGCGAGAGCGACGTCGAGCCGCTGTTACACAGCAGCGGAATGGGGCTGTGGCTGACGAAGCGGATCGTCGACCGCGCCGGCGGCACCATCCGGTTTTCGGACGCCGATCTCGGCGGCAGCGCGGTGACGGTCGTGCTCCCGCGGGGCGGTCCTTCTGGGTGAGCCGGCGCGGATCAGCCGCCCTGGCGCGGATCAGCCGCCCTGGCGC
>JBDGUP010000019.1:0-9677 GCA_042215815.1 Haloquadratum sp. | reverse complement strand
CCGTTCGGTCGGCGCTCGCTGAGGAAGGGGGCTTAGCGCCTCAATTCAGCTAAAAGAGTACTGTCGGGGCGAGACGGTCCGCACACTCATACCGGGTTCTCTCTCACCAGCCTACTCCGACCACGCCGCGTCCGAGAGCGTCCGCTGGACCGCCTCCTCACCGACGGCGGACGCCAGCGCCTCGAAGCCGCGCCGCTCCGCGCGGTCGCCGGCGTTCGCGACGAGTCGCGAGACGATGAACTCCGGCGTCGACTTGCCGATCGTCCCGAACCGCGGCTGGTAGTCCACCCGGAGTTCGAGGTCGTCTGTCAGCCCCTCCGCGAAGATGCCGTCGATCCGCGCCTCCGGCGGGAGGGGACTGAGGTCGTCGGCCAGGTGCGTCACGTAGACGCCGAGCGCGTCGCGGTCGACGGTCAGATCTACGAGCCCGTTCAGGAGGTCCGCCGCCCGGCCGGGCTCGGTGATCGCCTCGAACTCGTCGACGAGCATCAGCGTTCGGTCGCCGGTCGAAAGCGGCGGCACGATCGACTTCAGCGTCGACTCCAGCACGCCCGCGTTGAAGCTGGCGTGTCGGCGGTGGAAGACGATCGTGTCGAACTGGCCGACGTCGGCGCGCTCTGCCGGGACGGGAAGCCCCATCGCCGCCAGGAGGACCACCTGCGCCAGCGTCTCCAGGAGCGTCGTCTTCCCCCCGGAGTTCGCGCCGGTGAGGACCGCGACGCGGTCGCCCGACGGGGGCGTCCCGTCCGGGTCCGAACCGGCGTCGTCTCCGTCGGCGCCGACCGCGTCCGCGTCCGAACCGAGGTCGTGGGCGCCCACCGCGTAGGTCACTGGTTGCACCTCCCCCGAGAGCGAGAGGTTCCGCGCCCCCGCGACCGCGAGGCCGTCGTCGACGAGGCGCGGTCGCCGGAGGTCGTGCTCGGCGGCGAAGCGGCCGAGCGAGAGGGCGAACGCGATCTCGGACGCCGCCTCGACGGCCGTGTCGACGTCCCCGCGCGCGGCGTCGATCGACTCCAGGAGGTCGCTCGCGACCTCGACCTCGCGCGCTTCGACCGCGTCGTCGAGTTCTGCGCGGAGATTCCGTAGCGACGTCGCGGCGAAGTCCGCCTCGTCGTGGGCGTCCTCGGCGACCGCGGACTCGACGCGCCCGCGGCGCACGTCGGTCTCGCTCGCGACGTACTCCACGAACGCGCCGCGGAACTCCTCGAAGCCCCGGACGCCCCGCTCTCGGATCGATTCGAGCACGTCGAGGGCGTTCGATTCCAGGTCGGCGACGGCGTCGCGCCGGTCGCGCAGCCGGTCGAGTTCCTCGTCGGCGCCGGGCGCGACGGTACCGTCTTCGTCGACCGTCCCGAGCGCCTCCGCGGCCCCCCGGAGCGCCTCGTCGTCGAGACCGTCCAGCGCCTCGAAGGTCCCGCCGCGAAGCCCCGCCTCGCGGAGCGCGAGCGCCGTCTCGACCGCGGCGCGTTCGGCGCCGCCGGCCTCGTCGTACGCGTCGAACGCCGACCGGACGGCCGCTCGCTCCTCGTCGTCGAGTCCGACCCAGGCGTCCCGGGCGTCGAGCACGCGGTCCAGCCGCGACTCGCGCGCGTCCGCGTCAGCGAGCGGCGTGAGCACGCGGATCCGGTCGGCCGCGTGCGCCGTGAGGGCGTGTTCGCTCGCGAGCCCGAGCAGGTCGTCGTAGACGTCGCGAGCGTCGCGCGTGCCGAGCGTGTCGATGCCCTCGGCTCCGTTCGCCCGTCGGAGAATTCGGACGGCACGCCCGCGCGGAATCCCGGCGTCCGCGAGCGCCCGGATGTTGGCGTTCTCGATTGCCTCGACCGCGCGCTCGACGCCCATCGCGTCTTCGAGCTTCTCGCTGGTCTTCGGGCCGACCCCCCAGTACTCCTCCAGTCGCATACCCCCACCAACACCGGCACCGCCTTGTAGGTTGGCGGTTCGGGACGCTGGCGACGCCGCCGGCGCTGACGGGGCTAGACGCGCCGTGCGCGGGCCTCGCGGACCTGTGCGCCCTCGCGAATCGCGTCCTCGCACCGCGGACAGACGCGGGCGTCGTCGAACCCCTCCGGGGCGAACACCCGGACGTAGTCCCGCGACACGAACGCACCGCAGTTCTGGCACTCAGGCATCGGCCGTCACCCCGTCGATGGATCGATCGAACATACCTACTAGCGTGGATGGGAGACACACACCTAACACGACGACCTAAGAGATTAGGGAGTCGCCGGCGCCGAGAGGCAGCTATTTATTCGTCGCTCCGTTTTCTCGACCCACGAGAATGCCGAGGGGTTCGCGCGAGCCGGTCGTCCTCGTCGTCGACGACGACAGGGCCCTCGCAGACACCTGCGAGTACTGGCTCCAGGACGACTACGACGTCCGGGTGGCCTACGGCGGCGACCAGGCGCTGGAACTGATAGACGACGCGGTCGACGTCGTGCTCTTGGACCGGCGGATGCCCGACCGCTCCGGGGACGAGGTGCTCGAAGCGATCGACGAGCGCGGCTACGAGTGCCGCGTGGCGATGATGACCGCGGTCGACCCCGACACCGACATCGTCGAGATGCCGTTCGACGACTACCTCGTCAAGCCGGTCGACGAGGAGGGCGTCCGCGGGGCCGTCGAGGAACTGCTCGTCCGCTCGGAGTTCGACGAGGAACTCCGCGAGTACTTCGCGCTCGAGTCCACCGAATCGGTCCTGGAGACGCGGGACATCCGGAACCTCGGCGACCCCTCGGCGCTGGAAACGCTGACCGAGCGGGTCAGAGAACTCCGCGAAGAGCGGAAGGCGGAGATCAGGGAGCGCGAACGGCAGTTAGCGCGCGCGCGACGCATCAACAGCCTGCTCCGCGACGTCGATCAGGCGCTCGTGGACGCCACGACTCGCGCCGACATCGAAGCGACGGTCTGTGCCGCCGTCGGATCCGGACCGTACGACGGCGCCTGGATCGCGCGCTACGACGACGCGGTCGACGCCGTCGAGTGCCGAACCGTCTCGGAGTCCGTCGCCGACCCGCTCGCCGGCGACGCGGGCGCGACCGACGCGGGCGCGACCGACCCGGAATCCGTCCTCAGAGCGGCGATCGAGACCGAATCGGTCGTCGACGAAGCCGTCTCCGACGCCCACGAGAGCGCGGCCCTGGTCGACCCGGAAGACATAGACGGCCACCGGCGCATCGTCGCCGTACCCCTCGGCTACCGGGAGATGACCTACGGGGCGCTCGTCGTCTACGTCCGCGGGAGCCTCTCCGACGAAGAGCGGTCGATGCTCGCTTCGATCGGCGAGACCGTCGGCAACGGCATCAACGCCGCGGAGTCGAAGCAGCTCCTGTACGGCGATTCGGCGGTGGAACTCGAGTTCGAACACGCCGACACCCGCGACGTCGTCGTCGATCTCTCGGTCGAGTTCGAGACCTCCGTGCGGCTCGAAGGGACCACCCTGACCGACGAGGGCGTGGTCTCCTGTTATGTGGCGATCGAGGACGCCGACCCGGATCGCGTCCTGTCGGTCCTCGACCCGCTCGAGGCGGTCCCCTCGGCACGCTGCGTCTCCGAGCGCGACGACGGAACGCTGTTCGAGTTCCGGCTGACCGGCGCGTCCGTCCTGCTCCCGCTCACGGAGTTCGGGGCGACGGTGGAGTCCTTCGGTGCGACGAACGGCTCCGGACGGCTGGTGGTACGGACGCCGCCGAAGGCGGACCTCAGAGCGCTCGTCGAGTCGATCCGGTCGTCCTATCCTGACGTGGACATCGTGGCGAAACGGGAGGTCGAAGACGAGGTGCAGTCGACCTCGTCGTTCCGGCGCACGTTGGAGGAGAAACTGACGGCGCGGCAGCGCGACGTGATGGAGACCGCGCTCGTCTCGGGGTACTTCGAGTGGCCGCGGGGGAGCACGGCCGAAGAGGTCGCGGCGTCGCTCGGGATCGCCGCGCCGACGTTTCACGAGCACCTCCGCGCGGGCGAGCGCAAACTCATCGAGTCGTTCTTCGACGAGACGTCTGACCGTCGACGACGGTCGGAGTCGGCGTCGGACTCGCGATCGGAGCCGAAGTCGGAGTCGGGCGCGGGCGACGCGGCCGGCGACGACTGATACTGGCCGCTCTTGGGTCGTCCCCGTGGTCGCGGTCCGATCGGGCGAGTTCTCGCCCAGTCGGTCCGCTCGGCCGCGCTACGCGTTGTTCATCCGCTGTGTCGCCTCGGCACCGCAGACCCGGCACTCGGTCACCCGGTACGGCTCCCGGGAGAACGCCCGGTTCGTCTCCTTTCTGCTCTCGGTCTTGAGTTCGATCGAGACCTCGTGGGGCGTCCGCGACTCGCAGTCCGGACAGTACTCCGTCAGTTCGGTGATCGTCGATTGGCTCTTTGACATCGGGTTCTCCGTATCTCGGAGGAGGGACGGAGAACCATTGACTATCGACCCTACAATGTTAGGCAGTAGACCGAGGGACGGGTCCCCGCTCCGGCTCAAATGGAGCCGTGCCGGTACACGAGGTTGCGCTGGATCTCGTTCGCGCCCTCGTAGATGACGGGGATCCGGACGTCGCGGTAGACGCGGGAGATGGGGTACTCTTCGAGCACCGAGCGGCCGCCGTGGAGCTGCATCCCGCGCTCGGCGCACTCCATCGCCACCTCCGTCGACTTGGTCTTGGTCGCGGCCGCCCAGAAGCCGGCGTCTTCGTTCGTCGCGACCTTCCGCGCCGCGCGCCAGTTGAGCGCCCGCGCGGACTCGTGTTCCATCCGCATATCAGCGAGGATGTGCTGTGTGGCCTGGAAGTCCGAGACGTTGCGGCCGAAGGCCTCGCGGTCGTGGACGAACTCCCAGGTCTCTTCGATCGCGCGCGCGGCGAGACCGATCCCGTGGCCGCCGACCACGACGCGGCCGTGATTGAAGAAGTCCGCGAGGACATAGAAGCCGCCGCCCTCGGTCCCGACGAGGTTCTCCTCGGGGATCTCGCAGTCGTCGAACACGATGTGGCCCTGCTTGGACGCGCGCATCCCGATCTTCTCGGGGATGTGTTCGGCCTCGTAGCCCGGCGCGTCCGTCTCGACGATGAAGAGCGAGTAGTTCGAGTACCGGTCGTCGCCGTCGCCCGTCTTCGCGTAGACGGTCAGCCAGTCGGCCTCGACCGCGTTGCCGATCCAGTACTTCTCGCCGTTCAGCACCCACCCGTCGTCGGTCCGTTCGGCAGTCGTCGTCATCCCGGCCATATCGGAGCCGGTGTGCGGCTCCGACACCGCGAGTCCGGAGAGCTGGTCGTTCTCTGCGACGGGACGGAGGTACTCTTCCTTCTGGGCGTCGGTCCCGTACTTCTCGACGATCTCACAGCCGAACGACGCGAGCATCAGCGTCAGCGCGATCCCCGCGTCGGCCGCGTAGAACTCCTCGTTGATCGCGAGCACCTGTTCGAGGTCGAGCCCGCGGCCGCCGTATTCCTCGCCGATGTCCTGGGCGACGAGACCGGCGTCCATCCCCGCCTCCAGGATCTCCCAGGGGTACTCGCCCGACCGGAAGTACTCCGCCGCGTTCGGTCGGATGTGCTCGTCGGCGAACGCTCGCGCCTCGCGCTTCACCTCGCGGGCGTGTTCCGGGACGATCGACTCGTCGAGGAGGTCCATAGCCTCGAGTGGCGAGCCACCAGCAAATAACCCCCGGAACCCCGAACAACACCAAACGTGTTTTCAGTTCCTATCGTCGCCCTGCCCGTCGGCGCCGCCGTCGGAGAGCCGCCCGCGCACCCGTTCGCGGTCGACGGTCCCGGAGACGGTCCGGGGAATCTCTTCTGCGGTCCCGACCGTCTTCGGGAGCTTGAAATCTGCGAGTCGGTCGCGGGCGAAGTCGCACAGCGCGTCGCGGTCGAGCGAGTCCCTCTCGGGGACGACAAGCGCCGAGACGCGTTCGCCCCACTCGGCGTCCGGAACGCCGACGACGGCCGCCTCGCGCACGCCGGGATGTGAGACGAGCACGTCGGCGACCTCGCCGGGATCGACGTTCTCGCCGCCGGTGACGATCCGGTCGTCGAGCCGGTTCAGCACCGTGAGCGCGCCGCGCTCGTCGATCGTGCCCACATCGCCGGTGTGGAAGCCGTACTCGCCGAACGCGGCCGCGGTCGCCTCCTCGTCGCCGTAGTAGCCGGGCGTCACCGTCGGCCCGTCGACGACGAGTTCGCCGGACTCGCCCGGCGGGAGCGCCGTCCCCCCCTCGTCGACGACGGTCACGCGGGTCGGAAACAGCGGGCGCCCCACCGTTCCGGGGGTATCGAACGCCTCTTTCGGCCGCGCGGTGGCGATCTGGGAGGCCGTCTCTGTCATCCCGTAGGTCGGATACACGGGGATCGAATAGTCGCGACAGCGCTCGATGAGATCCGTCGCGGCCGGCGCTCCCCCGAGGAGGACGACCCGGAGCGAGTCGGGCAGCGTCCCCCGGCGGTCGAGCATCCGGCGGAGCATCGTGGGCACGAGCGAGACCGCGGTCGCCCCGTAGCGATCGATGTCGTCGACCGTCGGGCCGGCCTCGAAGCCCTCGCGGAGCGCGACGGTCATCCCGTACAGCGGCATCCGGAGCACGGGGGTGATCCCGCCCATATGGTGGAGCGAGAGCGCCACGAGCCACCGGTCCTCGGGGTCGTATCCCAGCCGGAAGGCGGACGCGGCGGCGCTCGCGAGGAGGTTCGCCGGCGTCAGCCGCACCGCCTTCGGGTCGCCGGTCGTCCCGGAGGTGAAGACCACGAGCTGGGTGTCGTCGAGGGACCACTCGGCGGGCGTGACCTCCCGAGCGACCGCCGACGAGAGCGACCTCGCGAGCGCCGTCTCCGGCTCGTCGACGGTGAGGACGGACGGTCGCCGGTCGCTCTCGCCGGAGCCGCTCTCTGACTCCTCGTCCGGCGGACCCGCCGCTTCGACGACGGTCGCTTCTGTCGCCCCGCCGCAGACGACGGCGTCGACGTCGGCGGCGTCGATCTGCGTCGCGAGTTCCCGCGCTGTCAGGCCGTCGCCCATCGGGACGAGCGTCGCGCCCAGCCGCATCGCCGCGTGGACGAGACAGACGTATTCGATCCCCGTCTCCAGGACGGCTCCCAGGTGGTCGCCCGGTCCGACGCCGAGGTCCCCGAGCCGGCCCGCCATATCCTCGACCAGCGTGTCGAGGTTCGCGAACGTGTAGACGTTCCCGTCTGCCGCCGTCACGAGCGCTTCGCCCTCGGGCTCGATCCGGGCGCGGTGAGAGAGCCAATCGCGCATCCTACGCGGGGTTGGAGAGCGAGCGCCTAATATACTGTCGGACGAACCCGTTGCTCCGCTCGTCCCCCCTCCGGGGGATACCCAGGCGTATCAGGACGTTCGTCCGACAGTATCACTCCCCGCCGTCCCGCTGGACGAACTCGACGAGGACGCCCCCGGTCGAACGCGGGTGGAGGAACGCCACCTCGTGGCCCCACGCGCCGGGACGCGGCTCCTCGTCGACGAGGTCGACGCCCACCTCGCGCGCTCGATTCAGCGCCTCGGCGACGTCGTCGGTCCGGAGGCCGACGTGGTGCATCCCCGGTCCGTGGCTCTCGAGGAACTGCGCGATGGTCCCGTCCTCGCGCGGCTCCAGGAGTTCGAGGTAGCCGCCGTCGAGTTCGAGGAACCGCACCTCCATCCCGTCGAACGTCTCCTCTCGGACGACCGGGGCGTCGAAGAGCGCCTCGAAGGTGCTCGCGAGTGCCGCGCCGTCGTCGGTCGCCACGCCGAGATGATCGAACGTCATCGACATACTCGGGCAGACGCTCGACGGGCGAATAAACGGTCGGGTGAAGCCGAACTCGCCTTCGGCTCTATGCGACCAACCGGTCGCTATCGCCCCGGGCGGTACTCCCCGAACTCCTCGCGGAGCGCGTCGGATATCTCGCCCACCGTCGCGTAGGCCTTCACCGCCTCGACGATCGCCGGGAGGAGGTTGTCGTCGCCCGCGGCCGCCTCGCGGAGGGCCGAAAGCCTCGCCTCGACCGCCTGGTCGTCGCGTTCCTCCTTGACCGCCCGGAGGCGCTCTTTCTGCCGGCGCTCGTCGGCCTCGTCGACGTCCTCGATGTCGATCTCCGGCTCCTCGTCGACCTCGTACTCGTTGACGCCGACGACGGTCCGGTCGCCGGATTCGATCTCCTCTTGTCGTTCGTAGGCGACGTCTTGGATCTGGCGCTGGACCCACCCGGACTTCACCGCCTCCAGCATCCCGCCGCGGTCGTCGACCTCGTCGAGGATCTCGAACGCCTCGGCCTCGATGTCGTCGGTGAGGGACTCGACGTAGTAGCTGCCGCCCAGCGGATCGATGGTGTCGGCGACGCCCGACTCGTGGGCGAGGATCTGCTGGGTCCGGAGCGCGGTCCGCACAGACTCCTCTGTGGGCAGCGACAGGGCCTCGTCCTTGCCGTTGGTGTGGAGGCTCTGTGCGCCGCCGAGGACCGCGGCGAGCGCCTGGTAGGCGACCCGGACGACGTTGTTCTCGATCTGCTGGGCGGTGAGCGTCGAGCCGCCGGTCTGGGCGTGGAACTTCAGCTGCTTTGACTTCGGGTCCTCGGCGCCGAAGCGCTCTTCCATGATCTTCGCCCACATCCGGCGGGCGGCGCGGAACTTCGCGACCTCTTCGAGGATGTTGTTGTGGGCGTTGAAGAAAAACGAGAGCTGCGGGGCGAACGCGTCGACGTCGAGACCGGCGTCGCGGGCGGCCTCGACGTACTCGATGCCGTCGCCGAGGGTGAACGCGACCTCCTGGGCGGCCGTCGAGCCGGCCTCGCGGATGTGGTATCCCGAGATCGAGATGGTATTGAACTTCGGCGTCTCCTCGGCGCAGAACTCGAAGACGTCGGTGATGAGCCGCATCGACGGCTCCGGCGGATAGATGTAGAGGTTGCGCGCGATGTACTCCTTCAGGATGTCGTTTTGGACGGTGCCGCGGAGTTCCTCGCGGGGGACGCCCTGCTTGTCGCCGATCGCGACGTACATCGCGAGAAGCACCGCCGCGGGGGCGTTGATCGTCATCGATGTCGACACCTCGTCGAGCGGGATCCCGTCGAAGACGACCTCCATATCCCGGAGGCTGTCGATGGCGACGCCCGCCTTGCCTACCTCGCCGGCGGCCATCGCGGCGTCGGAGTCGTAGCCCTTCTGTGTGGGAAGGTCGAACGCCATCGACAGCCCCGACGACCCCTGCTCTATGAGGTAGCGGAACCGCTCGTTGGTCTCGCGGGCCGTCCCCATCCCGGCGTACTGGCGCATCGTCCAGAGCCGGCCGCGGTACATCGTCGGATAGACTCCGCGCGTGTAGGGCGCCTCGCCGGGGAACCCGAGGTCGGACTCGTAATCGAGGTCGGCCACGTCGGCCGGCGTGTAGAGCCGCTCGACCTCCTGGCCGCCGGTGTCGGTGGTGTATGTCTCCCGGCGCTCCCCGAAGCGGTCGAGCGTCGGCGCGAGCGTCTCGTCTTCCCACTCGCGCTTTTTCTCCCGGATCTCTGCGAGGTCCTCGGGATCGAACATACACACAGCAGAGTGGCCGCCGGGTATTGAAACTGTCCGAGCCTCCGCTTGATACTGACGGTTGTCGTCTCTTCCCGGTGCTCGCCGATACCGGGGCGGCGAGCACCGGTACATAGTTATACTGTCGGACAGAAGTTCGTGAATCAGATCGGCACCTCGGGGTGCCGAGACGC
>JBDGUP010000051.1:0-9826 GCA_042215815.1 Haloquadratum sp. | reverse complement strand
GGTAGCCGCCCCCGTTCTCCGAGTAGATGGAGGCGAACTCCGAGTAGGAGGCGGCCGTGATTCCGGCGACGACGGCGGCGATGATGAACGCGATGACCGCGCTGCTTCCGATCCGGGCCACGGCGACGCCCGAGAGGGAGAAGATCCCCGCGGCGATCATCGTTCCCAGGCCCATCGCGTAGGCCACCTTGAACCCGAGAGACCGAGTGTGCTCTACCATCGTCTCACCTACCCCGCTCGTCGATCGGCCGCCGTCGGTTGTCTAGACCGGACATATCAGCACGGAATCGGCCGCCGATGTGGCCGTGATACGTTGCGATGGTGGCGAACCCCGCCACCGTCGCCGCACGTCGACGAACGGACCCTCCCGCGACGTCCCGGTCGGAACGTCGGTTCGGTTCGATCGGCGACCGGCCCGGTTTCTGAACTCCCGTCGCACGAATCCATACCGACCCTTGTCCCTTTCCCGAGTATTAAATCACCGACTGCTCTCCCCGGCGGACCCGCGATGTGCGACTCGTCCGCTCGTCTCCCTCGTTCGTCATACTGTCGGACAGAAGTTCGTGAATCAGTTCGGCACCTCGGAGGGTGCCGAGACGCGTCACATCGTTCTGTCCGACAGTATCAGATAGTGATTATCGCAAGTCCTGATAATGACGGTTGTAACTATGTACCGGTGCTCGCCGACACCGGGGCGGCGAGCACCGGGAAGAGACTACAACCGTCATTATGAGCCAACCGTTCGCAACGCGGGCAGTTCGACGGCGGAACGACCGGCTCGGCTCACCAGCCGTCGAACTTGTCGCGTCGATACAGATCGATCTCGTGGACCGTCGACCGGTCTTGGGACGCCGCGAAGACGACGGCTTCGGCGACCTCTTCGGGTTCGGTCACCTCGTCGGGCCCGAACCGATCTTCCAGTGGCTCGCCGTCCTCGCTGCCGAATTCCGTCCGGACCTCGGTGGGGTTGACGACGCTGACGCCGACGCCGTCCGGTCCGATCTGTCCCTCGACGCTGTGGGCGAAGCCGCGGACCCACCACTTGGTCGCCGCATAAATCGGGTTCGCGGGCCGTGGGTATTGCCCCGCGAAACTCCCGACGAACACGAGGTTCCCGTCCGTCTCTCGCAGGTGCGGCACGGCCGCCTGCGTCGCGAAGAAGACGCTGTCGACGTTCGTTTCCATCATCAGGCGGTACTCTTCGCTCGTCGTCTCTTCGACGTCACCGCCGACGCCGACTCCGGCGTTGTTCACCAAGACGTCGAGTCGACCGAACGTCTCGACTGTCGTCTCGACCATCTCTCGGGCCGCCGCCTCGTCGCGGACGTCCGTCGGGACGGGGAGTGTCTCGGCGTCGTACTCCGATTCGAGCGTGTCGGCGATAGCTTCGAGTCGTTCTCGACGGCGCGCTGCGAGCGCGACGTCTGCGCCCTCCCGTGCGAGAGCGTGTGCAGTCGCTTTACCGATGCCCGCACTGGCCCCCGTGACGAGGGCGACGTCGTCCTCTACGGTCACGACTGTCTGCTCTCTACCGAACGACTTGAATCCTCGCTCGGTCGGTCCGGCTGAATCTATCCGGCGAGCATTCGATGCGGACGGACGATACTCCCTAGTAGTAGTCCCGGGCGGCATCGGCAGCCCCCATTTGTAGTCCACGCCCTCGCTCTCCCGCCGATACGGAGCGCGTGTCTCATAATGACGGTTGTAACTCCTCGTATAGCTCCTCGGCGGCGCGTCGGACCGCGTCGTCGCTGGAGGAGTCGGCCTCCCAGCCCAGCCCGGCCAGTTTCTCGACCGACAGGCGCATCCGGGGGACGTCGCCCTCCCAGCCGCGGTCGCCGCCGGTGTACTCGTAGTCGGGGTCGACGCCCATCACGTCCGCGACGATGTCGGCGATCCGCGTGACCGAGGTCGTGGTCCGGGTGCCGAGGTTGTAGGTGTTCATCGCGTCGTCGGCGTGCTCGACGACGTGGCAGATGGCGTCGACGCACTCTGTGACGTGCAGGTAGGACTTCTCCTGGCGGCCGTCGCCGAGGATGGTCAGCGTCTCGGGGTCGTCCACCAGCTTCTCGATGAAGTCGGGGACGACGTTGCCGCGCTGGTGGGGACCGACGATGTTGGCGAAGCGGAAGTTCCAGACCGTGAAGTCCTTCGCGTGGGCGTACGTGGAGAGCAGCCCCTCGTCGGCGAGTTTCGCGGCGCCGTAGACGCTGATGGGTTCGAGCGGGGCGTAGTCCTCGGGCGTCGGGCGCGGCGCCTCGCCGTAGACCGTCGACGACGAGGTGAACGCGACGTTCGAGACGCCGACCTCTTCCATCCGCTCTAGGACGTTGTAGGTCATCTCGGTGTTCTCCTCGAAGAGCCGTCGAGGCTCGGCGAAGTTGGTGTCGGTGTAGGCGGCCAGGTGGAAGACGGCGTCCACCTCGGCGGTGATCACGTCGGCGACGTCGTCGGGGTCTGTCACGTCCGCCTCGACGAAGCCGACGCCCGCCGGAACGCGCTCGCGCGTCCCCTTCGAGAGGTCGTCGGCGACGACCACGTCGTTGTCGTCGCGGAGGCGACGCGCGAGATGCGAGCCCACGAGGCCCGCGCCGCCGGTGACGACGATCCGCTTGCCGGTGAGGTCCATACCGGCGATGCGGTCGACGGGGGTAAGTGCGTTCTCCTTTCTCGCCGCGTCGCCGGCCGACGGTCGGCGCGGCCGCCACCGATCGACGGTCGAGACGGAGACCGCCCGAAGCGAAGCCTCTTAGCGCCCGCCCCGCCTCGGTTCGGCTATGCAGGACGAACCAGCGGTGGCCGTCCTCCGGTACGGACACCGGCCCGGTCGCGACGACCGGATGACGACCCACGTGGGCCTCACGGCGCGGGCGCTCGGCGCCGACCGGGTGATCTTCCCGGACAACGCCGGCCAGGCCGCCGAGACCGTCGCCGACATCACGGGCCGATTCGGCGGGCCGTTCGAGATCGAGCAGACGGCGGAACTGGACGCCACGATCCGCTCGTGGTCGGGAGCGGTGGTCCACCTCACGATGTACGGCGAGCGCGTCCAGGACGTCGAGGCCGACGTCCGCGCGGCCTACCGCGACGACGGCCGGCCGCTCTTGGTCGTGGTCGGCGGCGAGAAGGTCCCCTTCGAGGTGTACGAGGCGGCCGACTGGAACGTCGGCGTCACGAACCAACCGCACTCGGAGGTCGCGGGGCTTGCCGTCTTCTTGGATCGGCTGTTTGAAGGACGCGAACTCGACCGGGACTGGGCGGACGCGGATCGCCGCGTGGTCCCCCAAGAGTGCGGCAAGCGCGTCGTCGACGCCGGAGACGACTCTGCGGACGACACCGGAGACGACACTGTTGACGGCGAATCGTGACGCGAGAACGACGGTGTGGACCTGGACGGGAGACGTTTTCTCCGGCCCGCACGGCCGTCTGGCCGCGCCACGTCGACGTTAGCCGGAATTTCACCGGCGTTTGCCGAAGCGTTAGCCGGGTTCCCACCGGCGTTGTCGGCGCGCTGCGACCGCTTTCCCGAAGCCCGCTTGCGCGTACTCCGGTAGTTGGCCTTCTCCCCCGACCGCCCGGGCGGTCGGGCGTTCGGGCCGGTTCGGTCCTCCTTCGGAGCCGTAACCTCGTCGACCTGTGACGGACGGTTCGGTTGTGGCCCCCAACTCATTCCTTCTCGCCCGCGTCCGGGCGATCTGAAGCGAGTCGTCCAGTGTGTCCCCGCCTCCTCGCGGGAATTGAACCCACGAGCGGCGACGAAATAAATCATTCTGACGTATATGTGATATGTTACCATTGTACTAACTTCCTCCGGCTGCGAAACGATCTCTCGGCGGTGAGCGCCCCGGTTTCCGCAACTTTAAAACGACTGAGCGGCGCAACTGTGCGTAATGGCTTTTGAGGAGCTGCTGAACGACCCTGTCATCCAGAAGTACCTCCACGAGTTGGTCGGACCGACGGGGATGCCGGTGGCCGCGGCGCCGCCCGACGGCGAGGTGACAGACGAAGAACTCGCCGAGGAACTCGGCCTCGAACTCAACGACGTCCGGCGGGCGCTCTTCATTCTCTACGAGAACGATCTCGCCTCCTATCGTCGGGTCCGCGACGAGGACTCCGGCTGGCTCACCTACCTCTGGACGTTCCACTACGAGAACATCCCAGAGAACCTCGAAGAGGAGATGCACCGGCTGTTGGAGGCGCTCGAAGAACGCCTGGAGTACGAGCGCAACCACGAGTTCTACCTCTCCGAGCCGGCCGGTATCCGCTTCGAGTTCTCCGAGGCGATGGAACAGGGCTTCCAGTGCCCCGAGACCGGGGCGCCCCTGGAGCCGATGGACAACGACGAGATGGTCGAGGCGATGGAGCGCCGGATCGAAGCGCTCCGCGACGAACTCAACGTCGACGTGGGTTCCGGGGCCGGAGACTGATGGTCGTCCTCGCCACCAAGTGCTACGTCGACGGCGACGCCAGAGAGCGGGCGCTCGACAGCCTGGGCTCCCTCGTCGACAACGAGATCGGACAGTTGGACGTCGGCTGGACGGTCACCGTCCGCGACGACGACTTCGTCGAGGTCGCCGTCGACGGGGGCGACGCGACCGTCGCAGCGAACCTCCTCGCCGAGACCTGGGGCGAAATCACGCCCGAGTTCGAAGACGGCGAGAGCTACGTCGGCACGCTCGACGCCTGGGACGACGAGGGGTGGACGCTCGACGCGGGCAACGGCGCCCTGATCGAGATCCCCGTCGACGAACTCGGCCTGGGGACCGGCTCGCCAGCCCAGATCAGAGACCGGTTCGGCGTCGTCCAGCACACCCCGCTCCGGTTCGTCTACGGGGAGCCGTCCCGACTGGCGGACGCGACGCGTGATCGCCTCTACGGCTGGACGCGCGAGGAGGGAAGCGGACGCGTCAACGTCAACAGCGCCACCCGGGGCGAGGTCCGGGCGACTGTCAACCGCGCCGGCCACGCCGACGACATCGTCACCGTCGAGCGGCTCGGGCTCCTCGAACAGAGCATCGTCTGCCCCGCGGGAACCGACCCGCCGGGACTGCTGGCCAGCATCGGATCGTACCTCCCCGCAGAGCTGAAGTGCGTCCTGACGTGACCGACAGACAGTTTCGCATCGAGCCCTTCGTCCCTGTGAACGGCTCCGTTCCACGATGAACCACTCCCCCCTACCGAACAGCACTTCCCGCCGATGAACCGCCGCCTCCTCCTCGCCGTCGGCAGTCTCGCGCTGCTGGCGATCACAAGCGGGTGTCTCGGCATCGGGACCGGTCCCGTCCCCGCCGAGCGGCTCGAGAGCGACCCCGCCGGCTCCTACGCGTGGGACGCCGACACCACGGTCCACGTCACCGTCCAGCCGAACACGCAGTTCCGGGTCGTGATGGCGACGAACGACACCACCCTCGAACTGTACCGTCGCGACGGGTTCGGCGGTCGGGCGCCGCTGCCGGTCCAGGCGGTCCGCTATCGCTATCCGAACGGGACGGTCATCACGGGAACCGAACTCCGCGCGCGCGGCGGCGCCGTCCGCCGGACGCGGAGCGAGACGATCGTTTCGCTCCCCCCGTCGGCACCGCCCGGCGGCGGCGCCGTGGCGTTCACGAGCGGCGGCACGCCGAAGCGGTTCACGCTCCCGACCTACGTCGACGGCACCTACGAGGTCGTGTTGCCGCCCGATCGGCGGATCGCCGTCCCCGTGTTCGGGCAGGTCTCGCCGCGCGGGTACGACACCAGAACCGACGACCGGAGTCGCCTCCACATCGTCTGGCGGGACCCGGTGACCGCCGAGACGGTCTCCGTGCAGTTCTACCTCCAGCGGGACCTCTATGTCTTCGGCGGGCTCGCAGGAATCGTGCTGCTCGTCGGCGCCGGCGGGCTGGCGTACTACCGTCGGCAGATCCAGCGACTCCGGCGGCGACGTCTGGAGATGGGGATCGACGTCGAGACCGACGACGACGAGTTCGACGACGGGCCGCCGCCGGGGATGGGCTGATCGTCTATTGTCCCGATTCGCTTTTGTCCGTCTCGGACCAACCTCGGGTATGCGAGTCGCTGTGGTCACCGTGGGAGACGAACTCCTCGCCGGTGACACCGTGAACACGAACGCGTCGTGGCTCTGCGAACGGTTAGCAGACCGCGGCGTCAGCGTCCGACGCGTCACCACGGTCCCCGACGTCGTCGGCGACATCGCCCGCGTCGTCAACGAGTACCGCGCGGAGTACGACGCCGTCATCGTGACCGGCGGGCTCGGTCCCACGCACGACGACGTGACGATGGCGGGCGTCGCCGCCGCCGTCGGCCGGGACCTGGAGCCCCACGAGGCGGCTCACGAGTGGCTGATCGACGAGGGCGGCTACTCGGCGGAGAACCTCGCCGAGGGGACGGTACACCTCCCCGCGCGGTCGCGGATGCTCCCGAACGAGGAGGGCGTCGCGCCCGGCGCGGTCGTCGAGGGAATCTACGTCCTCCCCGGCGTCCCGGCGGAGATGAAAGCGATGTTCGAGCAGGTCGCCGACGAGTTCAGCGGCGAGGAGACCCACACGACGGTCGTCGAGGTGGACGAACCCGAGAGCGAACTGGTCGGACGGCTGGAGACGCTCCGCGACCGGTTCGCGGTCACCGTCGGCAGTTACCCCGGCGAGTCGGTCGCCGTCAAACTCGGCGCGACCGACGAGTCGACGCTCGCCGACGCGCGGCAGTGGCTCGAAGCGCGCGTCGATCTCGCCGAGGCGGAGCCTCGAGACTGATAATGACTAGTCTCACTGTTTGCCGGTGATCGCCACCCACGGTCACGGCGATCACCGGGAAGAGACGAGACTAGTCATTATGACGGTATACTGTCGTCGGCCATTTCGCCCGGGTGCGCCCGGGGAAGCTACCGGGCCAGATACAAGAGCCAGCCGATCGCCGCCGCGAGGCTCGCGACGAGAACGACCCCGGCCGTTACTCCGATCGGAAGCGACGCGCCCGACGCTGCGAGTGGAAGCATAGTCGCAGGTACCGGTCCGTGGGACTTATAATGACTGCTCTCGCCGTGTCGGCTCCGCCACCGGCGGCCTTTTCCCCGGCGCCCGACTCGGTCCGGGTATGCGAATCGGGCTGGTCGTAAACCCAATCGCGGGGATGGGGGGTCGCGTCGGGCTCAAGGGCACCGACGGGAAGGTCGAAGAGGCGCGCCGCCGGGGGGCAGAACCCCGCGCGCCCGACAGAGCACTGCGCGCGCTGGAGGCGCTCTGCGAACGGGACGGCCCGAACGGGACGATCGAACTGGTCACGTGGGGTGGGGAGATGGGCGCCGAGACGGCCCGAGAAGCCGGATTCGATCCGGAGGTACTGGGCGCCCCCGACGGCGAGGAGACGTCCGCCGCGGACACGAAGCGGGCGGTCGAGGCGTTCGTCGACGCCGACGTCGACCTCGTGCTGTTCGTCGGCGGCGACGGGACCGCCGCGGACGTCGCAGCGGTCGTCGAAGAGACGGGCGTGCCGATCCTGGGGATCCCCGCCGGCGTGAAGGTCTTCTCGTCCGTCTTCGCCGTCTCGCCGGAGGACGCCGCAGAGGTGGTCGAGACCTACGAGCGGACCGAGCGCCGGGAGGTCTTAGACATCGACGAAGACGAGTACCGGGAGGGCGAGGTCCACCCCGAACTCCGGGCGGTCCCCCTCGTTCCCGTCGCAGAGGAACTCCAGTCCTCGAAGCAACTCGGCGGCGGCAACGTCGAGGCGCTGGCGGCCGGCGTCGCCGACGATATGCGCGACAGCGACAAGACGTTCGTGCTCGGTCCCGGGAGCACCGTCGGCGCGATCGAAGCGGCGCTCGGATTCGAGGGGTCGCCGCTCGGCGTCGATGTCTGGCGCGGCGGCGAGGTGCTCGCGCGCGACGCCAGCGAGTCAGAGATTCTCGACTGCCTCGGCCCGACGGGCGAAAACGTCGTCGTGGTCTCGCCCATCGGCGGCCAGGGCTTCGTCTTCGGCCGGGGGAACCCCCAGCTCTCGCCGGCGGTCATCCGCCGGTGCGACCTCGAAATCGTCGCCTCGCGATCCAAGCTCGACACCATCGGCGAACTCCGGGTCGACACCGACGACCCCGACCTCGACGAGGAACTCCGCGGCTGGACGAAGGTGCGCATCGGTCGCTTCGAGCGGCGGATGATGCGGATCGTGTGATACGAATCAGTATAAGTGGCATATAGTGAGGATTAAGGTCACTGGAACACTTTGGTCCGATATGGAGACGCGAAAGGTACAGCGGTTGGGGCCGTCGACGCTGGCGATGACGTTGCCGGCGGAGTGGGCGAAAGCACACGACGTCGACAAGGGCGACGAGGTCTCGCTCCGGATGGGCGGGAAAGGGACACTGACGGTGCTTCCGGAGTCCGCAAGCCGGGAGGACTCCTCGGCGACGATTCGCGCGGACAACCTCGACGCCGACTCTCTGGAACGGGCGGTCGTCGCCCAGTACGTGCTCGGACGGCGCGTGATCCACATCGAAAAGAGTGACGGGGCGCTCGACTCCGACCACATCAACGCGGTCTACAAGGCCGAGACCCAACTGATGGGTCTCGGCGTCATCGAAGAGACGCCCGAACAGATCGCCATCCGGTGTTCTGTCGACCCCGAGGACTTCACCCTAGACAACCTCCTCGAACGGCTCGAAAACACCGGGAGCACGATGCGCGGCGAGGCGGTCAAGGCGCTCGCTCACGGCAACACCGACCTCGGCCAGCGCGCGCTCAACCGCGAGCGTCAGGCGAACAAGATCTTCGTCCTCCTCCTGCGGCTGATCTTCACGGCCTATCAGAACCCGAACCTCGCGCGCGCCGTCGGGCTGGAATCGGGCTTTCCCCTCATCGGCTACCGCTCGGTCGCGAAGAACCTGGAACTGACCGCAGACAACGCCGAGGACATCGCCAACATCGCGATGGACGCCGACGGCCACACGCTCGATGTCGACTCCAAGACGATGCGGCGGATCCGCGAGTTCACCGACCAGGTCGACGAACTCACGCGGACGGCGGTCCAGTCCGTCGTCGAACGGGACTACGACAAGACCGTCGAGTGCCGGACGCTGTTCCAGCAGCTCCGCGACCGCGAGCGAGAGATCCTCGGTGACCTCCCCGAGATGGACAACCAGGAGCTGTTGCAGGTCCGTGAGGTCCTCGTCAGCCTCCAGCAGACAGCCCAGTACGCGATGCGTAACGCCGAGATCGCCGCCAACCTCGCGCTGAACGAAGAGTCCGACCACGTGACGATCGGCTAGGGGCCGTCCCGACCCGCAGAATCCGTATGAACTAAGTCGAGACCCCGAAACGTCTCCGTATGGAGACTGCAACCGCCTCTGCCGACAAGGGATTCGGACTGACCGTCCTCTTTTCTGTCATCGCCGTGATGGCCGCTGCCGGGCTGTTCGCCGCGGGACTCGCCGGCGCTCAGTTCACGGCCGCCGTCGCCTTCGCCGTCGCCGTCGTCGCGGGCTGTCTCGCCGTGTCCGCATCGCATCTGTTGTAAACTACCCAACCCTACTTCGCTCGGTCTGTCGACCTCGCTTCGTTGAGGGTGGGGCTTTCGCGTGGACTCCCGCTCCGGCCGGAATCCCCGGCAGGAGATCGATATTCTCCGCTCCCGTTCAGCGTCCCGCGATTCAAGCGCACGCCTACGGGTGTGCTCACTGATACTGTCGGACAGAACTATTAGGGATTAGCACAAGAATTCATAGATTCGACCGACGTTCTATCTGGTAATTGGAAGAACTCCGCTGCTGAATGCACAGCGCGTATCTCGCACGGAATGCTTCCTCGCTCTCAGAGAAGTGAATCGGTCGATA
>JBDGUP010000066.1:0-9911 GCA_042215815.1 Haloquadratum sp. | reverse complement strand
ACAACGACAAAGGGCGGTACGTCAACGACAAGACCCACAAGATGCCGTTCGCCCGGCTGCTCATACTGTCGGACAGAACTATGTGAAGCGTCTCGGCACCCCGAGGTGCCGATCTGATTCACGAACTTCTGTCCGACAGTATCAATACATCGAGTACAAAGCCCACGACGCAGGCATCGACGTACAGTTGGTCGAAGAATACGACACGTCGAAAACGTGCAACCGCTGTGCCTGCGAGGGCGTCCGTGAGACGCAGGGACGCTTTGAGTGTCCCGAGTGTGGGCTGGACGACAACGCCGACAAGAACGGTGCGCTGAACATCGGCAAACGAGCCTTGGGCAAGTTCTCGAAACCGCTGTCCGAGGCGGGGGCTGTACTGGCACAGCCCGAAACGCAGGTCATCGTCCAACGTGACGACGAACCTGCGAACCTCTCCGTATCCGTGGGTGCAACCCCCAGTGGGGGAACCCCACGGCTTTAACCGGCTTTAGCCTGGGAGGATGTCAGACCCACCACTCGCTCCGGCGCTCCTCGTAGGACGCATCGCGGAACGGCGGCGGTTTTTCGGCGTCGTCCTCGGCGCCGAAGCCGTAGGCCAGCCAGTAGCCGACGTGCCACGCGACCGCGTCGGTGTCGAGCGCCACGAGCGAGATCCGGAGGTCCGAGTACGTCTCGACCGCACCGTCGCCGTCGGGGTCCCACCCGACCGTGCGGCCACAGGACGCCGCGCCCGCTCCGCACGGCGAGGTCTCGACAGAGCGGATCACCACCTCCGCCGCGGACGCGTTGTCGACCGTCGTGAACGTGATGTTTGTCGGCATCCCCGGGGCGTCGTCCTCGTAGTACTCGAGGGCGTGGCGGATCTGGGCTCTCGCGCCGCCCGGGTCGGTCGCGTTCGCGACGTCGACGTAGACGGTGAAGTCCGCGTCGTCCCACGGGAACGCGCGCGCTGTCGCGTTCGGTCTCGGTTCGGTGTAGAGGACCGAGCGGCTCGCCATAACGTCTGCGGGCGCGTCCGCGTGTGTGAGTCCGAGCGTGTGGCCCAGTTCGTGTTTCACGACGAGCACGGTCGAGTCGTCCGAAAAGCCCGTGCGGACGTACACCGTCTCCGGTCGATCGATCTGCCGGCGGTCGGTGATCACCGGCGCACAGCCCGCGGCGTCGTCCGCGCCGTCGCACTTCGGCACCTCGTCGACGAACTCGACCACGAGATCCGGGTTCGCAGCGTTCGGTCGGACCGTATAATCGACGGGAAAGCCCGCAAAGCGCTCGCCGCGCTCCTCCCAGTAGGCGGCGGCCTCGCGGACGAGCGGCGTCCACTCCCGGCCGGTGTCTGCGGCGTCGGCCACCGCGACGACGATCGGGTCGGTCCCCCAGGGGTTGGTCGCGTCGGAAACCGCCGTCGCCGTCGCCGTCGTCGCCGTCGCCGTCGCCGTCGCCGTCGCGGTCTGGGCTGCCGTCCTCGTCGTCTCCGGCTGCGTCGTCGGTACCCTCGTATCCGCCGGCGTCGACGTCGCCGATCGCTCGATGACCGGCCCCGCACAGCCCGCGAGCGCGAGGAGGAGCGCGATCGCGATGCTCGGCCCGGGCCTCGTCTGCATACCCGGGAGGAAGAAGGAAGGAGACAAGAAGCTTCGGCACTCGAGCCGGTCCACGAACGCGGACGGAGGCCGGCGTCGTCACTCTTCGGCACGAAAAGCGGCTGAGAGGAGTAAGCCCCCTTCTGTTCGGCTCGGCATTCGGCTGAGCGTCCGCGCCCTGTCCGGACTACCTTCGCGGCGCGGACTTGCACCGGTGAGGGTTCGCCGTTCCATCCGTTCTCGGCCGTCAGGTGGCCGCGTCGTGACCGCGGCGCGTCCCTCGACGGGTCAACTCCCTTCCCTTGCGGGTCGGTTCGCACGCTCGCGGCGTCCCGCGAGCGCCGCCGGCGGGGGATCCGCCGGTCGCGTCTCATCGGTCGGGCCGAGGGGTCTCGTTTCTGTTCCAGAGCCAGCCGTCTCCGACTCCGGGCTTGCGCCCGGTCACCCGTCCGGACGGTGGGGGGACTTTCCTCATCGGTCCGGGTCGGACCGACGGAAGCCGAGCTCTCTCTGCCGTTCGATTCGAGGCGGGTGAGCCGCATAAGGCGTTCGGTCGTGGCGGCACAACTCCCCAGAACGGCGCTGTGGCCCCGCCTCCCTCGAAAGAAGGGAAGCGTTCAAGTCAGGCGAGCGCTTGTACGGAGATATGTCCGAGGCGCAGGCCGTTCATCTCACCTACGACGACGGGGCGAGGGCGGTCGAGCTAGCGCGTGAATCGGTCGAATCGTACGTTCTGCACGGGCAACGGGAACAGCCGGGGAGTATGCGTGACGCCTTCTACGCTCGCACCGGCGCGTTCGTCCGCATCCAATCCACGCGCGGACGCGGTCGGCTCCGGGGGTGTGCGGGGTCCTACCGGGGCAACGATCAACTGGGCCACGCCATCGTCGACGCGGCGATCCAGGCCGCATCTGGAAAATCCTGTGGATCGGAGATCGAACAGCCCGAACTGTCGAACCTCACGATCTCGGTCTGTGTCGTCTGCGACTACCTACAGAGCGACCGCCCCCTACAGGACCTCGAACTCGGGACACACGGCGTCGTCGTCGACCGAGACGACGATCACGCCTGGCTGTACCCCACGATCCCGATCGAAAACGACTGGAACGAAGAACAGTTCCTCACCCACGCCTGTCGCAAAGCCGGTCTCTCCCCGAACGCGTGGCAGGACACAGAGACGACCGTGACGCTCTTCGAGGGACAGGTCTTCCGCGAGCGCGCCGACGGCGGCAGCGTCGAAGAGTTGTAACCGAGCGCTCCGCACGCGCATCCGAAGCGATTAAGCCCCGACTGCGCAAACGTCGCCGTATGAAGAAGGTCATCATCCGCGGAGACCCCGGCATCGGTCGCGACGCGACCATCGAGGTCGACGGCGACGAGGTCGTCTGTTTCTCGATCGACCGCCAGAGCGACTACCACGGCGCCGACCGACCGCAACTGTGGTGTACGGTCGGCACCGAAGACGAGCGCGAGGCGTTCGAGAAGCGCCAGTTCGTCCCGCACTTCCTCGACGTCGTCGCCGTCGACGCCGAGGCGGTGACCGTCGTCTCCGAACGCGGGTCCTGATACTTTTTATACTGTCGGACGGGCCCGTTGGGACTCTCGCACTCCTCCGGGGGAGACCCAGGAGTATCAGGACGTTCGCCCGACAGTATATCGTCGGTCAGTACCGCTGGGTCGTCGTCTCCCGCTCGGTCCCACTGTTCGGGAGTTCGTCGAGCGCCACCGCGTAGATGACCACGTTCCCCGAGCGATGGACGACCTCTATCGCGTCCATCGAGAACGCGATCGAGCCGTAGCGGAGCCGTTCGTTCGGGCCGACCCAGATGTAGCGCACCTCGTATTTCTCAAGGAGCCGGGCCCGCGCCGAGACGTTCCCGGTGTAGATCGCGTCGACGTCGCGGACGCGCTCTCTGTACGCCTCGCGCCCGCGGTAGCCGACCTCGTGTCGCCAGCCCGCCACCGTCGGCACGCCCGTCAGACTCGACGCGGGATTGGCATACCAGCTGTACATCGCGCGCGGCCGCTCGTCGGTGCCGCCGGGGTAGTAGGTCGTCCCGGGCGCTTCGAGTAGCGTGGGCTGGCCCTCCAGGTCGTCGATCCACTCGATGGCGGTCGCCTGCTTCGGGTGTCGCGTCTCGACGAACTGCGTCGCGTCCAGGGTCGCCCCGCCGGCCGGCCGTTGCTGGAAGTGAGCGCCGACCGCGAGCACGCCGTAGAGACTCGTCGACGCGATCACGAGGAGCGCGAGGCCGACCCGTGCGCCGCGCCGCCAGGACACGCCGGCGGTGTGGTCGCCGCCGGGTCGCCCGCCCACCGCCAGCCCCGGGATCGCGACGCCCATCGCCGTGCCCCAGAAGACCCACACCTGTGCGTAGGTCTTGAACACGGTGTTCATCCGCCCCGGGCCGGCCTGCTCGTTGACGTAGACCAGTTCGACGAGGGTCACGAGGCCCGCCCCGGCGATAATCAGGACCGTCTCGTACCCCAGCGGCAGCGAGGAAACGGCCGACTCGGACGCCGTCTCTCGGGCTGACGGCGAGCGGACCGACCGCGACGCGCGGAGCCCGATCCACGCGACCGCGAGGAGCGGCACCGACACGCCCAGCGCCGCGACGTCGATCGCATAGCCGACATACACGGCGACAGCGACGCCGCCGGCGAGGGTCCACGGCCGGGAGACCGGGAGCCGCGAGAGCAGGTAGCCGGCGAAGCCGGCGAGGAACGCGCCGTGGACGAAGAACAGTCCCCCGAACCCGCTCCGCATCTCGGGGCCGAGCAGTTCGATCGCCCGCTTGCCGCCGCCGGTCGCCGTGCCCAGGAGGAACGGCGCCGCGAGGACCACCGCCGGGACGGCGGCGATCCCGGCGACGGCGGTCGCGCTTCCGACGCGTCGGAGTTCGCGCGTCGCGGCCGTCGTGATCGGCGTCGTCGAGGGACCGTTCCGATTCCCGCCGTCGCCGCTGCCGTGTCCGCGATCGTCGTTTCCGCCGTCGTCGTTCGCCGGCGAGACGAGCGGGAGCAGCGTCGTCGGCCGCGCGGGCGCGAAGGTCGCGGCCAGCCAGCCGAGCGCGAGCACGCTCGGAACACTCCAGGTGTTCTGGACGGCCTGCCAGGCCGCCAGCGCGGGGAGCGCGCCGAAGAGCAGGGCGCGCCGCCGCCGGATGGCGGACTCGGGCGTCCGGAAGTACGCGTAGCCGACGGCGGCGGCGAGCAGGAGCGTCGGCGTCCCCATCATATGCGCGTGGAGGTCACCGTTCAGCCACGCGAAGAGCGGAAATTCGTTGATCGTGCCCGGGATGACGCGCGAGGCGTCCCAGTAGCTGAAGGAGTCCGCGCCGGCGAGGATCGTCTCGACCGAGTACGCGGTCCGGGCGGCCACGAGCCGTGCGGCGCTGGTCCGGAGCGAGTCGGGGAGCGCGAGGAGCGCGAACCGACCGGCCGTGACGAGGTTGCTCGCGAACCCGACGAAGAAGACCGCGACCGCGCCGGCGAGGCGGCGGGCGGTGCGCGGCCCGATCGAGCGATCGCCGACCGTCCAGCGGCCGTCCGCCGTGCGGACCCGCTCGGCCCCGATCGACCCCGCGAGTTCGAACGCGGCGGCGACGAGCGACGCGTAGAACCCCGCGAGCGCGAGGTTGTACGCGAACCGGGGCGGCGTCGCCGCCAGCCACGCCAGGAGCGTCGCCGTCAGGTGGCCGCCGTAGTAGTACCGCACCGGCTCGTTCGCGAACCAGAAATCTTCGGGAGGGAGCGTCGTCGACCGCGCCAGCGTCTTCAAGAGACCGAAGTCGAGGAACTTCTCGCCGCCGCCGGGGTGCACGGCGGGGTCGACCGCCCGGAGCGCCACGACGAACGCGAACCCGAGCGCGAAGACGACGACGGCGTCTCGCGTGGCCCCGCGATCGAGGTCGACGGCGAGGCGCACTCGACGGTCACAGAGCGCGTCGAGATCGAGCCCGGCGAGCGCGCTGGCGGCGAGGAGCGTCAGGACGCCGGCCGCGAGCGCACCCGGTCCCCACCTCAGGTGTCCGACCCAGTACGCGGGGAGGCTGAGCACGACGAGCGACGCGGGCACGGCGAGTCCCGCGCCCCGTCCCGTCGACTCCGGAAGCAGCCGAGCGACGAGCGGGAGCCCGAGCGCGAACAGCGCGAGGTAGAGGACCAGCCAGCGGACGACGAGGGCGTACTCCATCGGCGTATGGCAGGGACGGCGTCGTCGGGGCATACGTCTTTTCATCCCGTCGAGTCTCCGGCCGGCAGCGTCGCCGCCGACCCGCGCCGAGCGGTAGCGGTTCGTTTTTTACCCAGAAGCCGGTACCGACGCACGATGACTCGCCCCGTCGGGATCGTCGTCCCCGCCTACCGCCCCGATCCCGAGCGTCTCGCCACCTACCTCCACGCCCTCGTCGAGCGGCTCGACCCCGCCGTCGTCCGCGTCGAACTCGACGCCCCCCGAGAACGGATCCGCGACCGCGTGGGCGCGCTCCCCGACCGCGTGGAGATCGCGAGCGCGGGCGCCAGGCGCGGCAAGGGCACCGCGATCACGGCGGGGTTCGAGGCGCTGGCCGGCGCCGGTTCCGGCCCCGACGCGGACGTCGACGTCGACGTCCTCGCGTTCGCCGACGCCGACGGGAGCACGCCCGCCGATTCGTTCGCGTCGGTCGTGGACGCGGTCCTCGACGGCGACGCCGACCTCGCGACCGGGTCGCGCCGCCACCCCGACGCCGAGGTCGCCTCCCATCAGACGTTCGCGCGCCGCCGCCTCGGCGACGGCTTCGCCTGGCTCGCGCGCCGCTTCCTCGACGAGCGGCTCTACGACTACCAGTGCGGCGCGAAGGCGCTCACCGTCGAGACGTGGCGCGCGGTCCGCTCGCACCTCTACGAGCCGGGGTTCGCCTGGGACATCGAACTCGTCGCCGTCGCGGCCGCGCTCGACCGCCGGATCGTCGAGGTGCCGATCCGCTGGGAGGACCGCCCCGGATCGACCGTCTCGCCCGTCCGGACGACGCTCCGGCTCGCCCGCGCTCTCGTGACCGCGCGCCACCGCGCGCGCCTCCTCCGCGAGGACCGCATCCACGAACTCCTGGCGGCACGACGCCCGGCGGAACCGTCGCTCGTCGAACGCCTCGCCGCAGCCGACGCGGCAGACGTCGTCGAGGCGGACTGAATGAGCCGAGACGCCGTCGACGCGCTCCTCTCGGGCGTCCGCTTCGGGAAGTTCGCCTCCGTGGGCGCCATCGGGGCCGTCTTCGATCTCACCACCACGACGGCGCTCATCGTCGCGTTCGGGGTGCTCGGCGAGTACGCGAAGGTCGTCGGCGCGGAGGTCGCGATCGTCGTGATGTTCGCGATCAACGAACGCTGGACGTTCTCCGAACTCGGCGAGTCGGGGGCGCTCCCCACGCTGAAACGCTTCTTCCGCTCGAACTTCGTCCGCAGCGGCGGGCTCGTGATCCAGTTCTTCGTCGTCCGCCTGCTCGGTCAGGTCTCGCTCTCGATCCCCGTCTTCGGGTTCGACCTCTGGAAGCTGATTCCCATCCCGATCGCCATCGGCGCGTCGGTCGTGCTGAACTACGTCGCAGAGAGCCTGCTCACCTGGCGCGTGACGCGATCGTGATCCGGGGAGAACTGCCACACGGCGGGCGAAACATAACCCTTAACCGTACCCCACGACTTCGTTCCGATAGCGGGATGGGATAGCCAGGAGATTCCGCCGGGCTCATAACCCGGAGATCGGTAGTTCAAATCTACCTCCCGCTATCGTTTGTCGATGCGACTGCCGGTGACGAGGTCGCGTTCCTCGGTGAAGGCGCGGCGCGGCATCCCGTAGAGTCCCGGTTCGGCGGCGCAGTTATTCGCTGTCGCGCGCCTGTTCGATCCAGTTCGTGACCCGCGTCTCCGAGACGTCGATCTCGGCGGCCACCTCGTCGGCGTCGGCCGCGGCGAGGTCCGAAACGGTCTCGATGCCGATCGATTCGAGCCGTTCCCCGTAGGCCGGTCCGATCCCCGTGAGCGTCTCGACCGACGCCTCGTCATCGTCCTCGTCTCTGTCCTCGCCTTCGTCGGCCGCTGTTTGCTCTTCGGGCGCTTCGGTCGGCGCGACGGTCTCGCCCGGTTCCTTGCCGGTCGCCTCGTCGACGAGCGTCTCCGTCGAGGCCGCCGCGTCGCTGCCGGCCGCGGCGACGTCCTCGGGTTCGGCCGACGCCGCGTCCGCTTCCGGCGTCACCGACTCGTCCCCCTCACCGGCGGTCTCGACGGCTTCGGCCGGCTCTCTGCCCGTCTCGTCGTCGACGAGCGTCTCGCTCGACGCGGACGCGTCGCTGCCGGCCGCGGCGCCTTTCACCGCCGACTCGGTCGAGGCGTCCGCCGCCTCGCGGTCGGGACGTGTCTCCCGCTCGACGGAGACCTGCCCCGCCGTCCGGTCGGCCGATTCCCCCTCTCCGGTGTCGACGCCGACGAGCGATCGGAGCGACGAGATAATCGTATCGAAGATACTCATTACGGTCCCTACTACGGCCGTCGGGTATTTAAAAGCCGTTCCGTATCCGCGGTCGGGAGGGCGAAACGCCGTCGGACTACGCCTCGTCTGGGCCGTCGGATTCCGTGTCCGTGCCACCGGTCTCCGCAGCTGCTGTGACCTCCTGGAGTTGGCTCCGGAGCTGCGGCATCGTCCCGGTGAGGTCGCCGACCATCTCGTCGGCGTCTTCGATGGTGGTCACGAGCGCCTCGACGGACTCGATCCGGGATTCGATCTCGTCGGGGTCCTCGAAGGCGTCCGCGCGCTGGCCGACGATGAAGGTCTTCTTCGCCTGCCGGAGGTGCTCTTCGGCGTCGCCGACTTCGAGCGTCGAGTGGAGCGCGTTGAGAACGCCCAGGACGTTGTCCGCGTCGACCTCCCAGACGGCGTCCGGATCCGGCAGGACCGCCCGCGCGTCGTCGAGGTGTTCTTCGACCTCCTCGCGCATCTCCGCGGCCGCCTCGCCGAACAGCTCGTCGTCCCCGAGTGTGCTCTGGCTACTCATACCAACGGGTTCGTCGCGGAGGGGGTTAAAAACACGCCCGAAAGTGAAAGTAAAAGTGATAGTGATCACTCTCTTCTTGTCCCGGAGATCACTCCTCGACGGCGACGAGCTTCATCAGCGGGTAGTCGTCTTCCATCTCCATTTCGGTCCGGACGGTCACGTCGGCGTATTCGACCCGCATCGTCACGTCGAGAAACCGCCCGGTCAGCTCCACGTAGTCGGCCGACCGCGACGCCAGTTCCGCGTCGATGCGGTCCGAGCGCACGTCGACGTCGACGTCGACGCAGTAGGGCTGGTTCTCGATGGCGTCTTCCATCGCCCGCGCGAGGCTCGCCGCGCTCTCGGGGCTCACAGGCGTGCCCGCGAACTGGTGGTAGAGCGAGCCGAACTTGATCCCGGCCTCGAAACACGCCCGTTCTGCGTCACTCGGCATACGTTCATCTCGGCGCGGGGGACCAAGGGTGTGTCGTCCGACAGTATATGACCGTCATCATGAGTCCGCATCCCGACCGCCGGATGCGCCTCGCGCGGCGGACGCGAACCGGGCGTTTCTTGACCTCCCTGTACGGAGGCGTACGTGAATGGACGAGCCGGTGCTCTTGACGGGAGCGGGCGGACGCGTCGGTCAGGCCATCCTGTGCCACCTCGGCGAGTCGTTCGAGTGGCGGCTCCTCGACAGGGAGCCGCTGTCGGCGTCGGAACTCCCCGCCGGCGTGACTGACGACGACGTGATCGTCGCAGACGTCGCAGACGACTCCGCGGTCCGCGACGCGGTCGACGGCTGCGGCGTCGTGGTTCACCTCGCGGGCGATCCGCGCCCGGAGGCGCCGTGGGACAGCGTCCTCCAGAACAACATCGACGGCACGCAGACGATGTTCGAGGCGGCCGTCGAGGCGGGCGTCGAGAAGTTCGTCTTCGCCTCTTCGAACCACGCCGTCGGCGCCTACGAGACGGACGCGCGCACGCCCGAGATGTACCGACCCGAAGACGACTTCCGGCTCGACGGGACGGAACTGCCGCGACCGAGTAACCTCTACGGCGTCAGCAAAGCGACCGGGGAGATCCTCGGGCGGTACTACCACGACCACCACGGCCTCTCTGTGGTCAACGTCCGCATCGGGAACCTCACCGAGGGCCACCCCCCGATCGACTACGAGCGCGGCCAGGCGATGTGGCTCTCCTACCGCGACTGCGCCAACCTCTTCGAGCGGTGTGTGCGCGCCGACTACGAGTACGAGATCGTCTACGGCATCTCCGACAACGACAGGAAGTACTACTCCATCGAGCGCGCGAAAGAGGTGCTGGG
>JBDGUP010000109.1:4211-10137 GCA_042215815.1 Haloquadratum sp. | reverse complement strand
CTCGGCACCCTCCGAGGTGCCGAACTGATTCACGAACGTCTGTCCGACAGTATCAATACACATACCGGCGGCGACGGAGGGGCGGTGCCGACAGCGTTGGCGCCCCGAGAACCGTCAGCTTTTATCTTACCACCGGCGGAACCGCCGCTATGGATCAACTGCGGCAGTCGCTCCTCGATGCGCCCATCATCCAGAAGGGGGACTACGAGTACTTCGTTCACCCGGTCAGCGACGGGGTTCCGATGCTCCGGCCGGAACTGCTCCGCGAGATCGCCGTCCGAATCGTCCGGAAGGCCGACCTCGACGGTGTCGACAAGATCGTCACGCCGGCGGCGATGGGAATCCACATCTCCACTGCGGTGTCGCTCGTCACGGACGTCCCGCTCGTCGTCATCCGGAAGCGACAGTACGGGCTCGACGGCGAAGTATCGCTCAGCCAAGAGACCGGATACTCCGAGAACGAGATGTACATCAACGACGTCTCCCCCGACGACCGGGTGCTCGTCCTCGACGACGTCCTCTCGACCGGCGGCACGATGCGGGCCGTCCTCGACGCGCTCGACGCGATCGGCGCCGACATCGCAGACAGCGTCGCCGTCATCAAGAAGGCCGGGCCGAACGACCTCGACGACAGCGACCACCACGTGAAGACGCTCATCAACGTCCGCGTCGAGGACGGCGAGGTCGTCGTCGTCGACCCGGACGGCGACGACTGATAGAGATTACTCTCGTCTCTACGCGGTGTTCCACCGGGGTGACCGAAGAGTATTTCCGCGGATGATTGAACGTAGAGGTATGTCACCCGGCACCGGGCGAGGCGATCACCGGTCCCCGATCACGTCGGCTCGCACCCGGCGTTCCTTCCTCCAACTGCTCGGTCTCGGCGGCGCTGCGGCGGCAGCAGGGTGCAGCGCGCCGGGCCGCGGCAGCACCGACGCTCCCCCGCCCTCGACGGGCGGTCCCGACGGGTCGCGCGCGCGCTACGTCGAGGGGACGGCCTCGGGCGCACAGACGCTGAACTTCCTCAGCACCGCGGACGTGCCCTCACAGAACCGGATCCAACTGGCGCTGGACGGCGCCTACGCAGTCACGCCGGACCAGGAGATCTTTCCCCTCTGGGCGGATATCTCCACCGACGGGGGGCGCGTGTACACGGTCGAACTCCGGGAGACGCTCCGATGGGGAGCGGGCTACGGGCAGATGACCGCCGAGGACTGGGTGTATATGATCACCGAGGTGTTCCAGGCGGACACCAACTGGGCCGGCTATCCGAACCCGAGCGACTGGCGGCGAAACGGCGAGCCGATCCCGGTCGAAAAGACGGGCAAGCGCACCTTCGAGATCCGGCTGCCCGCCGTCGATCCGGCGTTTCCGCTCCGACCGATTATGTGGGGAGCGTTCTGTATGCCGAAAGAACTCGTCGCGCGCTACCGGCCCGAGCGGGACCAGCAGGGCCTCGAACAGGACGACGACGTCCAGACGCTGGCGTACGCCGGAAACCTCGGTCCCTACCGGTTCGAGCGCTGGGAGCGGGAGAGCGAATTCGTCGCGACGCGAAACGACGCGTACTACCTGCACGAGGCCGACGACGTCCCCGCCGTCTGGCGGGACGCGCCGTACTTCGCATCCTACACCTACAAGGTCGTCCCCGAAGAGAGCACGCGCCTTTCTGCCCTCCGCACGGGCGAACTCACCGCGACCGACATTCCCGAGCCGAAGGTCGAGTCGTTCGAGGAACTCGACGACGTCGACGTCAAGGTGTTCCCGCAGGCGTATATGACCTCGCTGATCTACAACCAGCGGGCGAACGGGTCGTTCTACGAGGCGTTCCGGAAGCCCGGCGTCCGACGGGCGCTCGCGTACGTCGTAGACAAGCGCGCGATCGTCGAGAACGTCCTCCGCGGTTACGGCCACGTCGCCCACACCTTTCAGCCGACGTTCTCGAAGTGGTACAGCACAGAGCGCGTCCGGGAGTTCGGCGTCGGCGAGACGTACAGCCACGAGCGGGCGAGAGAACTGCTCGAGGCGAACCTCGGCTCGACGCCGTATCGGTACGACGGCGACCGGGTCGTCGACGACCGCGGCGAACAGGTCACCCTGGAGTTCGTCTTCGCGAAGGGGTCCCAGCCGGTCGAGACGACGGCGCGGTACATCGCCCAGGAGTACGACGCCGTCGGGCTGGACGTCTCCCTCTCGGGGCTGCCGTACGGCGCGATCGTCGAACGCTGTCTCAAAAACAGCTGGCAGGGAGAAGGCGAGCCGCCGTGGAGCGCCGGGGCGTACAACGGCGGGCCGCGCGACGGGGCGGTGAGTCAGCGACCGTGGGACCTGCTTTTGGGCATCGTGTTCAACACCTATCCGCGAACGCCCTCGTCGACGCGCGGGTTTATGACGAAGCGCGGCGGTATCAACTTCTACGGCTACTACCCGGAGACGGACTTCGCGCCGCTGTTCGAGCGCGCCACGAGCACGGTCGACGAAGCGGCGCGACAGCAGATATTCACGAAGATATTCGGCGCGCTCTCGGTCGAACAGCCCTTCAACTTCCTGAATATGGGCGTCGACATCGTGGGGTACGACAGCGCCGTCAGCGGTCCGGAAGAAGTCTTCGGATACACGTGGAACCAAAACACCTGGCGGTTCGACAGGAGGTAAGCCGCCGACGATGGGACTGAAATGGTACGTCGCGCGCCGGGTCGCCTGGGCGGGCGTGGTCGCGCTCCTCATTCTGACGGTCACGTTCGTCCTCCTCGAGTACGCGCCCGACCCTCAGCTGTCCCGCATCCAGTTCCGGGCGACGGCGCGCGGCGGGAGCGCAGAGGCCGCCGCGGAGGCGTACGCGCGTCGCCGCGGCCTCGACGGACCGCTCTGGCAGCGGTACGTCGAGTACCTCGGGAACCTCGCGGCCGGCGACTGGGGCTGGTCTGAGACCCGCTCGCAGCCGGTCGCGGTGGCGATCCTCTCGGCGCTGCCGTACTCGCTTTTGTACACCGTCCCCGCGGTCGTGCTCTCGACGACGCTCGGCATCGCCATCGGCCTGTACTCCGCGTTCAATCAGTACACGGCCGCCGACCACGCCGCGACGTTCGTCGCCTTCTTCGGGATTAGCGTTCCGAACTTCTGGTTCGGCATCGTGCTGCTCTTGGTGTTCGCGGTCCACCTCGGGTGGGTGCCGGTGCTGTTCGACGCGCAGTTGGCCCGGACGCGCCCGTTCTCGCTCGCCAACGCCCGGCAGCTCGTCCTCCCGGTGTTCGTCCTCACGACGAGCGCGATCGCGAGCACGATGCGGTACGCCCGCGCGGAGGCGCTGGAGTACGTCCGCGCGGCGTTCGTCAAGACCGCGCGCGCCAAGGGCGCTTCGGACTGGCGGATCCTCACACGGCACGTCCTGCGCCCGACGCTCGTCCCGCTCTCGACCATCCTCGTCGGCGACCTCCTCGGCGTCGTCCTCGCGGCGTCGTACCTGGTGGAGGTCGTGTTCGGGATTCCCGGGCTGGGCCGGCTCAGCCTCGAAGCGATCCGACGGCAGGACACGGCCCTGGTCCTCGGGACGACGCTCGTGCCGGCGTTCGTCGCCGTGATCGGCAACCTCCTCCAGGACCTCGCCTACCGAGTCCTGGACCCCCGCATCGACGCCGGTGATCGCTGATGCGAGAAGACCACAGCGCTGACCACGCCGACGACCGAGAGCGCACCGACGAGCGCGACCGCGCGGGGTTCGAAGACGTCGACTGGGACGGGATCGACGAACGGCGCGGGAGTCGGTTCCGGCCGGGACCGATCCCGATCGTCGCGGTCGGCGGCTACGCGCTCGCGCTGGGAGCCGATCTCCTCTTCGACGACGGCCGGACGGTCGGCGTCGCGGTCGGCGGCGACGCCCTCGTCCCGGACCCGACCGCGGTCGAGTGGCTGTTCCTCGCGACGCTGCTCGCGCTTTTGGTCTTCGGCGTCCGTCCGCTGGCCCGCAACCGGCGGCTGACCGCGCAGTACTGGCGGCGGTTCCGGCGGCACACGCCCGCCGTGCTCGGTCTCGCCTACCTGCTCGCGGTCTTCTTCCTGGGCGCCGTGGGGACCCTGTTCGTCGAGCCACCGACGGTGCACATCGCGGCCGCCTACCAGCCCCCCGCGCCGCTGAGCGTCGACGCGTCGGTGCCGACAGAGTGTGTCGGCGCCGTCGTCGACGGCCGGTGTCAGGGCACCTGGCGCTACCCGCTCGGCACCACCGCGAGCGGCAAGGGGCTCTTGGCGCTCGTGCTCTATGGGATGCGCGTGAGCCTGCAGGTCGGGCTGAGCGCGACGCTCGTCTCGGTCGCCATCGCGACCGCCGTCGGCGCGACCGCCGCCTACGCCGGCGGCTGGGTCGACGAGGCGTTGATGCGCTATGTCGACGTCCAGCAGACCTTCCCGACGTTCTTCCTCTTTTTGTTCCTCGCGTACCTCTATGGCGGCGGTCTCTTCGCGCTCGTCGTCATCTTCGGGCTGACGGGCTGGGGGGGCATCGCGCGGATCGTCCGCAGCGAGGCGCTCCAGCGACGCGCGGCGACCTACGTCACGGCCGCGCGGAGCGCCGGGGCCTCCGGGCCGTACGTGGTCTGGCGGCACGTCGTCCCGAACGTCTCGAACTCGGTCGTCACCGCGGCGACGCTCAACATCCCCGTCATCATCCTCTCGGAGGCGGCGCTGTCTTTCATCGGCGTCGGCGGCGTGAGGCTCCCCTCGTGGGGGCGGACCATCGCGGCCGGGCGCGGGGACCTCGCGACGGCGTGGTGGATCTCGACGATCCCCGGGCTGTTCCTGTTCGCGACGGTACTCGCGTTCAACTTCCTCGGCGACGCGCTCCGAGACGCGCTGGACCCGCGACAGGAGGTGGGACGGTGACGGACGACGATCGGGACCCGCTCCTCCGCGTCGACGACCTGCGAACCGTGTTCCACACCGACAGCGGGACCGTCCGCGCGGTCGACGGCGTCTCTCTCGACGTCGCTCGGGGCGAGACCGTCTGTCTCGTCGGCGAGTCCGGCAGCGGCAAGACGGTCCTGAGCGAGTCGATCACGCGTCTGATCCGAGATCCGCCGGGCGAGATCGCCGCCGGGACGGTCCGGTTCGACGGCCGCGACCTCCTCGCGGCCTCCGAGCGGGAGATCGAGGCGATCCGCGGCGGACGGATCGCCCACGTCTTCCAGAACCCTCAGGACGCCCTCAATCCCGTCTACACGGTCGGCTGGCAGCTTATCGAGGCGATCCGGCTCCACGACGACGCCTCGAAATCCGAGGCGCGCGCCCGGGCGATCGACCTCCTAGAGCGGGTCGGCATCCCCGATCCGGCGGGGCGCGTCGACGACTACCCCCACGAGTTCTCCGCCGGAATGAAACAGCGCGTCGCGGTCGCGATGGCGCTGGCTGGCGAGCCGGACCTCCTCGTCGCCGACGAGCCGACGACCGCGCTCGACGTCACGATCCAGTCGCAGGTCCTCCGGCTGCTCGATGCGCTCCGGGCCGAGTTCGAGATGGGGATCCTGTTTGTGACCCACGACCTCGGCGTCGTCGCCGAGGTGGCAGACCGGGTCGTGGTGCTGTACGACGGGGTGGTGATGGAACGCGGCCCCGTCTCCGAGATTTTCGCCCGCCCCGCACACCCGTACACGCGGGAGTTGCTGGCTGCGATCCCCGGTCGGGAGGCGCCGTCACGGGACGACGGCGACGCTCGCCGCCGACGGTCCGATCCGGTCTCCGGATCGGCGCCCGACGGCGGGGCGCACGCGACCGGCGCGCCCGACGGCTGTCGGTACCGAAAGCGGTGTCCGTACGCCGTCGACGCCTGTCGACGCGGCGACCAGCCGCCGCTGTACGACGTGCCAGCGGCGTCGAGCGGACACAGCGGGAGCGACGGCCGCTCCGGTGACGGCGACTCCGACGGCCGCTCCGG
>JBDGUP010000109.1:0-4111 GCA_042215815.1 Haloquadratum sp. | reverse complement strand
GACGGCGACTCCCGGCACGCCGCCGCCTGTCTCCACTTCGGGCCGGACGGCGATCCCGACGTCGTGCTCGACGGGGGTGAGAGAGCGTGACCGCCGACGCGCCGCTCTTCGACGTCTGCGGCCTGGAGAAGCACTACCCCGTCACGGAGGGGGTCTGGAACCGCGAGGTCGGCCGCGTGCGCGCCGTCGACGGGATCGATCTCGCCGTCGAGCGGGGCGAGGCGGTCGGACTCGTCGGCGAGTCGGGGTGCGGGAAGTCGACGGCGGCCCGAGCGATGCTCCGGATCGACGAGCCGACCGGGGGGACCGTTCGGTTCGACGGCGAGGACGTCGCCGCGTTCGATCGCGAGCGGCTCCGGCGGTTCCGCCGCCGGGCGCGGCTGATCTTCCAGGACCCGACGTCGAGCTTCGACCCGCGGCTGTCGATCGGAGCGTCGGTCGCGGAGCCGCTCCGGATTCACGGGCTGGGGGACCGCGAGCGGAGGCGTCGGATCGCCGCCGACACCCTGGAACGCGTGGGACTTTCCGCCCGCGACGCGGACCGCTACCCGCACGAACTCTCCGGCGGCCAAAAGCAGCGAGCGGCGCTGGCGCGGGCGCTCGTCGTCGATCCCGACCTGCTCGTCGCCGACGAGCCGGTCTCGGCGCTCGATACGTCCGTCCAGGCGGACGTCCTCTCGCTCCTGGAGGACCTCCAGTCGGCGCGGGGGTTCGGGCTGGTGCTCATCAGCCACGACCTCGCCGTCGTCCGGGAGGTCTGCGACCGGGTCGCCGTGATGTACCTCGGCGAGATCGTCGAGACCGGACCGGTCGACGCCGTCTTCGACGCGCCGGCACACCCCTACACGCGGGCGCTCCTCGCCTCGATCCCGGTGCCGGATCCGACGGTCGACCGGGACCACGTCGAACTCGTCGGCGCCGTGCCGAGTCCGGCCGATCCGCCCGCCGGCTGTCGGTTCCACACGCGGTGTCCCGACGTCGTCCAGCCGCCGGACTCGGACCTCGACGGCGACGTCTGGCGGCAGATCCATCGGCTGCGGGTCCACCTGAAGCGCGGCGCCGGCGTCGACGTGGACGCGGTTCGCGAGTACGTCGCGGCCGAACGCGACGCCGACGTCGAGCCGTCCGCAGTCGGTCCCGATGCTGTGTGTGCGGCGATCCGGGACGAATACGATCTCCCCGAGCGGCTGGCGGACCCCGACGCCGAGGCGGCGCTCGGCGACGCCCTCTCGCGGCTCGCCGCCGGCGACGAAGACGGGGCGACGACGCGTCTCGCACGCCGGTTCGAGACGGTGTGTGCGACCGACTCGCCCTCGTCGCGCTCGGTCGGCGCCGACCACGAGGCCGCGTGTCATCTCCTCGAGGACGCGTGAGCGACGGCCTGGCCGCCGAAACGGCCGTCATGCTGTCTCTCGTCACTCGATCAGGAACTGCGGTTCGGCGATCCGTTCGGACCGACACTCCGGACACCGCGAGGGGTCATTCAGCGGGTCGTCGAAGCCGTCGAAGCCGCACTCGCGGCACTCCGGCGGCGCGACGAGGAACCGCTCGTCGGTGGCGTCGCTTTCGACCGTCCGTGCGACGTGTTCGAGATGACGGTACACGCTGGATCTGGCGACGCCGACCGTCTCGGAGAGGGCCGTGGCGGTGTGGGGCGCCTCCCGGAGGGCGTCCGCGAGCCGCTCGCGCGTCGTCGCCTCCGCGGATTCGGATTCGGATTCACGTTCGGAATCCGATTCGGACCCGGACTCGGACATATCCCCTCTAGACGCTCGGCCGGTATAGCTCCTCGCCGTCCGGCGTCTCCCAGATCCCCCTGTCCGTCACAGGTGGAAACAAACTTACGACTCCGCTGGGAGAGTGGACGTATGAAGGCAGTCGTCCTCGCTGGCGGGTATGCGACGCGGATGTGGCCCATCACCAAACACCGGCCGAAGATGTTCCTCCCCATCGGTGATGGGACCGTCATCGACGTCATCTTCCGGGACCTCGAGGCCGACGATCGGATCGACGAGGTGTTCGTGAGCACCAACGAGCGCTTCGCCGACTCGTTCGAGTCGTTCCTCGCGGACGCGCCCTACGAGAAGCCCACCCTGTCGGTCGAAGACACGGTCGAAGAAGACGAGAAGTTCGGCGTCGTGGGCGCCCTGGCCCAGCTGATCGACCGCGAGGACGTCGCGGACGACCTCGTCGTGATCGCCGGCGACAACCTGCTGTCGTTCGACGTCGCGGAGTTCGTCGACTACTTCGAGTCGAAGGCGGCGCCCTGTCTGGCGGCCTACGACGTCGGATCGCGAGAGCGCGCCAAGTCGTACGGACTCGTCCGCCTCGACGGCGACCGCGTCGTCGACTTCCAGGAGAAGCCCGACGACCCAAAGAGCACACTCGTCTCGATCGCCTGTTATGCCTTCCCCGAAGCGACGCTCCCGGAGTTCGAGACCTACCTCGCGGACGGCAACAACCCCGACGAGCCGGGGTGGTTCATCGAGTGGCTCCAGCACCGCGTCCCCGTCCACGCGTTCACGTTCGACGGCGCCTGGTTCGACATCGGCACGCCCGAGAGCTACCTCGACGCGGTGTCGTGGTACCTCGACGGCGACACGCACGTCGCCGGCTCCGCGACGATCGAAGACACCGACCTCGGCGAGAACGTCCACGTGATGGCCGACGCGACCGTGGTCGGTTCGCGGCTCGAACGGACCGTCGTCTTCAACGACGCGGTCATCCGCGACGCCGAGATCCGAGACACGATCGTCGACGAGGACACTCACGTCGAGCACCTCGACCTCTCGAACGCGCTCGTCGGCGCCCACTCCCACCTCGAACAAGCAGAATAGCGGTGCCGCGGGACAGCGGCGACGGAAAGGACGCCCGCGCTCACTGTTCTCCGTTCTTCGTTCTCCGTTCTTCGTTCTCCGTTTTCGCCGATACCGGCCGTCACGCCCCCCGAGAGCGGCCGTCACGTCCCGCCGAGGTACGCGTCCGTCACGCGGAGGTGGCCGCGCGTTCCCTCCCAGAGGGTCTCGTACTCCAGTTCGATCGGGCGGTCCATATGCGGCCCGTCGGTGACGAACGTCTCGAACTCGCCGCCTTCGCCCAGGACGTGCACCCCGTATTCGTCGTTGAGCCGCTCCAGTTCGGCCAGCGCGTCGCCGTCGAGCGTCCGCCCGAGCCAGGACTCCTCGAGACCGCGCGCGGCGACCTGGACGATCGTGATCGCGAAGCCAGCGTCGATCATTTCCCTGCCGAGCTGTCGCGGGTCTCGCTGCCACAGCGGCGCGAAGAGGTCGATCCCGAGCCGGTCGCACATCCCGCGGATCCGCGAGGTCTGGTACTCGCTCTCGATGGCGCCGGCGACGACGCCCGCCAGGTCGCCGTCGAGGTCGGACCGAAGCTCGCAGAGCGCGGCTTCGAGCGGCTCCAGTTCCTTGTCGCCCTGCGCGCTCGCGTCGACGGCGTCGGCCGCGCCGAAGTCTGCGGGGTCGACGTCGACGAGTTCGATCCCGATGCTCTCGGCAGCGAGACCGGCGAGCCGGGTCTCCGGAACGTGATACAGATACGACTCCTCGCCGGGGTGGACGGTGAGGAGCCGCGACACGTCCAGTCCCGTTTCCATCGCACGGTAGAGCGCCCACGAGGAGTCCTTTCCGCCGGAGAAGAGACTCACCCACTTGTCGGACTCGGTCATCGGTCGACGTTGACCGCCAGCGTACAAACGAGCACCGGTTCGGGGCCTTCACCCGTCGTCGACGGCGGGGTCGCCCTCGCGGCGGTTCCGCGCTTCCATCGCATCGGCGAGTCGCTCGACCGCCTCGACCATCCGGTAGACGGCGACGACGAGGGCCCAGGCGACGTAGATCCCGGCCGCGATGCCGGCGATGACGAACCAGACGAGGATCTGACCGGCGATGACGAAACTGTACACGAGCGTGATGAGGAGGAACGCGCCGAGGACGATCTTCGCGTTCCTCGAGAGTCGTGGGGGAAACTCCGAAGGCACACTACGCACGTCTTCGGACAGGCAGGTAATAGTGACTATCGCAACTGTGCATCGCTTCTCGCCGCACCGTCCGGCGAGAAATCTATCAGGGCTTGCGATATCTCACTATGA
>JBDGUP010000068.1:0-10157 GCA_042215815.1 Haloquadratum sp. | reverse complement strand
AGAAACGAGACTAGTCATTATGAAGCGTCTCGACACCTCGGGTGCCGGACTGGTTCACGGAACATCTGGCCGACAGTATGATAACTCGAAGACCCACGGATTTATGACGAAACGGACGGAGAACGAACCTATGAACCGACCGGAGATCGTCCAGACCGACCTCGCCGGTGACGACGTGGTCGCGCGGGTCGACCTCGGCGGCGAGGACGAACTGTACGTCACGCCGGCACGGACGCTGCTCTACCGCGCGGAGGGGCTGCTCTCCGACGAGTCCGTCGAGGAGTATCCACACGACGCCGAACGGATCACCGTCTCCGAGGGACGGCGAAAGGCGAAGATCACGCTCGATTACGGTCTCGACGGCCAGCGGACCATCTCGCTCCCCGCCAAGCGGCTCGAACGCGCCCTCCAACCACTCGTTCAGGGCGTGTTCGAGACGAACGGCGTCCTCGACGACGACGAGTCGATCGAGCGCCTGTTCCGCTTCAGCGAACTCACGATCGTGATCGCCGAGCGTCGCGTCGTGCGCCACATCGGCGCGAGCCTCTGGGACGAGGACTTCGAGTGCTACCACTACAGCGACGTGAGCGACCTCGACTTCGAGGACGGCAGCGTCGCGACCTCGGTCGTCCTGACGGTCGACGGGCGGCGCGAGCGCTTCAAGGCGCCCAACGAGGACGCGCGCGCCGTCCGCTCGGCTCTGGAGACGACGCTCCTGTCTTACTGGGGGGTCGACTCGATCGAAGAACTCCGTGCCGCCGCGCAGTCGGACGCCGACGCCGGCGAGGCCGACGCCGAACCGACCGGCGACGACGTCTCGTTCGGCGACGGTCCGGACCCCCTGATCGCAGACCCCGACGAACCCGAAGAGCGCCCCGAGAACGCGACGGCCGAAGAGACCCCGACGTCGGCGTCCGGGACGGCCGAGGAGACCCCGACGGAGTCGCCGCGGTCCGAGAGCGACGCGGAAGCGACAGACCCGGTCACCGAGGCGGTCACGACGCAGGTCGAGCGACCGGCGGGCGCGGACGCGAGCGCGGATGCAGACGAGTCGGCGCAGACAGACCGGGGGGATCAGGACGCCGTACCCTCGGAGACGTCGGCCGGACCGCAGCGGAACGGATCGGTCGGCGCTGCCACGGTGTCGCCCGACGCGTCACCGCAGTCGGATGCTCGCGGCGAGGACGCGCCGCCGGCGTCGGACGTCACGGCCACACCGAAGGCGGCCGCGGACACCGAAAACGAGCCGGCCGAACCGGACGACACAGAAGAGCGAGCGACCCCAGAGAGATCGGCGGATCGAAGAGCGGACCGTTCGGGAACGGACCGAGAGACCACCGACCCGGCGTTCGAGGGGTCCGGCTTCCGGTCGGCCACGCCGGCCTCGGACGAAGACGTCGCCGCCGAACTGGCCGAACTCCGGGCGGCCGTCGAACGGCAGCGCGAGGAACTCGAAGCCCAGCGCGAACTCATCGAGCAGCTCATCGAGGAACTCCGGCGCGGGCGCTGATACTGATACTGTCTATTGTCATAATGACGGTTGTAGTATGACGGCGGGCGGGATCGGGTCGCCGCCGGGTTCGCGCGCGTCCGCCCCGAGTCACTCCCGGCCCAGCCGAGTCACTCCCGGCCCAGCACTTTCCGCACGCAGGACGGCCCGAACGGGCCGAGTTCGCCCGCGTCGAACCGCACGAAGTGTCCCGTCGAGAGGCTCGCGCCGCAGCGGCGGCACTCGTAGTCGCCCTCCCGCCGGAGGACCTCCTGTTCGAAGCGGACGTAGGTGCCGCCGCGCCGGGTTCGGATCCGGCCCTCCTCGCGCTCGATGACGCCCCGGAGTTCCGCGGTGTCGAGTATCTCCCTGGTCAGTGCGGGATTCGTCGTCACCGTCTCGATGCGGTCGACCGCGGCCGAGAGCGACAGCGACTCCGTCTCGACGTGGGCCAAGAGATCGACGCCGAGTTCGATCCGCTCGCCCCGGTCGAGGTCTGCGACGGGCACTCGCTCGTCTGTGTCGGCCCGTGCGTCGCTGTCCTCGTCGTCTTCGGTCTCGCGCCCCCCGACCGCCGCCTCGAAGGCGGACAGATCCGATTCGTCGTCCTCGGCCACGGTCGGTCTTCCGCCCGTGTCGACAAAATACTTCACGACGCGACGGCGACGTGGGGACGATGGACCGGTCCCGACTCCGGGCGCGAGTGATCGCGGGCGCGGGCGTCGCCGTCGTTCTCGTCGCGGCGTTCCTGGTCTCCCCGGACGCCGTCCTCGCGCGGGCGACCTGGCTCGCGGCCGATCCGAGCCGACTCGTCGTCGCGGCCCTCGCGCTCGCCGCCGTCCGCCCCCTCGTGGCGTGGCCGACGACGCTTCTCGCCCTCGTGCTCGGCTACGGTCTCGGCGTCGGCGGATTCCCGCTGGCGCTCTCGCTGGTGACGCTGACGAGCGTCCCCCCGTACGCCTTCGCCCGCCGATACGGCCGGATCGCACGGGTCGCAGACGCCGGGGAGGCGATCGTCGACAGGGCGGGTGATCTCCGGAGCGTCGTGGCGAGCCGACTCGTGCCGGCGCCCTCGGACGTGGTCTCTGTCGCCGCGGGCGTCGCCGGCGTGCCGCTGGACGCGTTCCTCCTCGGGACGGCGATCGGCGAGGTCCCCTGGGTGCTCGCAGGCGTGCTCGCGGGGTCGTCCGCGGAGACGCTCGCGGCCGACGACCTCGCCGGGGCCGTCGACCTCCGGATCGTCGCCGCCGCGGCGCTTTCGGCCGTGCTGCTCGTCGCACCCCCCGCCTACGAGTGGTACGCGGAGCGGCGGACCGACGACCCGGACGCGTCGGTCCCCTGAAAGTGTTTACATACTGCGCGTGGAAGAACAGAGTATGAACGAGACCGGCACCGACCTGGAGAGCCACCTCCGGTCACACGGGATCGACGTCGAATCGATCGATCCCGACGGCGACGCCGTCGATCTGGTGTACCTCACCGCCTTCCCCGGCGCGTCCGTGAACCACCAGGAGATGGGACGCGCGCTCCGCGCGTTCGTCGACCTCGCCGAGGGCGACGAGTGGAACCCCACACGCGTCGAGGCGACCGCCCTCCGCCACGAGAACGACGTACAGGGGACGTGGCACGCCGAGGCCGCGTGGTTCCGGCGGTATCTCGACTACGACCTCAGCGGCGAGGCGTTCTCCGCGCGCGTCATCGAGACGCTCTCGGAGTCGACGGAGGCCGAACCGTGACCCGGTCGCGTGACGACGAGGTGCCGACCGGCGGGGGAACCGACGGGATGACCGACGAGTCGGGCCGCCGCGGGCGGCGGCCGTCCCGGTACGACTTCTCGACGGTGACGATGACGTTCCGCAGCGGCGGCGAGCGATGTCACGGCCGGCTCTTCCGCCCGGATCGCCCCGCCGACCCGGCGCTCGTCGTGCTGACTGGCGGGCCTCCCGGCGTGGGCGCGGCCTGTCTGGATCCCGTGGCCGAACGGCTCGCGGCCGCGGGGTATGCGGTCTTCCGGTTCGACGGCCGGAACACCGGCGACAGCGAGGGCGAACCACGGAACCTCGTCTCGCCGGCGAGCCAGCGCGCCGACTGGGAGGCCGCCCTCGCGGGACTGCGGGCGCGCGGCGACGTCGCGACCGATCGCGTCGTCCTGTGGGGGACAGACCTCGCCGGCGGAACGGCCCTCGACGTCGCGGCCGGCGACGCGCGGATTCGCGCGGTCGTCGCCCAGACGCCGATCCTGTCGGGGCGGGCCTTCCTCCGCGCGCGCGGTCTCGGCGTCGTCGGTCGGGGGGTGCTCGCGGGCGTGCGCGACGTTCTCCAGTCGCCGCTCGTCGGTCCGCATACGATCCCCGTCGTCGGCGACGGCGAGGGCTTCGCGCTGGTGCCGGCGCCGAGTGCGCGGCGCGGCTACGCGGACCTCGCGTCGGGCAGGGCTGCCGACGCGCCCGACTCGGCGACGGAACTCCGAATCCCGGCCCGGTCGGTGCTGGCGCTGGCGCGCGACGGCGGCGACGACGCGCTCGACCGGATCACGTGCCCGGTGCTCTTCGTCGGTGGCACGCGCGACGACCTGACGCCGATCGAGCCGATCGAAGCGGCCGCAGCGGCGGTCGCGGACGCGACGCTCGTCAGCCTCCCGACCGGGCACTTCGACCTCTACGACGGGAGCGGTCTCGACCGGCTGATCGGCCACGGGCGCGCCTTTCTGGACGCCGCCGCCGACGCGTAGTCCCCTACTCGACCTCGACGAGCGGGACGACCACGATCGGCCGGTTCGACTGCAACAGGATCCGCTGGGCGGTGCTGCCGAAGACCACCTTCGCGGTGGGGTTTCGCTTGCGGACGCCGATGACGATCTCGTCGGCGTCGACGTCGGCGGCGTGGTCCAGTACGTCCTCGTGCGGTTCGTTGCCGCGGACGAACTGGTGGGTGTCGACCGAGGTGACCGCGCCGAGTCGCGACGAGACGACGTTCAGGGACTCTTCGCCGTCTCTGACGTCCTGACTGTCGGTCTCGTCGCCGCCGGGCAGGGAGTTGACGGCGTGGACCGCGTCGCTCCCGGAGACCCGGTCGACGAGGTAATCACACAGTTGCGCGCTCGTGTCGACGTGGTTCGTCGCGACGACGTAGGTAGTCATACTCGAAACGCCGCGCGGGGAGACCAAAAACTTCCGGTGGTTTCAGGTTCCGGGGCGCCGGAGCGAAGGTATGGACGAGGACAGGCGGGAGTTTCTCACAGATCTGCTGTCGACCCCCAGTCCCTCGGGGTTCGAGGCCGTCGGCCAGCGAGTGTGGCTGGACTACGTGCGCGAGTTCGCCGACGACGTCTGGACCGACGACTACGGGAACGCGGTGGCGGTCCACGAGGGGAGATCGGACGCGTCGATCGCCTTCGCGGGCCACGCCGACGAGATCGGTTTCATCGTCCGCGACGTCACAGACGATGGCTACCTGCGGATCAGTCCCATCGGCGGCGCCGACCGCACCGTCTCGAAGGGCCAGCACGTCACCGTTCACGCCGAGGCGCCCGTCGCGGGCGTCATCGGCCAGACGGCGATCCACCTGCGCGACCGCGAGGACGAGTCCTACGACGACATCGCAGAGCAGTTCGTCGACATCGGCGTCCGGGACGCCGAAGAGGCCCGCGAAGTCGTCGAAGTCGGCGACCCCGTGACGGTCGAGACGCGCGTCCGCCCGCTGTATGACACCCGGATCGCGGCGCGGGGGATGGACAACCGCGTCGGCGTCTGGTCGGCCGCGGCGGCGCTCCGCGAGGCAGTCGAGGCCGACGTCGACGCGACGGTCTACGCCGTGAGCACGGTACAGGAGGAACTCGGCGTGCAGGGCGCGAAGATGATCGGCTTCGGACTCGACCCCGACGCGGCGGTCGCGATCGACGTGACCCACGCCACCGACAACCCGGACATCCCGGGCGAGCGGACCGGTCCCGTCGAACTCGGCGCCGGCCCCGTGATCTCGCGGGGGAGCGCGAACCACCCGTCGCTGGTCGAACTCGCCCGCGGCGCGGCCGAGACGGCCGACGTCGACGTGCAACTGCAGGCGACGGGAACCCGAACCGGGACCGACGCGGACGCGTTCTACACCGCGCGGAGCGGCATCCCGGCGCTGAACGTCGGCGTCCCGAACCGGTATATGCACACGCCGGTGGAGGTCGTCGACACGGCCGACCTCGACGCCGTGGCGGACCTGCTCGGGGCGGTGGCCGCGGCCGCGACCGACGCCGCGCCGTTCGGGATCGACCTCTGATACTGATCGGTCTCGGTGTCAGTGCAGCCGGCGCGTCGCGCCCCGCGGAGCTGCCGTGTCGACGCCTCGCACGGCCGTTCCGCCGAAAGAAAACCGTTAAAAGTCGTCACAGGGTGTTGTGAGATATGGCTGGAACTATCGAAGTGCTCGTTCCCGGCGGGGAGGCGAACCCCGGTCCGCCGCTCGGCCCGGAACTCGGTCCGACCCCCGTCAACGTGCAGGACGTCGTCCAGGAGATCAACGAGGAGACGGCCGCCTTCGACGGGATGGAAGTCCCCGTGACCGTCGAATACGAGGACGACGGCTCTTTCAACATCTCGGTCGGCGTCCCGCCGACGGCAGAACTCATCAAGGACGAAGCCGGCTTCGAGACCGGCTCGGGCGAACCCCAGGAGAACTTCGTCGCCGACCTGAGCGTCGAACAGGTGAAAAAGATCGCAGAGCAGAAGTCCTCCGACCTGCTCTCGTACGACAGCTTCAACGCCGCGAAGGAGGTCGTCGGCACGTGTACGTCGCTCGGCGTCACGATCGAGGGCAACGACCCCCGAGAGTTCAAAGAGCGGATGGAAGACGGCGAGTACGACGACGTCTTCGAACAGGCCTGATCGGACCGCCGCCGCATCCCGGCCGAAGCTCTCCTGCTTTCTCTTCTCTTCGGCTCCAGTTCGACGGGCGCCAGCGACCGCTGTGGTGTGTCGACACCGTGTCGACGGCTCCCACGGATCCGGGCGTCTCGCGCCCGAAAACCGCGGATGCGCGGAGATCGCTTCGACGGACTTAAGTCTGCGATTCCCATTTCATCCCACGAGGCAGGCAGACGCCTGTTTCACTGACCCGTAGGAGCAATCCTGCGCACTACGGAGGTGAATAATGGCAGATACGATAGTTGACGCAGTCTCTCGCGCACTCGACGAGGCGCCGCCGCGGAACTTCCGCGAGACGGTCGACCTCGCCGTGAATCTGCGCGATCTCGACCTAAACGACCCGTCGAAACGTGTCGACGAGTCTGTGGTCCTCCCGTCCGGAACCGGACAGGAGACCCAGATCGTCGTCTTCGCGAGCGGTGAGACCGCGCTCCGGGCCGAGGAGGTCGCCGACCAGGTACTGGACGGCGACGACCTCGAAGAGCTCGGAGACGACACCGACGCGGCGAAAGACCTCGCGGACGAGACCGACTTCTTCGTGGCCGACGCCGATATGATGCAAGACATCGGCCGGTACCTCGGGACGGTCCTCGGTCCGCGCGGGAAGATGCCGACGCCGCTCCAGCCGGACGACGACGTCGTCGAGACGGTGAACCGAATGAAGAACACGGTCCAGCTCCGCTCTCGCGAGCGCCGGACGTTCCACACCCGCGTGGGTGCCGAAGATATGGACGCCGAGGCGATCGCCGAGAACATCGACGTCATCGTCCGTCGGCTGGAGGCGAGCCTCGAAAAGGGCCCCCTCAACATCGACTCGATGTACGTCAAGACGACGATGGGCCCGTCGGTGGAGGTACCCGCATGAGCGACAGCGCAGCCGCCCGTCGGACGGACACGATCCCCGAGTGGAAGAAAAAAGAAGTCGCCGAACTGGTCGACTTCCTGGAGCGCTATGCCTCTGTCGGCGTCGTCGACGTCGCCGGCATCCCCAGCCGCCAGCTGCAGAGTATGCGGCGGGAACTCCACGGCAGCGCGGAACTCCGGATGAGCCGCAACACGCTCACCGTGCGCGCGCTCGAAGACGTCGACGACGGTCTCGAAGACCTCGTCGAGTACGTCTCGGGCCAGGTGGCGCTCGTCGGCACCAACGACAACCCCTTCGGGCTGTACAAGCAGCTCGAAGCCTCGAAGACGCCCGCGCCGATCAGCGCCGGCGAAGTCGCGCCCAACGACATCGTCATCCCCGAGGGTGACACGGGCGTCGATCCCGGCCCGTTCGTGGGCGAACTCCAGCAGGTCGGTGCCGCCGCGCGCATCCAGGACGGCTCGATCCAGGTCACAGAGGACTCGAAGGTCCTCGAAGCGGGCGGGGAGGTCTCCGAAGACCTCGAAGCCGTGCTCTCGGAACTCGGCATCGAACCGAAGGAGGTCGGTCTCGACCTCCGCGCGGTGTTCTCCGAGGGCGTCCTCTTCGAGCCGGACGAGCTCGCGATCGACGTCGACGAGTACCGCGCGGACGTCGAGTCCGCCGCCGCCGCCGCGCGGAACCTCGCGGTCAACGCGACGTTCCCGACGGCGCAGTCGACGCCGGCGCTGCTGGCGAAGGCCGCGGGCGAGGCGAAGTCGCTCGGGCTGTTCGCCGCGATCGAAGACCCCGACGTGCTGCCGGACCTCCTCGCGAAGGCCGACGCCCAGGTCCGCACGCTCGCGGCACAGATCGACGACGACGAGGCGCTCCCGGAGGAACTCCGGGGGGCCGAAGCGCCCGAGCCGGCCACAGCATCCGAGGAAGCGGCCGACGCGGGCGACGAAGCGGAATCGGCTGACGAAGACGAAACGGACGACGAAACCGACGCTGCCGACGCCGACGACACCGACGACGATGACGACGGTGCCGAAGGGCTCGGCGAGATGTTCGGATAACACAGAGGTTACACGACAATGGAATACGTTTACGCAGCTCTCATCCTGAACGAATCGGGCGAAGAGATCAACGAAGACAACGTCACGGCGGTCCTCGACGCCGCCGGCGTCGACGTCGAAGAGTCCCGCGTCAAGGCGCTCGTCGCCGCGCTGGAAGACGTCGACATCGAAGAGGCCGTCGAGACGGCCGCCGCCGCTCCTGCGCCCGCCGCGGGCGGTGCGGCCGGCGGCGAGGCCGAGGCCGCCGAGGCCGAGGGCGGCGAGGACGAAGCAGAAGAAGCAGACGAAGAAGAAGCCGAAGAGGACGAAGGCGAAGAAGAAGAAGAGGCCTCCGGCGAGGGCCTCGGCAACCTCTTCGGCTGACGCCGGCGGTCCGATCCGGACGTCGAGCCGAGTCGGCTTCGGCTCTCGAACCATCGTTCTTTCGACGCCACGATTCGAGTAGCGGCGCGGCTCTCCCACTGTGCGCCCGACGCGGGTCGCCCCGACTCGCTCGCGACGGCCGGCCGCCCCGTACCTTCAAATACGGAGACGGGACCACTGCGTCGCGATGGCGACGCCGGCGACGATACTCGCGTACGCCTGCCTGGGCGTGGCGCTCGGGACGCTCACGGGGCTGATTCCCGGGCTCCACGTCAACAGCCTCGCGTTCCTGCTCGTCGGCGTCGCGCCCAGCTTCGACGGGCCGCCGGCCGCCGTCGGGGCGGCGGTCCTCGCGGCCGGCGTCGTCCACACGTTCCTCTCTGTCGTCCCGGGATTGGTCCTCGGCGTGCCGGAGGCCGCGACCGCGCCGGGCGCGCTCCCGGGCCACCGGCTCGTCCTCGCGGGTCGCGGTCGGGAGGCGATCCGGCTGTCGGCCCTGGGGAGCGGAATCGCACTCGCCGCGTCGCTCGCGGTCGCACTCCCGCTGTCGCGGCTCGTCGCCGCGGGTCGCGGGTGGCTGCTCGGTGCCCTCCCGGTGCTCCTGGCGCTGGTCGCCGCGCTTGTCGTCCTCGCAGAGCCGACCTGGCGCGCCCGGCTCGGCGGTCTCTTCTGTCTCGGGGTCGCGGTCGCGCTGGGGTTCGTCACGCTCGATCTGCCGGCCGCGGGACCACTCGCGCCAGCGGGCGCGGCGTCGATGCTCGCGCCGCTCTTCGGCGGCCTGTTCGGAGCGCCCGTGTTGCTCGACGCGCTCGACGCGCGCGGGTCGATCCCGCCGCAGGAGGGGACGAGGCTCGGCCTGACGCGGGCAGAGGCCGTCCGGAGCGCCCTGGCCGGGGTGGGCGGTGGTGCGCTCGTGGGCTATCTCCCGGGGGTCTCTGCGGGCGTCGCGGCCGTCCTCGCGCTCGGCGGGGCGGGAGGCAGCGGCCCCGCGGGGCGCGGCACCGACCGGTCCTACGTCGTCGCGACCAGCGGCGCGGACACCGCAACGGCCGTCTTCGCCGTCGCCTCGCTCGCCGTACTGGGCGCGCCCCGGAGCGGCGTGACGGTCGCGCTGTCGTCGCTCGCGGCCGGCCCCGGCGGTTCGCTTCCGGGTCCGGGCGGGACGTCGGCCTCGGCGCCGATCGGTCTCGGCGGGATGCTGCTCGTGATCGTGTTCGCCGCCGCACTCGGCATCGTCGTCCTCGTCGCGGTCGGCGACCGCTATCTCCGCACCGTCCGCCTGCTGCCCCGTCGTCCCGTCGTCGTCGGCGTGCTCGGCCTGCTCGTCGCGCTCGCGGTCGGGTTCGCCGGACTGCTCGGCGGCGCCGTCTTCTGTCTCGCGGCCGTCGTGGGACTGCTCCCTCCACGGGTCGGCGCCCGCCGGGTGCACCTGATGGGCGTGCTCTTCGGTCCGATCGCACTCTCATAAT
>JBDGUP010000033.1:0-10172 GCA_042215815.1 Haloquadratum sp. | reverse complement strand
GCGTGGCCCCGCCGACCCCGACGGAGTCGCCTCGCGGCTCAGCGACTCTCCGACCTGAGTGGGAGTTCGACGACGAAGACGGCGCCCTCGGGGTCGTTGTCCTCTACCCAGACGTCGCCGCCGTAGGTGTCGACGAGTGATTGGACCAGATACAGACCGAGGCCGGTCCCGCTGCTCTCGAGGCCCTTTTCGCCCTTGCCGAAGATCGCGTCCTTCCGGTCGTCCGGAATCCCCGGTCCGTTGTCGGCGACGCGCACCCGGACGACGTCGTCGTCTTCGTCGACCGTCGCAGAGAGGGCGATCTCGGGGACCGTCTCGTCGTTGTGCTGGACGGCGTTTGTCAGCAGGTTCCGGAACACCGAGTCCAAGATCTCGTTCGCCGCAACCGACACGTTCGGAATGGCGCCGTCGACCGTGACGGTCGCGTCGGGCGAATCCGACCTGACCTTCTCGATTTCGCCCCGGAGCATCGGCCGGAGATCGACCGGCCTCCGCTCGGTTTCGTCTGTGAGCATCACCTCGGCCATATCTCGTGCCGTCTGAGTGAGTTCGACTGCGTGGGACGCGCTATCCCGGATCTTCTCGATGTATTCGCACGGCGGTGACCCCTCTGCGGCCTCGCGGTTCCCTCCCGACCCTTCTTCGCACGCGGCCCACTCGTCGGCCAGCAGGTCCGCGTAGGCGGTCACCAGTTGGAGGTCGTTGCGGATGTCGTGACGGACGACCTGATTCAGCGTGTCCAGGTTGTCGCGCTGTTCTTTCAGCCGCGCTTCGTACTCCTTGCGGTCGGTCACGTCGATATAGACGCCGAACTGGTGGGTCGTCTCGCCGTCGTGGGCGATCGGCACCGAGCGGAAGAGGAAGTCGCGAACGCCGTCTAGGGCCTCTCGCTCGACCTCCTGTGTGATCTGCTCTCCCGCGGCGGCCCGCTCGTCGATGCGTTCGGCCGCGGCGCGAACCGACGGGTCGTCGGGGAGGACGAGATCGTTGATGTTTCGGCCGTTCACCTCGTCTATGTCGTACCCGAACGTGGTCTCGAACGCCTCGTTCGCGTTCCGGAGCACCGCCCCGCCGTCGGTGAGTTCGACGGTGACGACCGGCTCGGGAACCCCCTCGAAGAGCGCCTCGAACCGGTCGCGCTCGCGCCGGAGTTCTTCCTCGCGAACCTCCCGTTCTTTCCGCGCCCGTTCGAGCGTACCGCTGAGCCGATTGAATCCGGTCTCGATCTGCTGCCACTCTTCGGTGTCGTCGAGAGCGATTTCCGTCCCGTACTGCTCGTCTTCGAGCGCCCGGAAGCCGTCGAGCAGCGCGTTGAGTTGTTTGATGCTCCAGCGGTAGACACCCAGGCCGAAGGCGGCGATACTGCCGAGGACGAACACGAGCGATCCGACCTGGAGGACCGTCACGGTCCGGATCGTCGATTCGACCGCGCCACGGCTCTCGCGGATGCTGACGGTCCACCCCGTCGGAGCGACTGTTTCGTCGCTGACGAAATACGTTCCTTCGGCCGATCCGATCGTGTAGATGTGGGTGCCGTCCGCCGATCTGATCACCAGACTCTGGTCTGCTTCGAGCGTCGACCCGAACCGGGAGAGGAACCGATCTTCAGTGAGATGGAAGGCGGCGTTGAGGCTCCCGACCACGCGACCGTCGCGCCGGATCGGCGTGCTGACGGTGATGATGTAGTTGCCGGACTCGGCTGATATCGGCTCGCTTACGTACGTGCTGCCGTTCCGGGCTTTCCGGAAGTAGGTACGGCCGTCGAACTCCGACCCGACGAGTTCGCGCCGCCTCGCGGGAGAGACGTCGGCGACGATGTTCGTCATCGTCCCGTTGGCGGCGATGACCGAGGCGCCCGAAAAGCTCGATTGCTCCACGAACGCCGCCAGCGCCTGCCGCTGTGCAGGGCTCCCGTGGCGGCTCATCGCGGGGTTCGTGGACGCGACCGACACGATCCGCTTCAGGGATCTGATCTGGTCGCTCAGCTGGGAATCGACGTGCTCTGCCGTCCGGATTACTTCCGCCCGTTCGGTTGCGTACAGCGACTGTTTGTACTGCTGAAAGCCGACGAGGACCGCCGCCGAGAGCACGACCGCGACGAGAACGATCGAGACCAAGAACGCACGCTTTACCCGCACTATCGGAGAGAACCGAGGTAGGAGTTTCAATGTTTTGACTTGAGAGCACGACGGCGTCGCGGCGCTTCCACCCGGGAGGTTTATATCCGATCGGGCGGCCAGCCGTCCCGTGACGTAGCAGCGGCCTGCGTCGGTCCGCGGTTGTCCGGCACCTTCGACGCAGGCGCGAGCACGGTCGTGCCGGCTGTTCGCTATGCGGCTCCGGGCGCCGAAAAGCCGCCGGATTCTTGTCGCACCGGCGTGAGCGACGGACGTGCGACTCGTACAGGTGATGATCCCGGCCGGCAAGCGCGAGGCCGTCCTCGACGTGCTCGACGAGGAGGGCATCGACTACGCCGTCTCCGACGAGACCAGCGGCCGCGATTACACCGCCGTGGTGATGTTCCCGCTCCCGACGGCGGCCGTAGAGCCGGTGCTGGATCGGCTCCGGGGCGTCGGTATCGAGCGCGACGCCTACACGGTCGTGGTGCAGGCCGAGACGGTCGTCTCCCAGCAGTTCGAGGAACTCGAAGAGCGCTACGAGTCCGACGAATCTGAGAACGGCGACAGCGACCGCATCGCCCGCGAAGAACTCGTCGCTCGCGCCGACGATATGTCGCCCACGGTCCGCCCGTACGTCCTGATGACGTCGGTCAGTGCCGTCGTCGCGACCGCGGGACTCCTGCTCGACTCGCCCGCGATCGTCGTCGGGTCGATGGTCATCGCACCCTTGATCGGGCCCGCGATGGCCGCGAGCGTCGGTACCGTCGTCGACGACCCGAAGCTGGCGCTCCGCGGCATCAAGCTCCAGGTCATCGGTGGGCTGCTGACCGTCGCGTCGGCGACGCTCTTCGCCTTCGTCCTCAGAGCTACGAACGTCGTCCCGCTCACCGCCGAAGAGGTGTTCGCGATCGGCGAGATCCGCGAACGCCTCGCACCGGGTGTGCTCTCGCTCGTGGTCGCGCTCGGGGCCGGCGCCGCCGGGGCGGTCTCGTTGGCGTCCGGCGTCTCTTCGGCGCTCGTCGGCGTGATGATCGCCGCGGCGCTCGTGCCGCCGACGGCGGTCGTCGGCATCGGCATCGCGTGGGGCGCACCGCAGACGGTGGTCGGCTCCGCCGTGCTCGTACTGGTGAACGTCCTCTCGATCAACTTCGTCGCGCTGATCGCGCTCTGGCGGCTCGGCTACCGACCGCGGCTGTGGTTCCGAGAGGAAGAAGCCCGGGCGACGACGATCAAGCGGATCGCGCTCCTCGCCGCGATCCTCCTGATCCTCACGGGGCTTCTCGGGGCGTTCACCTACAGCTCGTATCGCACGTCCGAGTTCGAGCGGGAGGCGACTGCGGCGATCGAGGCCGAACTGCCGCAGCGGGCGACGCTCCTCGACGTCGACGTGACCTACGAGGGGTTCCCCCTCCAGACGCCCCGACGGGTCGTCGTCACTGTCGGTTACCCGCCACCGTCGTCGCCGCCGCTCGTGGCCGAGGCGATACGTGAGCGGATCTCGGCGCTCGCGCCGGAGCCGGTCTGGCCGTTCGAACACGGAACGATCCGTGTGCAGGTCCGCTATGTCGGCCTCGAACGTGCGACGGCGTAGTCCGGATCGGTCGATACGCGCACACGGGCGAGCCGGATCACCCCTGCCGCGACGGCGGGATGTCCGGCTCCCAGCCGACGGCGTCGACGGCGGCGTCCAGGACCGCCTCGACGCCCTCGCCGGCCTCGACGCTCATCTGCAGGTCGGCGTCCACGTCGCGCGAGCGGTCGCTCTTGTTGTTCACGGTCAGCACGGGCACGTCGCGCTCGCGGAACCGCCGTTCGACCGAATCGCGAAGTTCGAGCTGTGCGTCGAGCGGATAGCCGCACGCCTCGCTGGCGTCGACGACGAAGATCACGGCGTCCGCGAGGTGTTCGAGCGCGCTGACCGCCTGCTGCTCGATGTCGTTGCGCTCTTCGGCGGGCCGGTCGAGCAGCCCCGGCGTATCGATGATCTGATACCGGATCCGATCGCGCTCGAAGTGGCCGACGTGGACGTTCCGGGTCGTGAAGGGGTAGCGGGCGATCTCGTTGCGTGCGCGGGTGACCGCGTTGACGAACGAGGACTTGCCGACGTTGGGGTAGCCCGCGACCACGATCGCCGGCTCGTCGGGGCGGATGTCGGGGAGAGTCTTCAGGTCGTCGCGGGCCTCGCCGATCCGGTGGAGGTCGTCTTCGATTTCCTCGACGACGTCTGCCATCCGGGCGAACGCCTGCTTCCGATGCTTTCGGGCCGTCTCCGGATCGGTGTTTCGGAGCTTCGGCTGGTACTCCTGACGGATCTCGCGGATCTGCCGGCTCGCCCAGGTCGCCTCCGAGAGGCTCTGTCGGAGTTCGTCCACGTCGACGATGGCGTCCGCGAGTTCGTAGTAGAACGGGTCGATCGTCCCGAAGTCGGGCCACTCGGTGACGACGTTCTCCAGGTTGTCGGCGAGGATCGACGCGGCCGTCTGGAGCATCGACTGCTGGGCCTCCAGTCCGGACTTCGCCCGCCCCGCGCGCGCCGCCCGCGAGAACGCCTTGTCCAGAAGCTCCTCCGACCGGGGCGTCGTCGGAAGGGACTCGAAAATCATTACGGTTCCGTACGCGGCCGAACGGTAAAAGCGCGTCCGTTTTGTCGCTCGGAGACGGAGACGGAGGGGCGCGCGGTCGGCATCGGGTCTCTGGCCGGCGGTGTCCGGAACGGCGCCTGGAACGGCCGCATCCCGGACCACTCACCAGGATCGTGCTCTCGATACTCGCCGCGACGACCGGCGGGCTGTTCGGCGGTTACCCCGACTCTGATCCGTCGGACGGGAGTTCGTCGCCGCGGTCGAGGTACTCCTGCTGGACGGCGACGACTTCCGAGGAGTCCGCACAGTCGGCATAGCGCCGGAGCGGCTCGTCGTTGAGTTCCAGAAACGTGTGGCCCCAGGTGAACTTCGAGAGCAGGGTCGCCGCGCGGTCGCGCTGTCCGAAGATCGCGAGCGCGGCGGCGAGCGCCTCGACGGTCGTCAGCCGCATCGGTCGACCGAAGTTGACGGGGTTGGCGGCGACGAGATACGGGAGGGCGCGGTGGTCGCCCGAGAGTCCAAAGCGCATCTCGCCGGCGGACTCCCACGAGCAGTCGAGCGCGACGAGCGCCGCCGCGCCGGCGTCGGCGGGAGAGAGCGCGCGCTCGGCGTGCGGGTTGAGGACGACGCCGTACGGCGTCTCCCGGTCCGAGCGGTGGAGTTCGACGAGGTCGAAGCGCGCGAGCTTGCGGGCCGTGCACTTCGCGGGATCGTCGTCGCCCTCGTACCGCACGTGTAGCGCCGGCTCGGCCGGCGGTCCGTCGGTCCGGCCGGCCGCGTCCCCGACGGCTCCCTGGGACGTGTCGGTCACAGCTATCCGGAGGGCGGCGACGGAGAAAAGCCGTTCGTCACTGCTCGGCGGGCCTTTCGGGCGTCCGGACCTCGACCGTCCCGTCGGCGGAGACCCGGAACGTCCGGTCGTCGATCGAGAAGATCACGCTGGCGTCGTCGCCGTCGACCGACGCGAGAAACCGCTCTGCCGGTTCGGTGTCGACGGTCGCATACAGGGGTTCCTCGTCCGAGCGGTCGTCTCCCAGGACGGTGGCGATCGTCGCGTCGAGTTCTTCCGCTCCCGCGAAGTCGTGATGCGCGACGGTTCGCCAGCGGGTGTCGGTGCGCCCCGGACGACTGTGGCTGGAATAGTTCACGCGTTCGCTCATACGTCCCCCTGGAGACCGGAACGATATGAAACGGGGCAATCCCCGACCCCGATTCGTCCCGATTTAATCCGATTTAACGGTACACGCCCCGTTTAACGAGGGATTATCGGTCCCGATCGCTGCCCGCTACTCGCGTTTGCCGGCGCCCACGGCCGACTCGCCCACCGGCTCGTGACCCTCGATGACGTCGGTCCCGCCCATATACGGTCGGAGCGGCTCGGGCACGGTCACGGTGCCGTCGTCGTTCTGGTAGTACTCCAGGATGGCGACCATCACGCGGGGGATGGCGAGTCCCGACCCGTTGAGCGTGTGGAGGTACTCCGCGGATTCGTGTCGCTCGGGGCGGTATCGGAGCCCGGCGCGACGCGCCTGGAACGCCCCGAAGTTCGAGACCGACGAGACCTCGAGCCACCGGCCGCCCTCCTCGGGGCCCTCCTCCATATCGTCCCCGGGGGCCCAGACCTCGATGTCGTACTTCTTCCGCTGGGTGAAACCGAGGTCGCCCGTGCACATCTCCAGGATGCGGTAGGGGAGGTCGAGGCGCCGGAGCACTTCTTCGGCCTCGTCGAGGAGGCCGCACAGGCGCTCGTCGCTCTCGTCGGGGCGGACGAAGTTCACCAGTTCGACCTTGTTGAACTGGTGGACGCGGACGATGCCGCGCGTTTCGGTGCCGTGTTCGCCGGCCTCCCGTCGGAAGTTCGGCGTGTACGCCTGGTGCTTGAGCGGGAGGTCGTCGTCGAGCAAGATCTCCTCGCGGTACATATTCGTCACCGGGACCTCGGCGGTGGGACAGAGCCACAGGTCGTCGTCGTCCCACGGCTCGTCGTTGGCGCCGCCGATGCGGTAGGCGTCGTCGGTGAACTTGGGGAACTGCCCCGTCCCGACCATCGACTGCGAGTTCACCGGGATCGGCGGGAAGACGTCGACGTAGTCCTGCTCGCGGTGGAGGTCCAGCATAAACTGGATGAGCGCGTGTTCCAGGCGGGCGCCGTCGCCCTTCGTGAAGTAAAAGCCCCCGCCGGTCACCTTCGCGCCGCGCTCGAAGTCCAGGATGTCGAGTTCCTCGCCCAGATCGTAGTGGGGCACGACCTCGTCGGGGAGGGGCCGGAGATCGTCGAAGCCCTCGCGGCGGCGCTCGACGTTGTCGGACTCGTCGTCGCCGACCGGGACGTCGTCGTCGGGGATCTGCGGGATCTCCAAGAGTGCAGCCTCGAGTTCTGCTTCCAGTTCGTCGGCCCGTTCTTCGACCGCTTCGAGTTCGGCTTTGAGTTCCTGGGAGCGCTCGATGGCCTCCTGTGCCTCCTCTTTTTCGCCTTCGGCTTTCAGGTCGCCGATCTTCGAAGAGATCTCGTTGCGTTCGTGTCGGAGGTCGTCGCCGCGCTGTTTGAGTTCGCGCCACTCTTCGTCGACGGCGAGGACGCGATCGAGATCCACGTCCTCGACGCCCTTCTGTTCTAACGCCGCGCGAACTTTCTCAGGGTTCTCGCGGAGGAACTGCCTTCCGATCATACCTGCCGGTTCTCCGGGATGCGGCAAAACCGTGTCGCATCCGCGGGGTCGGCGCCGACGCTCGGCGTCTCGGGAGCGACGTCGAACGGCGCAACGAAAAGACACATACCCGAGGGGGAAGTTGGTCGGGTATGGTGAATTGGCTCCGTCGGCGCTTCACCGACGCCTACGAGCGGATGCTCCGACGGCAGCTCGATCGGGCCCCCACGCACGTCGCGATCATCCAGGACGGCAACCGTCGGTACGCCCGCGAGCGCGGCGACGACGCCCCCGAGGGACACCGCGAGGGTGCCGAAACGACAGAGCAGGTCCTGGAGTGGTGCGACGAACTCGGGATCGAGGAGCTGACGCTTTATGCCTTCTCGACCGAGAACTTCGAGCGCCCCGACGAGGAACTCGACCCGCTCTTCGACCTCATCGAAGCGAAGCTCTATGAGTTCGCCGACGCCGACCGCGTCCACGAAAACGGGGTCCGGATCGGGGCGATCGGCGACGTCGAGCGCCTCCCCGAACGGGTTCGCGAGGCCGTCGCGTACGCGGAATCGCGGACGGACGGCTACGACGCTCTCCGGCTGAACGTCGCGCTGGCGTACGGCGGCCGGTCCGAACTCCTCGGTGCGGCCCGAGACGCGGCCCGCGACGTCGCGGCCGGCGACCTCGACCCCGCGGACGTCGACGTCGCAGCCGTCGAACGCCGGCTCGAAGGCCACACCACGCGCGACGTGGACCTGATCATCCGCACCGGCGGCGACGAGCGGACCTCGAACTTCCTGCCGTGGCACGCCAACGGCAACGAGGCCGCGGTCTACTTCTGTGCGCCCTACTGGCCCGAGTTCTCGAAGGTCGATTTCCTCCGTGGCCTCCGGACCTACGAGTCCCGCGAGGAGTCCTGGCGACAGTCCCGGACCGAGCGGGCGGTCGCGCTCCTGCAGGCGGTCGCCGAGACCGAACTCGCCGACGCGCGGGCCGTCGCGTCCCGCCTCCGGCGGAAACTCCCCTCGGCGAGCGCCCGCGAGGTCGCCGCCGAACTCGACCGCCAGCGCGGCACCGACGCGTTCGAGGTCGATCGGGCGGACTGATACTGACGGTTGTCGTCTCGTCGCGGTGCTCGCCGGCACCGGGGATAGCGGGCACCGGCACAAAGTTACAACCGTCAGTATGACCGGAATGTGCGCGTCCCCGCGGCGTCACCGACCGAACCGCCGCTGTCGGTTCTGATAGTCCAGCACGGCCCGGAGGTAGTCCCGCCGCCGGAAGTCCCGCCAGTTCACGTCGGTGAAGTACAGCTCCGAGTAGACCGACTGCCAGATGAGGAAGTCCGAGAGCCGCTCGGCGCCCGTCTTGATCAGCAGGTCCGGCTCGTCGTCGAAGACGAGACGGCCTTCGATCTGTTCGGCGTCGACGTCGCCGGGGTCGAGCTCGCCCGCCTCGACCGACTCCGCGATGCTTCGGACGGCCGCGGCGAACTCCTGCTTGCCGCCGAGACCGATGTTCACCCGGACGGGCGCGTCCGCGCGCTCGGTGTCGTCCGGCCCGCGGACGTCGATCGGTCGGGGAGACTCGACGTCGCGGAGTTCCCGTTCGAGCGTCGGCACCACGGCCTCGTCGAGCACGCTCACAGAGACCGTGACCCGCTCGGCGCCGTACTCGAACGCCCACCGGAGGAAGTCTGCGAGCGTCTCGTAGGCGCCCTGTTCGAGCAGGTCGCGCTCGGTGATCACCACGGCCACGTGCGAGGGGGGCGCGGCGTCGTGGAGGCGGTGGCGGAGGGCGAGATAGCGATCGTACAGTCCCACGCGTTCTTCTGGCGCCTGCGCAGATATATGCCTCCGGGTTCGACGGCGCCGGCCGCGTCGGCTCGCGGGCCGGAGTGCCGTGAAGCTATGGAAATAATTATTACTCTCGTGCCGAGTGAATACGTTGGAACACGCCGCAGCAAATGGATCGTCGAGCACCCGCGATTCCGAGTCAGTTTCGAGACGCATCGTCGTCAGGGAGGGCCGCGCCGTGAACAACCCGTTTCAGAGCGTACTGGAACGGCCGCTGCTTCGGCGCTTGCTCCGACCGGTAGCCGCCTTCACGGCCATCGTCGGGGTCGGTGTCGCCGGGTTCAGCACGCTCGGTCACGTCGGCGTCGTGGACGCCCTCTTCTGGCTCCTCGATCCGACGAGCATCGAGCTTCACTTTCAGACGCACGAGGGGCCGGAGCGGCTCGTCAAAGCGTTCGCGGTCGTCGTCCTGTCCGGCCTGATCGTCGCCGGGCTCTGGACCGGCGAGACGGCGCTTTCGGCCGCGTTCGGCGGACAGATTCAGACGGAGTTGAAACAGATGCAAATCGAACGCACGATCGACGGACTACAGGATCACATCATCATCTGCGGGTACGGGACCTTCGGAAAGACCATCGCGATGGCGCTCTGCGACGGCGACCGAGACGTCGTCGTGATAGAGCAGGCCGATCCCGAATTCCAGCGGGCGGTCGACGACGACCTCCTCGCCATTCAGGGCGACGCGCGCCGCGAAGAGACCCTGCGGGACGCCGGCCTCGAAGACGCGGCGACGGTCGTCGGCGCCATCGACGACTCGAACGCGAACATCCAGATCGCGATGACCGCGAGCCAGGTCGCCCCCACCGTCCGGCTCGTGGTCCGGGTCGGCGACGAGATGTACGAGGCGCTCGCGCGCCGCGCCGGGGCCGACGAGGTCATCATACCGGAGGTCGCGAGCGCCGAGCAGGTGACGACACGGCTGTAGTGGGGGGATGTCGGGACCGTTAAGTGCTCGTCGGAGGTACCGGGTGA
>JBDGUP010000142.1:0-10266 GCA_042215815.1 Haloquadratum sp. | reverse complement strand
CTAACGCCCGGGGCGGTACAGACTCACACGGACTTCTGTCCGACAGTATCGTCGACGGCCGCTCGGAGCGGGCAGACCGGTGCGTTGTAGCTCTTGTGGCCGATCTGGGGGCGTCCAACCGCGGCCTTTTTCGACCCGCCGCCCTAACTGGGTCGTATGTCTGCACTGCGGGACGCGCTCCGGGAACTGCCCGAATCGGTGTTCGCCGACCTCCTCGAATCCGACGACGCCTACCTCGTCGTGCTCGACCTCCCCGGGGTGAGCGCCGAGACGGCCGACATCCGCGTCGAGACCGGACGCTTGGTCGTCGAAGCGCGGCGCGAGAAGGACGTCCCGGCCGAGTTCGACTACCTCGAAGAAGCGCGATCGCTCTTCCTCGACGTCGAACTCCCGCTGCCGCCGGACGCGACCGGCGCCGGGGCGTCCGCCGAGACCGACCGCGGCGTGTTCACCGTCCGGCTCCCGAAGCGGGAGGCCGCACCCGAACAGCAGGTCCCGATCACGTCCGCCGGAGACGACGCGTAACCGCCGGGTGGTCACGCTGGTGAACCTCCGCGCGTACTGGCGGTTCCTCGTCGTCGTCTGGCAGTTCCTCCCGCTGATCGTGGCGTACGCGCGGGACCGTCGGAAGTACCTCCTGTTCGGCGGCACCCGCCGCGTCGACGCCGAGACCCAGGCCGAGCGAGCGGAGGTGCTCCTCGATTCGCTCCTGAGGCTGGGGCCGACCTTCATCAAACTCGGGCAGTTGCTATCGACGCGCCCGGACATCCTGCCGCCGGCGTACATCGACGTCCTGTCCAGCCTCCAGGACGACGTCCCGCCGGCGCCGTGGGAGGAATCGAAGCAGGTCATCGAGTCCGAACTGGGTCCCGTCGACGAGGCGTTCGACGACTTCGACCGCGACCCCATCAGCGGGGCGAGCCTCGGACAGGTCTACACGGCCGAGTACGAGGGCGAGCCGGTCGCGGTGAAGGTCCGCCGGCCGGGGATCGAAGACCTGGTCGAGGCCGACCTGCGCGTCATCCGGTGGTCGCTGCCGATCGTCCGGCAGTTCATCGGTCAGGGGCGGGCGTTCTCGCTGCAGAACCTCGCCGACGAGTTCGCGAAGACGATCCGCCAGGAGATGGACTACAGCCGCGAGCGGGAGATCCTCGAAGAGATCCGGGCGAACTTCGAAGACAACCCGGCGATCTTGATCCCGCAGACGATCCCGGCGCGGTCCGGGCCGCGCGTGCTCACGATGGAGTACCTCCCCGGCACGAAGATCACCGACGTCGAGGCGCTCGACGAGCGGGGACTCGACCGGACGGAGCTGGCGACGACGCTCCAGCGCGTCTACCTCCAGATGATCGTCGAAGACGGCGTGTTCCACGCCGATCCCCACCCCGGGAACCTCGCGGTCACCGACGCCGGCGAGATCATCTTCTACGACTTCGGGATGTCGGGGCGGGTCGACCCCTTCATCCAAGAGAAGATCGTGGACTTCTATGTCGCCGTCGCGAACCAGAACATCGACGCGATCCTCGACACGCTCGTCGAGATGGGGACGCTCTCGCCGGAGGCCGACAGACAGGTGATGGGACAGGTGATGGAGCTGGCCATCGCGGACGCCCGCGGCGAGGACATCGAGCAGTATCGCGTCCAGCAGATCATAGAGCAGGTCGAATCGACGATCTACGAGTTCCCGCTCCGGCTGCCACGCAACCTCGCGTTGATCCTCCGGGTCGCGACCGTCGTCGAGGGCGTCTGCGTGACGCTGGATCCCGAGTTCGACTTCATCTCGGTCGCCACCGACTACCTCCAAGACCAGGGCTACTACGAGGAGACGGCCCGGCAGCTCATCGAAGCGGGCGGCGAACAGCTCCGCGAGACGGGCAGAGCGCTGGTCGAGGTGCCGCCGAAGCTGAACCGCACGCTCGACCGGGTACAGAACGACAACCTCACGGTCAACGTGCGGCTGGAGGACGAAAACGACGTCCTCTCTCGGCTGGCGCGGCGCATCGTCTACGGTCTCTTCGTCTCGGTGGGCGCGCTCTCGACTGCGATCCTCTATGCCTTCGAGGAGACGAGCGTCGTTCCGGCGGCGATCGCCGCGATCCTGACGGTGCCGGCCCTCGTGGCGCTGTACCTCTCGTTCCGGTCGAAGCGCGGGATCCGCGCGAAGCCGCAGTTCACCCGACAGAGTATGCGCGAGCGCCAGGACCGCCGGAACCGGGAGTAGCGGACGCCCGTTCCAGTTATCACGGGTGAATATTTGGGACGTACGTTTATCCGGGACGAAGATCAATCGGGTGCTATGACGCGGTGGCGCTCCGTCGCGGCGGGGTTCGCCCTCGCGGCCTGTAGCGAGGCGCTCGTCTTCGCGGCGACGGGACGCGTGACGCTCGTCGGGGGGCTGGCCGGGAGCGCGCTCGCCGGCTACCTCTCGGGAGGGCGCCCCTCCGACGGGGCGTGGCACGGTCTCCTGACGGCGATGGCGTGGGGGATCGTCCTCATCCCCGGGCTGGTCGTGCTCTCTGTCGTCGCCGACGCCCCGCTCCCGTTCCCGATCGAATACATCGTTCCCCTGGTCGACTCGGCGGGCGAGGCGACGGGGGCCGTCCTGCTGAGCGTGAGTCTCCCGAACGTGGCGGCGGGCGCGGTCGGTAGCCTCACCCGGCGGCGGGACGGACTCGACGACGATGCGGCCGGACGGAGCCGCGATCCGTCGTATCCCCCCGACGGCGACACCGACGAGGCCTGATACTGTCTATTGTCACTGTGTACCGCCGATTCATACTGTCGGACGAAACCGTCGATACCCTCGTCCCCCCTCCCGGGGGTACGCAGGCGTATCAGGACGTTCGTCCGACAGTATCAGTACCGCGCCCCGGTTCCAAACCGTTTATACCGACCACACGCCAATCCGCTCGTATGCCGAAAGAGCAAAAGCAGGTCCGCGAACTGCAGGAAGGGAGCTACGTGATGATGGAAGATGCCCCGTGCAAGATCAACTCCTACAGCACGGCAAAGCCCGGCAAACACGGCAGCGCGAAGGCGCGCATCGAGGGGCGCGGCGTCTTCGACGACAAGAAGCGGTCGCTGAGCCAGCCCGTCGACGCGAAGGTGTGGGTCCCCATCATCGAGCGAAAGCAGGGACAGGTCGTCTCGGTGACCGGCGACGACGCCCAGATTATGGACCTCGAGACCTACGAGACGTTCACGATGCGGATCCCCGAGGACGAGGACCTCTCGCCCGACGACGAGATCGAGTACCTCGAGTACGAGGGCCAGCGGAAGATCGTCTGATCGGCGATGTTCCCCGGGGCGAACACGTCGCGTGACGACGCCGCGTACGTCGTCGTGGGCGCCCCGCTGGACCTCTCGACCTCGTTCCGACCCGGGGCCCGCTTCGGGCCCGAGAGAATCCGGCGGTTCGCCCGGCCGTTCGACGACTACGACCGGCGGACCGGCCTGTGCTTTTCGGACTGTGCCGTCCACGACCACGGCGACGTCCGCGCGTGGGACGACGCCGCGGCGTACCTCTCGTGGCTGCGGGGCGAACTCCGGGACGTGGTCCGCGAGGACGCCGTGCCCCTGCTTTTCGGCGGCGAACACACCGTCTCGGCGGCCGGCGTCGCCGCCGTCGAGCCGGACGCCTTCGTCTGTCTGGACGCCCACCTCGATCTCCGCGCGGAGTACGACGGCAACGAGTACAGCCACGCCACGGTGACGCGACGGGTCATCGACGACCGCGGGGACCTCGACGTCGGCGTCGACGAGGCGCTCCTCTTGGGCGCCCGGACGGGATCGGCCGCGGAGTGGGAGCGCGCCGAGGCGGACGACGTGACCGTCGTCCCTCCCGAAGACGTCGCCGGGTTCGACGTCGACTCGTGGCTCGGCGGGCGCGCCGCGTACCTGAGCGTCGACGTCGACGCCGCCGATCCGGGGTTCGCACCGGGGACCGGGACCCCGGAGCCGTTCGGCCTGGCGCCGCGGGAGCTGCGGGACGTCGTGCGGGCGGTGGCCCCCCACGCCGGCGGCTTCGACGTGGTCGAGGTCAACGACCGCGACGACGGGCAGGCGGCGTCGCTCGCGGCGAAGCTCTGCCGGGAGTTCGTCTACGCGCACGCGAGCGAACAGTGAACGCGGGAGCGGAGAGAGGCGCGGGGGCGGACCGACAGCCTCTATCCCCTCGCGATCGAGCGCTTTCGTATGGAACTCTCCACGCTCGCCGACCGCCTGGACGAACGGCTCGACACCGACGCCTACGCCGACGTCGACGCCAGCGCGAACGGACTGCAGATCGGTCCCGGCGGCGACGGCTTCGGTGCCGACCCCGCCGAGATCGAGGTCGACCGCGCCGCGTTCGCGGTCGACGCCGCCGCGGCGACGATCGACGCCGCCGCCGACGCGGGGGCGGACCTGCTCGTGACCCACCACGGCCTGATCTGGGGCGGGCTCGACCGCGTGACCGGCCGCGAGTACGAGACGGTCTCGGCGCTCGTCGAGAACGACCTCGCGCTGTACGTCTCACACCTCCCGCTCGACGGCCACCGGTCGCTCGGCAACGCCGCGGGGCTGGCAGACCACCTCGGTCTCACCGCCGACTCCCGCGAGCCGTTCGGCTCGCTGGGTCCGGTGACGGTCGGCCAGCGCGGACGCGCGGCGTCGCCCTACGGCGTCGACGACCTCCGGGCGGAACTCGCCGCGCTCGACACCGGCGGCCGGGAGCCGCAGGTGCTCGATTTCGGCCCCGAACCGATCGAGGACGTCGCCATCGTCACCGGTTCGGGAGCGGACTGGCTCGACGAGGCGGCCGCCGCGGGCGCGGACGCCCTGGTCACCGGCGAGGGGAAACAGCAGGTGTATCACGCGGCGCGGGAGGCCGGCGTGTCCGTCTTCCTCGCGGGCCACTACGCCACGGAGACGTTCGGCGTGGCACGGCTCGCAGACCTGGTCGCCGAGTGGGGCGTCGAGACGACCGTGCTGTCGCATCCGACGGGTCTGTAGCGGCGTCGCCTCGGCCAGTAGACATATGTCGGTTCCGTGGCGACCCGGGAGGCCGTTCCAGTATCACCCGAGATAACTCGCGGAGTGGCTTTTTCATCGAGATCTACATACGAGGGGTAGATGCAAGACCACGGCGTCATCGAATCGGTTCGGTCGAGTTTCGGCGCGAAACTCGCGGTCGCACTGCTCGCGGTCGTCGCCCTCGTCGTCGGGTTCGGGTTCGTCGTGCACGCGGAGACGTCGGCGACGCTGCAGGAAGACGTGAGCCAGGAACTGCAGACGGCGGCGGCGACGCGGGCCGCAGAACTGGATACCTGGATCAGCGGCATCAGGCGACAGACGCGCCTGCACTCGTCGCGGTCGGTCCTGCAGTCCGGCGACGAACGGGCGATCTCGGCGCATCTGTCCGAGGTCGTGAAGAGCGACGCCGTCCCGAAGGGTGTCGTGGCCGTCCACTACTACGACCGGGGCTCGAAGACGATCGTCGCCAGTTCCGCAGCGAAGATGGAGGGCGTGCGTCCGGCAGCGCAGGGGGCGCCCTTCGCGACGGATCCGCCGACGTTCTCGGGGCCGGACGACACCTACGTCACGGCGCCGTTCACCGTTCCCATCGTCGACTTCCCGGTGATTTCGGTGATCTCGCCGATCGCGGGGACGGAGGACAAAGCGCTCGTGTATATGATCAACCTCGAGGCGCACACCGAGGCGTTCGCCAACGCCGCGGGCGGGGGATCGACCGTCGTTCTCGACGGCCAGGGCCGGATCATCGCCCACCCGAACACCGAGAGGCTGCTGGACCAGTACGGCGGTGACGTCTCCGCGCTCGCAGACGGCGGCTTCCAGCGGCGCGGAGAGACCCTGGTCGCGGGCGCCGGGATGGAGACGCTGGACTGGACGGTCCTCGTGCGGACCCCGCGGGCCCAGGCGTACGCGCTCGGCTCCCAGGTCATCTCGTCGATCCTCGGACTCATCCTCCTCGCGCTGGTGAGCCTGGCGTTCGTCGGCGTCGTCGTCGGCTCGAACACCATCGTCTCGCTCCGTCACCTGGCCCGGCGGGCGGACGCGATGGCCGGCGGCGACCTCGACGTCGACCTCTCGACGACGCGAACCGACGAGTTCGGGACGCTGTATCGGTCCTTCGACGAGATGCGCGGCGAGTTGCGCACCCAGATTCGGTCGATGGAAGAGAAAAACGAGTCACTCGAAGCGACGGCGGCCGCCTACGGTGACGTGATGGACGACGTCGCCGACGGCGATCTGACGCGGCGGCTCGATCCCGACACCGATCACGAGGCGATGGCCGACATCGCCGTCTCGTTCAACGCGATGCTGGACGCGGTCGAAGAGACGCTGACCGAGGTCAAGGCGTTCTCCGAGCACGTCGTCGCGGCGGCCGACCGGGTCGACGCCGGCGCGGACGAGGTGACCGAGGCGTCCGAACAGGTGACCGAGGCCACGACCGAGATCTCCGACGGCACCGAGCGACAGACCGAGGCGTTACACGACGTCTCCTCGGAGGTCGACTCGCTGTCGTCCTCGGCCGAGGAGATCGCCGCGACGGTCGACGAGGTGGCCGAGTCCTCCGAGCGCGCGGCGGCCGTGGGCGAGGAGGGGCAGGCACGCGCCGAGCGCGCCATCGACGAGATGGACGCCGTCGAACGGGCGACGATCGAGACCGCCGAGGAGGTCTCCGCACTGGCCGAAGAACTCGACGCGGTGAGCGAGGTCGTCGAAGTGATAAGCGACATCGCCGAGGAGACGAACCTGCTCGCGGTGAACGCCTCGATCGAGGCCGCCCGGACCGGCGAGGAGGGCAACGGGTTCGCCGTCGTCGCCGACGAGATCCAGAACCTCGCCGAGGAGACCGCAGACTCCGCCGCCGAGATCGAAGACAGCATCGAACAGATCCAGGCGCGCGCCGACGAGACCACAGAGGCGATGGAAGAGACCCGCGAGCGGATCGAAAGCGGCGTCGGCACCGTCGAGGAGGTCGTCGACGCGTTAGAGAACATCGCGGCGGCGGCCGACGAGACCGACGAGTCGATCCAGGAGATCCGCGATGCGACCGCCCAGCAGGCGTCCTCGGCGACGGCCGTGGTCGATCGGGTCGACGACGTGGCTGCGATCGGCGATCAGACCGCCGAGAAGGCGGCGGACGCCGCAGCGGCGGCCGAACAACAGACCAGCACGATGACGAACGTCTCCGAGGCCGCCGAACAACTGACCGCGCAGGCGCGCGAACTCCGCGTCGCGCTCGAAGACTTCACCGTGGACGAGGGCGGCTCCGCCGGGGTCGGGAGCGACCGGGAGCGGACCGACTCCGACCTGGAAGGGATCGACGCGCCCGTCGACGGCGAGTTCGCTGACGCGAGAGACCAGTCGGCGCTCCGAGCCGACGGTGCGACCGACGCGGTACCGAGACGGAACGACGAACGCGGTCCCGGAGGTGACTGAGATGGAATTCACGACCACGCTGTGGCTGTGGGTCGGCGCGGTGGGGATGGCCGCCGGGTCGGCGCCGACGGCGTATCGGCTGCTGACAGGCGACGAGAACCGCACGTTCAACGCCGTGCTGCTCGGCGTGACCGGCGTCGCCGCCGTGGCGTACCTGGTGATGGCGCTCGGATACGGCAAAGTCCAGGCGGCGGGGACGACCGTCGAGCTGATCCGCTATGCCGACTGGCTCGTCACGACGCCGCTGATGGTGCTGTATCTCGGGCTGCTCTCCGAGCCGGGCCGTCGCGTCCTCGGGACGCTCGTGGGCGTCGACGTGGTCGTCGTCCTCGCCGGCGTCGCCGCCTCGCTCACGGCCGGGATCGTGCAGTACCTCCTGTTCGGCGTCGGTCTGGCGGCGTATCTCGTCTTGGTGGGCCTGCTCGTGCGGACGCTGCCGAGACGCGCCTCGTTCACCTCCGCGACGGCGGAGTCGTCGTTCGTGACGCTGCGCAACCTCACGGTGATCGTCTGGACGCTCTATCCCGTCGTGTGGCTGCTCGCGCCCACCGGCGTCGGTCTCCTCCTCCCGGAGACGCAGGCGCTCGTCTTCACGTATCTCGATCTCGTCTCGAAGGTCGGCTTCGTCGCCGTCGCCGTCAGGGGAATGGCGGCCTTCTCGGACGTGGAGACCGACCGGTCGGTCGCCGCGGAGTGATCCCGGCGCGACGCCGCGACGGCGGACCGCGAAACCTATCCCCGCGGGCCGAACAGAGGGCGTATGGGCGACGAACCGACAGACTCGGAGGAACCGGCCGAACACGGCGGCGACGGCCAGACCGACGCGTCCGAAGAGCACTCCCCGCAGCGCGAGGAGTTCCACGAGGCGCCGGTCGGTCACGCGCGGGTTCGCGCCGGGATGACCGTCGGCGACCTCGCCGCCGAGTACGGGAAGGCCGGCATCGGTGCGGCCGACGTCGACCGCGCGGTCGACATCTACGCGGAGATGCTCGCCGCCGACGACGTGCGGAACTTCTTCGGCCTGGCCGGCGCGATGGTCCCCGCTGGGATGCGGGCGATCGTCGCCGACCTGATACGCGACGGACACATCGACGCGCTCGTCACGACCGGGGCGAACCTGACCCACGACGCCATCGAGGCCATCGGCGGCAAGCACCACCACGGTCGCGCGGAACCGCACGATCCGCACCCCGCGGCGGCCGACGCCGCGCCGACGGGCGAGACGTCCCGCGAGCACGACGAGGCGCTCCGCGACGAGGGCGTCGACCGGATCTACAACGTCTATCTCCCCCAAGAGCACTTCGCGCTGTTCGAGTCCCACCTCCGCGACAACGTCTTTCCCGCGGTCGAGCGCCGGGTCTCGATTCAGGAGTTCACCGCCGAACTGGGCCGGGCGAACGCCGAGCAGAACGAAGCGCGCGACGTCGACGAGGACGCCGGCATCGCCGCCGCGGCCTACGAACACGACGTGCCGATCTACTGCCCGGCGATCCAAGACTCCGTGCTCGGCATCCAGGCGTGGATCTACTCGCAGACCTCCGACTTCGGGCTGGACGCGCTGGGCGATATGAGCCACTTCTCGGATCTGGCTTTCGACGCCGAGAAGGCCGGCGCGATGGTCGTCGGCGGCGGCGTGCCGAAGAACTACGTGCTCCAGACGATGCTCACGATCCCGGACGCCTACGACTACGCCGTGCAGTTGACGATGGACCCCGACTACACCGGCGGGCTCTCGGGGGCGACCCTCGACGAGGCGCGGTCGTGGGGGAAACTGGAGAAGTCGGCGCGGAACGCCACCGTGGTCGGCGACGCGACCGTCACGCTCCCGCTCGTCGTCGCGGCCGCGCGCGAGCGCGCCGGCGAGTCGGCGGACCAGTAGTACGGGACCGCAGATAACTAGTCTCGTCTCTTCCCGCCGAGCGCCGCACCCACCGCGGCACGCGGCCGCACGGCACACGGAACGGCTATACGTCCCCGCGGACTTCGATACGTATGAACTACGCTGATTCTCTCGATCGGGCGCTCGAAGCCCTCCCGGAGCGGAACGAAGAACAGTCCCGACTCGACGTCCCGGATCCCGCCGGCGAGACCGACGGGGCGTTCACCCGGCTGACGAACCTGGGCGAGATCGCCGACGCGCTGGGCCGCGACGTCGAACACGTCCACCGGAACATCCAGAGCGAACTCGGGACCAACGGCCAGCTCGACGGCGACCGCGCGCGCTACAACGGCTCGTTCACCGTCGCGGACTTCGAGGCCGCCATCGACGAGTACGTCGCCGAGTACGTCACCTGTACGGAGTGCGGCCTGCCGGACACCCGCCTCGTGACCGAAGACGGCGTGGCGATGCTCCGGTGTGAGGCCTGCGGCGCGTTCCGCCCGGTCGAAAAGAGCGCCTCGAAGACCCAATCGCAGTCCGGGCCCGCCGTCGAGGAGGGGACGACCTACGAACTGGAGATCACCGGGACCGGCCGGAAGGGCGACGGCGTCGCCGAGAAGGGCAAATTCACCATCTTCGTCTCCGGCGCGCGAGAGGGCCAGACCGTCCGGGCGCTCGTCGAGCGCACCAGCGGCACGCTGGCGTTCGCCCGCGTGGTCTGATCGGGCGACAGCGCCGAACCTTCTTTTCGCCGGTGGCCCTACTGCCGACCGGCCGATGACGACGGCACCGCTCCGAGCCGGGGTGGCGCTCGGCGACGACGAGCCCTATGAGTGCCGAGGCCTGCATCTCTTACCTAAGAGATGCTTTCGTTACTGACCAAATTCACAGCGGAGCATCCAGAACGAGGCTGCTAAACAGATAATCACCAACAAATCGTG
>JBDGUP010000125.1:0-10312 GCA_042215815.1 Haloquadratum sp. | reverse complement strand
AGCGCGTAGTAGTAGATCTCCGAACCGTCGATCACCGCGTAGGCGTCGATCTGCGGGTCGTGAATCACGCGGCGGTTCGTGTCGATCGCGACGTCGACGAGGTCTTCCAGCGAGAGGATCGAGATGTACTGCTTCTCGGAGTCGGTCGGGAACTGCCCGCGGGAGATCCACTCGGCGTGCTGGTCGTGGGCGATCCGGGTGCGTAACGCCTCGGGATCGACCCGGTCTCTGACCCGCAACGCAACTCCCGCGACGCCGAAGAACAGGAGACCGAGGACCGCGAGGCCGCCGTATCCCGCCGGGTTCGGCGGTCGCGTGACCTCCCGGGTGACGGTCGTCGACTCCGTCCGCTGGGCGGCGAGCGTCCCGTCGACGTAGTAGGCGTCCCCCGAGATGACGAAGGGCACCGTCGAACGCAGCGATCCCCGGTACGCGTCGGTGCGGTAGGTCACGTTCATCAGGAGGCGGAGCCGGAACTGCCCGGCGTCGCCGGCCGTCTCGATCAACCGGGCGAGCTTCCGGGAGATGTCCGAGACGTTCGCTGTCGCGGTCGCGGTCGCGCTCCCGTCTCTCACCCGCTGGCTCGTCTCGACGATCGTCCGTCGCTCGCGGTAGAAGGGCTGTCCGTCCCGGACGCCGACGATCGCGATGGAGAGCCGCTGTCGGACGAGCACCGGCCGTCCGGCGGGGACCGCCGTGCGCATCTCGAAGGTGAGCCTCGGCGAGATGGCCGTGAAGTACACCGACCGGTTCTCGATCCGGGTTCCCCGCTCGTACAGCGGCGTCGACCGGGTCACGAGGGCGCTTTCTGTCACCCGGCTACTGAAGGTCTGTTCGTTCGTCCGCTCTGTCACCGTCTGGGTGGTCGGCGTGACGAACACGTATCCCGCGCCGGCGAGACAGAGGACACCGACGGCGAGCAGGAGTCCGGCGACGAGCCGGTCGTTCTCGCTGACGAACAGCTTGACGCGGTGTTCAAACGCCATCGCCCTCGATGCGCCCGAGACCTGGTGAGGCGACGCGCCGGCCGAACGGGGTCATACCGCCGGATACTCGCTATCGCGACAAAAACGTTTGTCGTCGTATTCTGTCGGACAGAACTCTGTGACGCGTCTCGGCACCCCGAGGTGCCGATCTGATTCACGAACGTCTGTCCGACAGTTGCTACTTCCCGAGATAGAGGTCCCGGATCCGCTCGGAGCGCTGGAGGGTCGCCGCGTCGCCCTCGAAGCGGTTTTCGCCCATATCGAGCACGTAGCCGCGGTCGGCGACAGACAGCGCGGCCTTCACGTTCTGTTCGATCATCAGCACCGCCGTTCCGTCGTCGCGGATCCGCTCGACGTGTTCGAAGGTCCGCTCTATGAGCTGGGGGGCCAGCCCCGCCGAGGGCTCGTCGATGAAGAGCAGGTCGGGATCCGGCATCAGCGCGCGCGCCATCGCGAGCATCTGCCGCTCGCCGCCCGAGAGCGTCTCCGCGGACTGTTCGAGGCGCTCTTCGAGCCGCGGGAACAGCTCGAACAGCTCCTCGCGTCGCGCCCCGGGATCGTCGACGTGGATCCCGCCGATGTCGAGGTTCTCCGAGACGGTGAGGTTCGGGAAGACGTTCTGCGTCTGGGGCACGAAGCTGATCCCGTGTTCGACCATCTCGTTGGCGCTGACCGTCGATAGGTCGGTCCCGGACATCTCGATGTGGCCGTCCCACAGCGGGAGCTGTCCGTAGAGCGCCTTCATAAGCGTCGACTTCCCCGCGCCGTTCGGCCCGAAGACGAGGACGATCTCGTCGGCTCGGACGTCGACGTCGACGCCGTAGAGCACCTGTAGCTCTCCATAGCCGGTCTCGACGTCCCGCGCCGAAAACAGCGCGTCGTCGTCGCGGGGGACCGTTTCGAGGTCCGCACCGGACGCGTCCGCGTCGCTCATCCTTCGAACCCTCCCAGGTACGCCTCGACGACCCGCTCGTCCTCCTGGACGAGCGACGGCGGGCCGCTCGCGAGCGTCTCGCCGTTGTGCAGGACGACGACCCGGTCGCAGTGGTTCATCACGAGGTCCATATCGTGTTCGATGAAGAGGATCGTCCGGCCGCGGTCGTTGAGTTCGTGCAGGCGATCGAGCAGGTCGTCGGTGAGCGACGGGTTGACGCCGGCCATCGGCTCGTCGAGCAGGATGATCTTCGGGTCCAGCATCAGCACGCGGCCGAGTTCGAGGAGCTTCCGCTGGCCGCCCGACAGCCCGCTCGCGTACTCGTCGGCGAGGTGGTCGAGTTCGAGGAACGACAGGGTCTCTTCGACCCGCTCGTCGAGTTCCGCCTCTTCGGTCTCGACCCGGCCCGGTCGGACCAACGCCGCGAGCGGTCGCTCGCCGGTCTGTCCTCGCGCCGCGAACGCGAGGTTCTCGCGGACGCTCATCCCCCGGAAGATCTTCGGCGTCTGGAACGTCCGTCCCAGTCCCCGCTGGGCGATCCGGTTGGGCGGACGGCCCTGGATCTCCTCGCCGTCGAGGCGGACCGTCCCCGCGTCGGGGGTGAGAACGCCGGTGATGCAGTCGAAGAGCGTCGACTTCCCGGCCCCGTTGGGACCGATGAGGCCAGTGATCGACTCCGCCCCGACCGCGAACGAGGCGTGGTCGACCGCGGTCAGCCCGCCGAAGCGCTTTACCACGTCGTCGACTTCGAGGATAGGCGATTCGACCGGCTCGGCGTGGTCCGCGTCGGCGTGATCGCCGTCGGCGTCGTTCGGACTCATCCGTCTTCCTCCCCGATCGCTTCGATCTCGTCGGGGTCGCCGAAGACCCCTTCCGGACGATACCGGATCACGAGCACGATCAACAGCCCGATCACGACGAACCGGAGGCTGGGGACGAACGAGGCGTGGTCGGGAAGCGGGTCGACGCCGGCCCGGAGCGCGTTCGCGGCGACGGTGGGAAGCGTCGCGAGCAGGCCGTCGTAGAGGCTCGTGAGGAACCGCGTCGACTCGCGGAAGCCGACGAGGAGGAACGCGCCGAACACGGCGCCGGTGTTGGAGGCGACCCCGCCGAGCAGGAGCGCCGCCCAGACGGTGAACGTCACGGCGGGGACGAACTGCTGGACGACCACGCTGCCGACGTAGTGGGCATAGAGCCCGCCGGCGAGTCCCGCGACCGCCCCGCCGATTCCGAACGACGTGAGCTTGACGCGGGTGGTGTCCTTGCCGAGCATCCGTGCGGCGTCTTCGCTCTCGCGCACCCCCCGGAGCAGCCGACCGAAGGGGGCGCCGGTGAGGCGGGAGAGGACGGCCGCGACGGCGACGAGCACGACGACGACCAGAGCGAGGTAAGAAAGCTGCCACGCGTCGGCCGTCATCGCCGCTCGGCCGGGCTTGGGGACGCTGTTGAGACCGAACGCGCCGTTCGTCAGCCAGGCCTCGTTTTCGAGGATGCTGCCGAAGATGCCCGCGAGCGCGAACGTCGCGATCGCCAGGTAGTGGCTCCCGAGCCGGACGCTCGCCGCTCCGATGAGCGTCGCGAGCAGGCCGCCGACCAGCGCGGCGCCGAGCAGGCTGACCGGCAGGCCGAGCGGCATCGGCAGGTTCAGCCCGATGACGTACTCGGCGCCCGAGACCTGTCCCGGCGGCGGGACGGTCAGGATCGCCGCGGTGTAGGCGCCCGCCGCGAAGAACGCGACGTGGCCGAAGTTGATCAGCCCGGTGTGGCCGTAGTGGATGTTGAGCCCGAGCGTGAGGAGCGCATAGATCGTCGCGAGGGTCACGACGGTGAGCAGGAACGACCCCCAGCCGGGAACCGAGATCGCGAGGACGGCCGGCGCCACCATCAGATCTCACCCCCGGCGATGCCTTCGGGCTTGAACAGCAGGACGCCGACCAGGATCACGAACGCGTACGCCATCGTGTACTCCGCAGAGAGATAGCGGCTCCCGAGGCTCATCGCGACGCCGACGATCAGCGCGCCGGCCATCGCCCCGTAGGGGCGGCCGATGCCGCCGAGCAGCGTCGCCGCGAAGATGACGATGAGGTACTCGAACCCGACTGTCGGACGGAACGGCGCGAACAGGACGGCATAGAGGACGCCAGCCAGCGCGCCGGCGCCCGCGGAGAGGAACCACGTCCGCCGGATCACCCCGTCGGTGTCGATGCCGGCGATCTCGGCCAGATCGCGGTTGCCGCTGGTCGCGCGCATCGTCTTGCCGAGCATCGTGCGCGTCAGCAGCAGGTGAACGAGGAGCATCGTCGCGACCGAGACGAGGAAGACCGCCGCTCGCAGCGGCGTGGTTCCGACGCCGAAGACCGTGACCGGACGCATCAGCGGCACCGGCAGCTGCCTCGCGGAGACGCCGACGGCCGCCGTCAGCGAGTACCGCAGGACGTACGCCACGCCGATCGAGGTGATCAACAGGGGGATCGGCCCGCGCTCTGCGATGGGTTCGAAGAAGACCCGGGAGACCCCGACGCCCAGCGCGCCGACGAGCACGACCGCGACGACCGTCGCGACGGGAAGCGGGAGCGAGACGCCGAGTCCGGCCCCCGAGAGGAAGAGCGCGAGATACGCGCCGTAGGTGAGGAACTCCCCGTAGGCGAAGTTGATGAATCTGGTGACGCCGTACGACAGCGTCAGCCCGACCGCGCCGACGGCGATGACGCTGCCCTCGATGAGGCCGAAAACGACCGTCTGGACGAACTGGGAAACGGAGGCGACCATTGCGCGGGCCGCTTACAGTTCGCTCGGCGGGATCGTCGCGACCTTCGTCCAGCTCCCGTCTCGGACCTGCATAATCGCGAACGGGGCGCCGATGTCGCCGTCCTCGTCGAAGTCGATCGGGCCGATCAGCCCGCGGTAGTCGACGTCGGTCCCGTCGGCGACCGCCGAGGCGCCCTCGGTGTAGTTCGTCACGACCTTCTCTGGCGGGTTCGCGACGGTCCGGACGTTCCCGGCGACGGCGGCGGGCGTGACGTCGTCGCCCGCCGTCGAGGTGGCCTTCATCGCGAGTCCGAGGACGTTCATCGCGTCGTAGGCGTTGCGGGCGAACAGCTTGGGCTTCGACCCCGCGTACTCACGGAAGCGCTGTTTGAACGCCTCGATCCGCCCGGCCTCTTGGGCGGCCTGATACGGCGCAGACTGCAGACCGAGGATGCCGTCTGTCACCTTCGAGGAGGCCTCCTCGAGGAAGACGTCGGTGGTCTGGTCCTGCGTCACGAACCAGTTGCCCTCGTAGCCCGCCTGATAGGCGGCCTGCATAATCTTGATGCTGTCGTCTTTGGACCCCACGAGGACCGTGACCTCGGGGTCGGAGTTCATCATCGTCTGGACCTCGCTGGTGTAGGAGGACTTGCCCGTCTTGAAGTCGATCGTCGTGGTGACCGTCCCGCCGAACTCCTCGAAGGAGCTCTTGATCGGCTTTTTGAACGACTGGAAGACCTCCTTGTTGCCGACCATCAGCGCCATCTTGGAGTAGTCGGCGACGGTGTTGTACTTCTTGTTCCGGAGGGCCTTCGCGATCGCCCGGCCCCCGAGCGCGTCGGAGGGGACCGTCCGGAAGACGTACTCGCCGCCGCGGTCGTCGAGCGACGTCGTCCCCGCGGTCGGCGTCACGACCGGCATCTGGTTCTGCGTGAAGAGGTCGAAGACGGCGGACATCGTGATCGACGTCGGGCCGATAATGCCGGCCACGCCCTCGACGTTGATCAGCTTCTTCGCCGCCGAGAGCGACGCCGACGGCGACCCCTCGGTGTCGCCCTTCACGACGGTGAGGTTCCGGCCGCCGATGCCGCCCTGCTCGTTGATCTCTTCTGTGATCATCTCCACCACCGGGAGCACGTTCTCGCCGACCCACGCGTACTCGCCGGAGAACGGGAGGAGGACGCCGACCGGGATCGGCTTCGCGTTCCCGCTGCCGCCGCTCGTGGTCGCCGACTCGGTAGTCGTCGTGGCGCCGTCGCCCGACTCGGTCCCGCCGCTCGATGAACCCCCGCCGGAACAGCCGGCGAGTGCCGCGATCGCTGCCGCACCGGTCCCCGCGATGAACTCTCGTCGCTGTCTCATACGAAGCACAGTCGACTACGGGACCTAATAAAAGTATATAAAAAATCGCGCTCACGCGCCGGGGAGGTCCTCGCCGCTCCCGCGTTCGAGGTTGATCGCGACGTTCTTCGTCTGGAGGTACGACCCCAGCGCCTCGAAGCCCTTCTCCCGGCCGATCCCGCTCTTCTTGTAGCCGCCGAACGGGGTCTGGTTCGTGTCGCCGAACCACTTGTTGACATAGACGTTGCCGGCCTGCAGCCGCTGGGCGTCGCGGTGGGCGCGCCGGACGTCGTTGGTGAAGACGCCCGCCGTGAGCCCGTACTCGACGTCGTTCGCGATCTCGATCGGATCGTCGTCGTCACCGAACGGGACGACGACGAGGACGGGACCGAAGATCTCCTCTTGGGCGATCGCCATCTCGTTGTCGACGTCGACGAACACCGTCGGCTCGACGAAGTTCCCGTCCGGGGGGAGGTCGGCCGACGACGCGTCACCGTCGGGCACGCGGCCGCCGGTCGCGAGGGTCGCGCCCGCCTGCCGGCCGCGTTCGATGTAGGTGCGGACCCGTTCGAGGTGCGCCTCGCTGTTGAGCGGTCCCAGGTCGGGATCTTCGATCCCCGGCCCGATGTCGTAGCTCTCTGCGGCGTCGACGATCCGCTCGACGAACTCGTCGTAGACGTCCGTGTGGACGAGCGCCCGGTCGGCGGCCGAACACACCTGTCCCGCGTTCGTGAAGATCGCGGTCGAGATCCACTCGACCGCCTCCGCGAGGTCGGCGTCGGGGTGGACGATCGCGGGGTTCTTCCCGCCGAGTTCGAGCGTCACGGGCGTGACGTGCTCGGCGGCGGCCCGCATCACCGACTGCCCCGTCTGGACGCTGCCCGTGAACGTGATCGTGTCGACGCCCTCGTGTTCGGTGAGCGCCGCCCCCGCCCGGCCGCCGCCCGCCACGACGTTCACCGCCCCCTCGGGAATGCCCGCCTGGTGGCAGAGTTCTGCGAGGCGGAAGGCCGAAAGCGGCGTCGTCGGCGCCGGTTTGACGACGGCGGCGTTGCCGGCGACGAGCGCGGGCGCGACGCCGCGCGCGAAGAGGTTACCCGGGAAGTTCCACGGGACGATCTGCGCGGAGACGCCGTAGGGCTCCCGCACGGTGTAATCGACCTGTCCGGTCCCGACCGGGATCGACGAGCCCTCCAGTTTGTCGGCCGCGCCCGCGTAGTACTCGAAGTAGCGCGCCGCCCCCTCGAAGTCGGACCTCGCCTGCGAGAGCGGCTTTCCCTGGTCGCGGGACTCGATCGCGGCCAGTTCGTCGAGGTGCGCTCGGATCGACTCCGCGACCCGGTGTACCCGCTGTCCCCGGGTGACGGGGTCGGTATCGCGCCACGCGGGGAACGCCTCGCGCGCCGCCGCGACCGCCTCGTCGACGTCGGCCGCCGTGCCGGCAGCCACCTCCGCGATCGAGTCCCCCGTCGCCGGATCGACGGTCTCGGTGTACTCGCCGTCCGCAGGCTCTGTCCACGCCCCGCCGATCAGGTGGGGGTACCGCGCTCGAACGTCTGGGTCGCGCATATTCCTTCCTCGTCGATCTCCGGTGTGAATGTTTGGATCGGCGCCGACGCCGATGCCGACGCCGACGATCGTCGTCGCGACCGTGGGAAACGTTGAAGCGGCGACGGCGTCGTCCCTCCGGTATGGATCTCGACTTCCACGGCCGGGCGGTCGCCGTCACCGGGGCCGGCTCCGGGATGGGCGAGCGCACGGCGATCCAGTTCGCCGAACAGGGCGCCGACGTCGCCGTCGTCGACGTCGACGGCGAGGCCGCCGAATCGACGGCCCGGGCGATCGAGACCGAGACCGACGCCGACGCCGACGCGATCGCGGTCACCGCGGACGTCTCCGCCGCCGACGACGTCGCATCGTTCGTCGACCGGACGGTCGAGGCGTTCGGCTCGATCGACGTCCTCCACAACAACGCCGGAATCCCCCAGGAGTCGACGCCCGTCGAGGAGGTGACCGAAGCCACCTGGGACCGGATCCAGGACGTGAACCTCAAGAGCGCCTTCCTGGGCGCGAAGTTCGCCGTCCCGCGGATGCGCGAGCAGGGCGGCGGCGTCATCCTGAACACCGCCTCGACCGCCGGCATCCGACCGCGGACCGGGCTGTCGGCGTACGCCGCCTCCAAGGGCGGGATGATCACGCTCACGAAGCAGCTGGCCTTCGAGCTGGCCGACGACGGCATCCGCGTGAACGCGATCTGTCCCGTCGCGACCGACACGGGGATGCTCCCGGAGTTCGCCGACGGGGACCTCACCGTCGAGGGGATGGCCGAGACGATCCCGCTGGGGCGGCTCGCCGACCCCGACGACATCGCCGAGGCGGCCGTCTTCCTCGCCAGCGACAGCGCGCAGATGATCACCGGTACCGCGCTCGAAGTCGACGGCGGTCGGGACATCTGACAAGAGACAGTACGAAACCGAAGTGACCGTCCGTCCACCGAACGGCGAGACCGAGTGAATATTAGTGCGTAGGAACGGTAATCGGTATCGATGACTTCGAATCAGTCGGTCCTCACAGAGGACGCACCGCTCGATCTGCGGCTCTCGACGGCGGAACTCGAGGCGACAAAAGACCACCTGAGCGCGTTCGTCCGAGATATCGTCGACGAGGCGGGCGCCGAGGGCGTCGTGATCGGTCTCTCGGGCGGTATCGACAGCACGACGGCGGCGTATCTGGCGGTCGAAGCGCTGGGCTCCGACCGCGTCCACGGACTCGTGATGCCGAGCGTGGTCAACACCGACGAGAGTATGAACGACGCCGAGTGGGTGGCCCAGGAACTCGAAATCGAATACGACGTCGTCGAGATCCAGCCCATCGCGGAGGCGTTCTTCGATGTGCTCTCCGATGCGGCCGACGACCGGCGGGCCGCGGGCAACGTCTACGTCCGCACGCGCGCCGTGCTGTGTTACTTCCTCGCGAACCACGAGAACCGGCTCGTCCTCGGGACGGGCAACCGCTCGGAGGCGCTCACCGGCTACTTCACGAAGTACGGCGATCAGGCCGTCGACTGCAACCCGCTCGGCAACCTCTACAAACAGCAGGTGCGCCAGCTCGCCGCGTCGCTCGGCGTCCCCGACGAGCTGGTGATGAAGACCCCCTCCGCGGAGATGTGGCTCGGCCAGACCGACGAAACGGAGATGGGATTCGATTACGACACGCTCGACGCCATCCTGGCGTTACACGTCGACGGCCCGCTGTCGAAGGCGGCCACCGTCCGCCATCTCGACGTCGGGGACGCGGCGGTCGAGCGGGTGGTCGAACTCCACGAACAGAGCGCCCACAAGCGGCAGATGCCGCCGGCGCCCGAACCGCTGCACCGGTAAGAACTGACGCGGACTCGCCCGTTCGGTGTCGCCCCGTCATCGAATCGGTGGGTTTCCAAAGGTCTTTGCCTCTCGCGTGGTTACACGATTTCGATGGACGACGCCGTGCGGGTCCGTGACGCCGCGCACGAGGCGGTCGAGGACGTCGATCCCGACCGGCTCCGCGAGGTGCTGTTCGACCGTCTCTCGGAAGCGCCGATGACGCCGGCCGTCCTGGCCCTCGTCAGCGCCCGCGCACCCGAGACGAGTGTAGATACGGACGCAGACGGGCTCGCAGAGCGCGCCGCCGGCGTCCAACTGATCTACGAGGGGCTCCGCCTCACGCGATCGCTCGCCCACGCCGAACCCTGGGCGCGAATCGACGAGGCGGACCTCGAAGGCGACATCGACGCCGACATCGACGTCATCGCGGCCGACGTGCTCGTCTCCCGGGGCTTCTACCTGCTCGCCCGGACCGACGCCGCCGACCGCGCGGTCGAGGTGGTCCGCGCCTTCGGGCGGGACCAGACGCAGCGACGCGAGGAAGGCGCCAACGTCGAGGCGGTCGATCGGAACCTCGAGGCGGACGTGTTCGCGCTCGCGGTGGTCGCTGGGATGACCGCCGTCGGCGCGACGCCCTCGTCGGCGCTCCTCGAGTACGCCGCGGAACTGGGCCGCGATGCGGACGTCGACGGGCGACTCCAGCCCGCCGACGTCGCGTTCTCCGAATCGACCGCCGAGCGCATCGCCTCGCTCTCGGCCTCGGGCGGCGGCTCCGACGACCGAGTGCCGTCGTCGGCGACCGACTCCTGATCCTGTCTATTGGCGGTCCGGCAGACCGCCGCACGTCGCCGCCGGATCGAAACCCCTAAAGACCACTCTGCGCTACGGAGAAACGCGCCTGGGTAGCTTAGCGGTAAAGCGCGTCCTTGGTAAGGACGAGA
>JBDGUP010000104.1:0-10473 GCA_042215815.1 Haloquadratum sp. | reverse complement strand
TTTCGTCCGACAGTATAATGACGGGGGACGTGATCGCGGGAACGAGGGAGGACCGTCGGGCGGCGGTGCGACAGCGCGTCGCATCGTCCGCCGGGCGTTCGGCTTGTACTGTCGGACGAACCCGTTGATACCCGCTCCCCTCCGGGGGATCCCGAGGAGTATCAGGGCGTTCTTCCGACAGTATACTGTTCGTCTCGGGGGTCGGTATCAGGCCGCGTCCTGACTGGCTTCGATGCGCCAGGTGGTCGCGCTCGTGTACGACCACTTTTCCACGGTGAGATCGGAGGCCGAATCCTTGAGTTTCACCATCAGGGCACCGATCTCCTTCGGGGAGAGACCGACCTCGTCGGCGATGAACTTGGATTTGAAGTACATCTCGCCGTCCTGGGCCTTCTCGAGGAGGAAGGCCTTCAACCGCTCTTCTTTGGACGGATCGTCGCTGGCGGACTCGGTGGAGGGTGTCGCGGTTGCGCTCATCTGTGTCACCTCGACTGCGCCTTGTACTCGAATGGGTATATAAACGGAGGAACGTTGGGAGGAATTCGGCTCTATTTACCTGTAAACGGTGCCATAGCTGATTGTTCAGAAACATTTCACAGGCGGCTAGAAATTTTATAACAGTCTCTGAACTTTTATTCCCACAGAATAATAGAGATAGAATCGTCCGACGTCGGCCAGTGCAAACGCCGTGTCGGCGGGCGATCGCGGGGACGATCTATGGACGGTCGTGGACCCAGAAATCCTCTTCGACGGTGCGCTCGCGCTTGAATATCGGGACCTCGTCCTTGAGGCGGTTGATCCCGTCGGCGACGGTCTCGAAGGCCTCCTCGCGGTGGCCGGCGAGCACGACGACGAAGACGATGTCCTCGCCGGACTCGATAGTCCCCGTGCGGTGGAAGAGTTCGACCTCGTAGACCCCGTCGCGCCCCTCCAGTTCCGATTCGATCGCGCGCATCCGGTCGTCAGCGACGCCCTCGTACTTCTCGAAGGTGAGTTCGAGCGTCTGTGGATCGTCGGGGTCGTCCTTCGCCCGGACGCGGCCGGTGAACGTCGCGATCGCGCCGGCGCGATCGGCCCGCGGCGAGGCCTTGACCCGCTCGACGAGCGCTTCGAGGGTGACGTGCGGTTCGGCGTCCGCGACCGTCTCCAGCACGGAGTCGACGTCGACGTCGGCGACGGTCTCGGCCCGCGTGACGGCGTTCGCGGCGGTCGCGTCGGCGAGCGCCACGGTCGGGACGTCCGCGTCGGGAAAGCCCGCGAGGAAGGCGTAGTCGTACGTCGCAGCGAGGTCGTCGAGGACGTCACGCAGCGTTCGATCGCCGCCTGCGGCAGCCCACTTTCCCGCCGCCCCCAACTCGAACGTGACGTCCGGGCTGGCCGGCGCCTCGGGGGGCGCCTGATCGAGTTCTTCCGCTCCCGTCACGAGCGCAACGCGTCCGTCCACGCGGGACGCGAGGCGTTCGCACAGTTCCCGCGCGCCGGGACCCACGGCTCCGAGTACCTGCATACTCTCGAATCGGGGCGCGGATCGGCTTTATCCTGTCGCCTGTGTCGGCGAGGCGCGGATCCATCACGGTGGCGGTGGGGACAGACGCCGTCCCCGCGTACGCGGTTGACAACCCTTAAGCCCGGCTCGAAGCAACGAGACGGCAATGAGAGTCGTCGTCTCCATCGGTGGGAGCGTGCTCGCTCCGGACCTCGACGCCCGACGCGTCGAGGGCCACGCAGCGGTCGTCGAGGCACTCGCCGACGAGGGCTGCGAGATCGGCGCCGTCGTCGGCGGCGGCGGCGTCGCCCGCGACTACATCGGCGCCGCCCGCGAACTGGGCGCGAACGAGGTCCAACTCGACCAGATCGGCATCGACGTGACCCGGATCAACGCTCGCCTGCTCATCGCCGCGCTCGGGGCGAGCGTCGACCCGAAGGTCGCACACGACTACGAGGAAGCCGGCGACGCCATCCGCCGCGGCGACGTCTCGGTGATGGGCGGCGTGATGCCCGGCCAGACGACCGACGCGGTCGCGGCGGCGCTGGCGGAGTACGTCGGCGCGGACCTCCTCGTCTACGCCACGAGCGTCGACGGCGTCTACAGTGCCGACCCCACGGCCGACGCCGGCGCCGAGAAGTACGACCGCCTCTCCCCCGACGACCTCGTCGACGTGATCGCGCCGATGAGTCGCGACGCCGGCGCGTCCGCCCCGGTGGATCTCCTCGCGGCCAAACTCATCCAGCGCGCGGAGATGCGGACGATCGTCCTCGACGGGACCGACCCCGAACGGATCGAAGACGCGGTGCTCCGCGGCAACCACGACGGGACGGACGTCGTCCCCACGGGTGCCGACGACGAGCCGACCTACTGGGTACAGGACCGATGAGCGAAGACCCCGCCGACGGGTCGAACCGCGCGTTCTGGGCCGACGAGGTCGCAGACGAGATCGAAGCGCGCGACCCCGACGAACCCATCGTGATCAAGGGCGGCGTCTCGCCCTCCGGCGTCGCCCACCTCGGCAACTTCAACGAGATCATCCGGGGTTACTTCGTGGCCGAGGTGCTCCGCGAGCGCGGCCACGAGGTCAGACAGGTGTTCACCAGCGACGACCGCGACCCGCTGCGGAAGCTCCCCCGAAAACTCGCAGACACCGACGGGAACATCGTCGGCCTCGGCGACGTCGACGCCGGCGCGCTCGGCAGGAACCTCGGCAAGCCCTACACCGACATTCCGGATCCGTTCGGCGAGTCCGACTCCTACGCCGCACACTTCGCCGCGCTCCTGCGGGCCGACGCCGAGCGACTCGACATCCCGGTCGAGATGCTCTCGAACACCGACCTCTACGAGGACGGGACCTTCGAGCCGGTGGTCGACCACGTGCTCGAACACGTCGAAGAGGCCCGAGACGTGCTCTCGGCATACCAGGCGAAGGTCGACGAGGAGTACGTGCCGTTCAACCCCATCTGTGAGAACTGCGGGAAGATCACCGAGACGGTCACCTCGATCGATCTCGACGCCGGCACCGTCGAGTACGTCTGCACCGATATGACCGCCGGGGACAACACCATCGAGGGCTGCGGCCACGAGGGGACGGCGACGTTCCGCGAGGGCAAACTCCCCTGGCGCTTCGAGTGGCCCGCCCAGTGGCAGGTGCTCGGCGTCGACTTCGAGCCCTTCGGCAAGGATCACGCCGAGGGATCGTGGCCCTCCGGCGAGGACATCGCGCGCACCGTCCTCGGGATCGAGCCGCCGGTGCCGATGGTCTATGAGTGGTTCACGCTCAACGGCGAGGCGCTCTCGTCGTCCCAGGGGAACGTCGTCACCGTCTCGGAGCTGCTCGACCTCCTCGAACCGGAGGTGATCCGGTACTTCTTCGCGCTCGACCCGCGGAAGGCGCGCGACCTCGACGTCTCGCGGCTGGACCAGCTCGTCGACGACTTCGACCGCTTCGAGCGGGCGTACTTCGGCGACGTCGACGACGGCGCCCTCACCGCGTTCGCCGAGCGGGCCTACCCGTTCGTCGTCGAGGAGGTGCGAGAAGAGCGCGTCCGCCTGCCGTACACGTTCGCGGCCGTGCTGGGAATGACCGACGACCGCGACCTCCGGATCGAGATGGCGAAAAACGAGGGCTACGTCGACGACGACACGCCGGAGTGGGCGATCGAGGCGGCGCTCGAACGCGTCGACCGGGCGCGCGCGTGGGCCGAGCGGATGGACAACGAGTACAACTACCGCATCCAGGAGGACCTCCCCGACGTCGACGTCGAACCGCCGGTCGCCGCCGCGCTGGACGACCTGGCGGACTTCGTCGCGGCGGGCCACGACGGCGAAGAGATCCAAGGCGAGATGTACGAGACGGCGCGGCGGCACGATCTCGAGGTGGGCGACTTCTTCGAGGCGGGCTACCGGCTGTTCTTCGATCAACCGCAGGGTCCCCGGCTCGGCGAGTTCCTCGGCGAACTCGACACGGAGTTCGTCGTCGCGCGGCTGCGACGCGAGGGATAGGCCGGACGGACTGATAATGACGGTTGTAGTCTCTTACCGGTGATCGCCGTGACCGTGGGTGGCGATCACCGGTACACAGTGAGACTAGTCATTATCAGTCCCCGGGCGACACGTCGGGGGTCCCTCCGCCGCTTGTCCGGATCGTGTCCTCGACCTGCGTGTGGACGAGCGCAGCGCCCACGAGCGCGAGCGCGGCGCCGAGGGCGAACGGCGCGACGTAGGAGACACTGGCGAGCGCCCCCGAGACCAGCGGTCCGATGGCGACGCCCAGACCGAACGCCATCGTGAGGACAGAAAGCTGGGTGCCCGACTCGCCGGTGCGGGCGTAATCGCCAGCCAGCGCGAGCGCCGGGGCGAAGACGGCCGTCCCCGCGATGCCCTGGACGGCCCGCGCGAGGACCATCATCCACGGCTCCGTGACCAGCCCCTGTGCGAGCGTCGCGGGCGCGAGCAACAGGAGGCCGCCGAGGATGAACGGCTTGCGGCCGTACTCGTCGGTCGCCGAGCCGACCGGCGCCTGCAGCAGCACCTGCACGAGGACGAACACCGCGAACTCGACGCCGAAGAGGAACGCGCCCTGGTCGAGGTGTGCGTTCACCTGCGGTTCGATCGCCGAGAGCAGCGCGATGCCGATCGCCATAAACAGCGTCGCGACGCCGAGCGTGAACACCGGATCCAAGAGCGCGTCGCGGCCGGTGGCGAAGACCGCGACGTCGAGGTCGTCGTCGGTGGCTTCGACCTCGTCTGGGTCCCGCACCAAGGAGAAGACGAGCACGAAGCTGACGAGCGCGCCGAGCGACGCGATGGCGAACGCGGCGTTGAAGCCGGTCACGTGGACGCCCCCCAGCCGGTAGGGGCCGCTGCTCACCACGCCGCCGGCGACGATGGGGCCGAGACCGAACCCGAGCAGGCGGAACGTGTTGAACACGCCCATGTTGTTCCCCCGGGAGTCCGTCGTCGCGAGTTCGTTCACCAGTGCGATGGTGGCCGGGACGGTGAAGGCGACGCCGACGCCCTGGAGCGCCCGGATGACGACGAGGTCGAGGTACGTGCCGGCGAAGGCGTACGCGACGTTGGTCACGGCGAGCACGCCGAGACCGAGCAGGACGAACGCGCGCCGGCGGCCCGTGCGGTCGGAGAGCCGCCCGGTGAACGGCTGGCCGAGGCTGTTGAGGAAGCCGAACATCGAGAGCACGATGCCGGCGGCCAGCCCCTGGGACAGCGTCACCTGCGTCCCGAACCGCCCGACGGACACGGAGTGGGCGCCGCCGGTCCCGGCGAGCAGGTGCTCGATGAAGAGCGGGAGGACCACGATGAGAAAGGAGTTTCCCAGCGAGTCGACCGCGCGTGCCAGCGCCAGGACGAGCACGCGGCGATCGACCGCGAACAGTTCGCGGACGTAGCCGAGCGTCACCGCAGATCACCGCCGGCAGACGCGAGAGCGCGAGGAGGGAACCCGGGAGCCATCGTCACCGGTAGTCGCGTCGGAACGAGGAAAAGGCGTACGGCTCACACCGATCAGCGGAGGTCCCGCGCGAGCGCGGCCAGCGCCTCGCTCCCGCCGCTGACGAGCGGCTCCCCGTGACCGACGCAGGCCACCTCGAAGGGCGGCGCCCGTTCCGCGAGCCGAACGATGCTCTCGCGGACCTCGTCGGTGTCGTAGCTCATCGCCCACGTCGAGGGGTCGAGACCGCCGTCGGACGCCAGAACCAGGTCGCCGAGCAATCCGACGGACAGGTCGGCGCTCACGTAGGCGACGTGTCCCGGAGTGTGTCCGGGGGTGTGGTAGGCGGTGAAGCTCCCGATCTCGTCGCCGTCGGCGACGGGCTCGATCGGCAGGTCGGGATGGGTCGCGATGAACCTGCCGACCCGCTGGATCAGGCCCTTGTGGTTCGACAGGGGCGGGGACGTGCGGCCCCGCAGGACGTCGGCGGCGAATCCCCCGGCGTAGACGGTCGCGTCGAGGTCGGGCGTCAGCGCCGCCAGCGCCCCGACGTGATCGAGGTCGTAGTGGGTCAAGAGTACGCGCTCGACGTCCGCGACGGCCGTGCCGACCTCGTTGAGGCCCGTCCGGAGCGTGCCCGCGTCCCACGGCGTCCCGGCGTCGACCAGCGTCGGGACGTTGTCGTCGACGAGGTAGGCGTTGACGCCGCGCAGCTCGAACCGCCAGGCGCGATCGGACAGTGTCGTGGGCATACTCGGGGCAGGGGGCTGTCCGACAGTATCAGTTCGCCTCGATCGCGTCGATGACGACCATCCCGACGACCGCCAGCCGAGGATCGACGTCGTCGCCGTAGAGGTCGATCGAGTACTTGTCTCGGAGCGAAAACGCCTCGTTGGCCTCGCCAACCGTCTGTCCGTCCGGCGTGACGATCTCATAGGAGAAGGGAATGAGCGTCGTGAGCAGCCGGCGGGCCACGGCCAGCGCGACGTTGTCCTCGCGGACGCTGGCGACCACGTCGCCGTCGGGACCGAGCAGCGTGTACTCGTGTTTGAAAACGGAGATGGCCTCTCGCTTGACGGCGCCGACGCGCTCTCCGGTCCGGGCGTCGACGATATCGTAGGCCGCCGCGACGTCGAGCATACTGTCTGCCTTCACCCGAAACAGCTCCTCGTCGGTGTCGGGATCGGTGAACCGGAAGTCCTCCTTGAGACGGAACTTCTTCTGGGCGGATTCGAGGATCGGCTCGTCGTCCTCGTAGATCCGGTATTTGTTTCCGATGCTGATTCGCTGGCGGACCTCGTAGGAACGGCTCTCGAACATTATGGCTACTGGGTCGGCATCACTTATATACTGTCGGACGTATCGAAGGATGGGAACGCATTTTGGCGCGCGTCCCGTCCCTTCCCACGATGAACACGCTTCTGTGGGTTCTCGTCGGACTCGCCGCGTATTCGGCGGGCGCGCTCTATCTCTCGCGACGGGGACTGCTCCCGGAGTCGGTCCGCGTTCAGGGGCCGTTCACCACCGTCCACACGAAACAGGGGCGAGAACTGATCGATCGGATCGCGACGCCCAAGCGCTTCTGGCGCGCGTGGACCAACCTCGGGGTCGGCGCCGCCGTGGTCATTATGGCGGGGATGTTCCTCTTCTTGCTCGTCCAGGGGATCGCGATCGTGCGGAATCCCCCGGCACCGTCGCCGGTGAACCAGCCGCAGAACTTCCTCGTGATCCCCGGGGTCAACGACTTCCTTCCCCTCTCTGTCGCCCCGGAGATCGTCTTCGGCCTGCTTGTCGGTCTCGTCGTCCACGAGGGCGGCCACGGCATCCTCTGTCGCGTCGAGGGCATCGACATCGAGTCGATGGGGGTCTTCTTCCTGACTGTCGTCCCGCTCGGGGCGTTCGTCGAGCCGGACGAAGAGAGCCAGCGACACGCCAGCCGGGGCGGGCGCACGCGGATGTTCGCCGCGGGCGTGACGAACAACTTCTTCGTCACGGCCGTCGCGTTCGCCCTCCTCTTCGGACCGATCGTGGGGAGCATCGGCGTCGCCCCGGGGATGGCGGTCTCGGGCGCATACGAGGGCGCGCCCGCCGACGGCGTGATCGCTCAGGGCGACCGGATCACGGCCGTCGAGGGCGTCCCCGTCGGCAACGAGAGCGCGCTCGACAGGCAGTTGCTCGCCACCGACGATCGGACGGTCACGGTCGAACTCGACGGGGGCGAGAGCGCGGCGGACCTGGCGACGCGCACCGTCACCGTACAGCGCTCGCTGGTCATCGCCGGCACCGTGGGCGGGAACCCCGCAGACATCACCGTCGCTCCCGACGACGAGGCGATCCCGGTGACGCGGGTGAACGGGACGGCCGTCTACACGCGGGCGGGCTTCGCTGCCGCCGTCGGCGAGGACCGGTTCGCCCGGCTTTCGACCGCCCGCGGGACGGTCACCATCCCGGTCGGCGCCTACCTCACACGCGTCGTCGACGGCGGCCCGCTCGCTCGCTCGAACGCGCCCAACGAACCGGGGATGATCGTGACCGCGATCGACGGCCGGCGGGTGGTCTCGTCGGCCGAACTCATCCGGACGCTCGACGCCACCGAACCCGGTGAGACGGTGACGATCGAACTGTACCACGACGGCTCGCTCCACACCTACGAGGTGCGGCTCGGCCGCGATCGGGACGACGGCGGCGGCTTCCTCGGCGTCACCATCTTCCCCGGGACCAGCGGCCTGCTCCTGACCGACCTCGGGGTACAGCCCTACCCGGCGGGCACGTATCTCGAACTCCTCGGCGGCGACGGCGGCCCCGACGCGACCGGGCTCTCGGGGGCGGTCGCCGATTCGCCGCTGGCGGCGGTCTACGTCTCGCTCGTACTCCCGCTCGCGTCGCTGGTGCTCGGCATCCCGAACTTCCCCGGGTTCACCGCGAACGTGTTCAACTTCTATGTCGTCACCGGGGCGCTCGGCGCCCTCGGCACGGGCGTGTTCCTGCTCGCGAACGTCGCCTTCTGGACGGCGTGGATCAACCTCCAGCTCGGCCTGTTCAACTGCATTCCGGGCTATCCCCTCGACGGCGGACGGATCCTCCGAACGAGCGCGGAGGCGATCGTCTCGCGGCTGCCCGTCGACGACCGCCACCGCGTCGTGAGCACCATCACGACGGCCGTGGGCGTGACGATGTTGGTGTCGCTCCTCATCCTCGTCTTCGGACCCCGGGTGCTCGGCGGGTAGGCGCTCGTCTCCCGACGAGCGGGAACGACTCGCAACGTCCATACGGGAGGCGCCCGAAGTCGACCGTATGCCAAGAGCCCCACCGACCGACGAGGGCTGGTTCGTACTGCACGACTTCCGCACCGTCGACTGGGACACGTGGCGCGACGCTCCCGAGCGCGAGCGCGAGCGCGCGATCGAATCGGGCGTCGAGTACCTCCGGCGCCACGAAGCGGTCGAGGACGCCGAAGACGGACACTCGGCCGTGTTTTCCGTTCTCGGCCACAAGGCCGACCTGCTCGTGTTGCACTTCCGGCCCACGCTCGACGACCTCTCGCGGGCCGAGCGCCAGTTCGAGCAGACGGCGCTGGCCGCGTTCACCACCCAGCCCTCCTCGTACGTCTCCGTCACGGAGATCTCGGGGTACACGGCCCCCGAGTACTTCGAGGATCCCGAGTCCGTCGACGAAGGGCTCCGGACCTATATGGAAGAGAAGGTGACACCGGAGATCCCCGAGAAGGCGTACGTCTCCTTCTATCCGATGTCGAAGCGGCGGGGCGAAGAACACAACTGGTATGACCTCTCCTTCGAGGAACGCGCCGAGATGATGGAGACCCACGCCGAGACCGGCAAGGAGTACGCCGGCAAGATCAAACAGATCATCGCCTCCTCCGTGGGTTTCGAAGACTACGAGTGGGGGGTCAGCCTCTTCTCTGAGGACCCGACACACATCAAAGACATCGTCTACGATATGCGCTTCGACGAGGTCTCTGCGAAGTACGGGGAGTTCGGGCAGTTCTACGTCGGCCGTCGGTTCCCGCCCGGAGACCTCGGCGCGTACCTCGCCGGCGAATCCGTCCCCACGGCGGACGGCGGCGCGGGCGGCCCCGCGACCGGTCACCCAGCCGAGACGGCACACGGGGGCCACCACGACGACGCCGACGCCCACGGCGAAGCTCACGGCCACGCCCACGGCGATTCCGCGCACAGTTCCGGCGGCCACGGCGGCGCCCACGCGGGCGGGGGCGCCCACGGGGACTCCCCGCACGGGGAGAACGAAGGCGACGCGGGAGACGAAGCCGACCTGCGCGACATCCGCGAGGAACTGGCCGAGATGGACATCTACGCCGGCCAGCCTCACGGCGAAGACGTCTATGCGACCGTCCTGTACTCGGCGGCCGACACCGACGAACTCTTCGAGGAGGTCGACGGACTCCGCGGGAACTTCGAGCACTACGGCACCCACCTCAAGACCGCGGTCTACGAGGCGCGCGACCGCGACCGCAACGCCGTGGTGAGTATCTGGGAGACCCAATCTGCCGCCGAGACGGCCGCTGGCTTCCTCTCGGACCTCCCGGACATCGTCTCGCGCGCCGGCGAGGGATCCGGATTCGGCACGATGGGGATGTTCTACACCGTCAAGCCCGACTACCGCGAGGAGTTCACCGAGACGTTCGACACCGTCGAGGACCGCCTCGAAGGGATGGAGGGCCACCGGGACACCGACCTTCTGGTCAACGTCGAAGACGAGAACGATATGTTCATCTCCAGCCAGTGGGACTCCCGCGAGGACGCGATGGCCTTCTTCCGGTCTGAGGACTTCCGGGAGACGGTCGAGTGGGGTCGCGAAGTGCTCGCAGACCAGCCCCGACACGTCTTCCTGGCGTAATCCTCCCGTTTCGCGGGGCCTCGAACGGGTCTGTGTACGCCGGTTGCGTCTGCAGCGTCAGACGCCGCGGCGTCTCTCGGTTTCGAATCGAAACGGAGGGGTTTTACCGCTGAGCGCCACCCCGTTGGCGGCGCCCGGCGGGAAGAGACGAGAGCACTCA
>JBDGUP010000072.1:0-10659 GCA_042215815.1 Haloquadratum sp. | reverse complement strand
TACTGTCGGAGGAACGTCCTGCTACGCCTGGGTATCTCCCGGGCGGGGAGCGAGGGTCCCAACGGTTTCGCCCGACAATAGACAGTATCACTCGATCCGATCGAGTCGGTCCTCGGCCGTCGCGAGCGCGGTCTCGTCGCCGTCTGTGAGATACGTGACCAGATCGCGCGCGACGCGGACGAGCGTCTCGACTTCTTCGGGAGCGACGTCGCCGTGGACCGCGTCGACGCGCTTTATGTGCGTCTGGAGCGTCTCGCGCACGCGACGACCCGCGGCATCCGGGTTGTCGTCGAGCCACGTCCCGAGGTCCGAACAGAAGTCGTCGAGCACCTGCGCGTACGCGAGTCCGCGGGCGTCGGACATCGACGCCGGCACCGACGACGGGTCGGGCCGCTCGCCGCGGTCTGCGCCGCCGAGGAGCGAGAGCACGTACAGCCGCGCGTCGTCGTCGGGGTCGCGCGTTCGATCGAGGACGTCGACGGCGTGGCGGAGTTCCGCGGCCGCGAGCACCGTATCGTCCACCGTTCGCAGTTCGCCGCCCCGAACGAACCCCCGTTGCCGGACGTAGTCCCGGAGCGTCGCCTTCAGGTCGGCCGCGACGTCCTCGATGTCGGCGAGGGCGACGTCGTCGGGGAGGTCGGCGCGGTGAGGAGCGAGATCCAACGAGACCGGGCTGTCGGTGTGCCGCCGTCGGCCGCCGATCCCGACGCTGCGCATACTTCCGCAGTCGGGGCAGTCGACTCGCCCGGTGTCGAAGTACGACCACTCGCGCCCGCAGTCCTGACAGCGGCGACGCCCGCGAATTCGCATAGTGGTGAGTTGCGCCCGGAGCGAGAAAAACACGTCGCGACGGCCGCGGGCGCCTCGCGGTTCGCCTCGGCGTCCGGTCCCATAGATTTCCGTCGGCGATATCTTTATAGTCTGGAATCGGTAAGACCCGTGTGACGCTTCGTCTGGAGGGCCGAAGCGTCAGCGGGGACCAATCAGGGCGGCAAGCATCCGCGTGCGTTTCACGCGGCTTGCTTCCTTTTCGCGGAGATGAATTCGCTCTTCGGGTAGTCCTTACTGCGGCTTCACCGCCTGACGGCACCGGGATCTCATATCCTGGTGTGGACATATTGGTCTCCTGATTGGGGAGGAATAACTTCCCCGATATGTTCGATGGGAATAACAATTGGGAGATGGCTTACTTCGCCGGAATTCACTCACCAGGCGCCACAGTAGTTCGATATGTTTATTTTGGAGAAAACTAATATCTAGATAGAATTCATCGATGTACGACTTGACAGGATTCCAGCGCGACCTGCTGTATGTGATCGCCGGGCTCGACAAACCCCACGGGCTCGCGATCAAGGACGAACTCGAAGAGTACTACGAAAAGGAGATCCACCACGGGCGGCTGTACCCCAACCTGGACACGCTCGTCGAGAAGGGACTCGTCGACAAGGGCGAGCGCGATCGCCGGACGAACTACTACACGCTGACGCGGCGCGGTCGCCGCGAGATCGCCGCCCGCAAGGACTGGGAAGCCAACTACATCGACGTCTCCTTCGAGGGTATCGACTGATCGGTCTCCTCATAATGACGGTTGTAGTCTCTTCGCGGTGCTCGCCGACACCGGGGCGGCGAGCACCGGTACATAGTTACAACCGTCATTATCATACTGTCGGACAGTCTCACTCGCGGCCCTCGCGCGTCGGCCCGGCCGTCCGGTCCCGGTCGCCCGGATCCGCCAGCGAGGTCCCGAACGCGAACCCGTCGGCGTCGGCGTCGGCGTCGGCGTCGGCGTCGGCAGTCTGCTCGCGGGCCGTCCCGCCGTCCGTTTCTCTCTCACCGTCGGCGACGACGTCCGATCCCCGCTCCGGGGACGGTTCCGAGCCGGGGTCGACGATCACCCCGGGATCGACCGTGTACGGAACGAGCGGTTCCCGTTCGATCAGGACGGGGAGGACGTGCCGCGCGAAGTTGACGATGAGCACGAGCAGGATCGGTCCGAGGAAGATCCCATACCAGCCGAAGAGGAGCGGCCCGAGCGTGTAGGCGATCATCACCGCCCCCACGTGGAGCCGGCCACCCGACACGTAGGGTCGCAGCACGAGATCGGGAATCGTGTCGACGATCACGAACGAGATCGCGACGAACGCGGCCGTGAACCACAGCGTCGTCGGATCTGAGAGATACGAGATAGCACCGAGATACAGCGCCGCGGGCACGTAGACGAGTTTCATCCCGACGACCGGGATCAGACTCGCGACGCCGGCGAGGAGTCCGAGCAGCGCCGCGGCCGGGATCGCGGCTCCCGGCGGCGCGATCAGATTCAAAAGCGAGTAGGCGATGACGCCGATCGTCCCCGTCAGGACCGCATTGAGGATGTTGCCGAAGAAGATGCTCGTGAAGTCGCTGTCGACCCCGTCGAGGAACGCCTCCAGGACGCCTCTGTCGTCGGCGACGCGCGTCCGGACCCACCGCGAGAGCTTTCTGTCGTCTCGGAGCAGGTAGAAGGCGAGCGCCACCATCGCGAACAGGTGGACGATCCCGATACCGACGACCGCGACGACGTTGCTCGCAGAGACGAGCGACTGGATCACCTGTCGGATCTGCGCGATCGTGAGCGTCCCCGGATCGATCGCGAGCAGCCGCTCGACGTCGGTCAATCGGGCGAGTTGGCTCTGTGAGATCGGGTACCGCGAGAGATCGAACACCTGCGAACTCGTGAGCCTGATCAGTTCGTTGACCGCGATTGCCCCCGTGTAGGCCACGAGCGAGAGCGCCGGCAGCGCCAGGAGGAACAGCGCCACGGCGGCGGCGAGACTGCGAGGCCGGATCCGGGTTTTGAGCCGCCGATAGAGGGGACGCGTCGCGTAGTAGAGAAAGAGCCCGAAGACGAACGTCCCGACGAACGAGTAGACGACATACGAGAGGGCCGCAGCGAGCGCGAGCCCGATCAGCCACCACGAGAGTCGCGAGCGGCCCATCCCGAGTGCGGACATATCGAACGAGGGGCCGCGACGGACCAAAAATCTACCGCGGGGACCGGAATCGTTCTGTCGGCGCGTCGTATCGGCCGGGCGTGGGCGAGTCGACGTCGCAGGCCATCGTCGTCGAGACGACCCGTGCGTTGATGCTCCCGTCCGGTCGAACGGCGACCTGCGTCGCCGAGTAGTTGCAGTCGACGACGCTCCGGGGGACGCCGAGTGACCGCCCCTCGCCCGCCTGCGGGGCGACGTCGACCACGTAATCGGCTGGCCGATGCACTCGGACCGACAGCGAGCCGTACGCCGGGAACCGCGGTTCGACGGCGACGAGCGGCTCCCCGGTCGCTGCCTCCCGGAGGCGGACCCGGATGTCCCGCCGGACCGAGTCGGCGTTCCAGACCACGACGCGGTGGCGGTGGTCGTCCGAGGCGGTCCCGACGCGGTACGTCTCGAACGGTTCCCCCGGGCTGAACCCCGACACCGTTCCGTAACCGCTCGGCGGGAGACGGAGAGAGGTCTGCGTCTGGGTCTCGGCGGGGGTGGAATCGCCGGCCGACCGGGAGAGACAGCCGGCGACCGAGCCGACGACGAGGGCGGGGATCGACGAGAGGAGGGTGCGGCGGTGCATCTCGGCCCGGACTACAGCGGGCGCGGCCTTACCGGTTCGGGAGGGTCGAACGCCCGTTTGAGTCACGCCCAGTCGTCGAGACCGGTCTGGACCAGGGACTCCTCGATGCGCTCGAACCCGCGGGCGACCTCTGCGGGGTCGATCTCCCACTCGTCTGTGACGTACGCCCGCGCTGCGTCGACGTCCGGCGAGAGGTCGGTGTCGAACGCGTAGTCGTCGGTCACGGGCGGGTCCAAGAAGAGCTCCCGAACCCGGTCTGCGTTCTCGATGTACGCCTCGCGCGCGTCGAGGACGGCCCAGAGATCGCCGTGTTCGTGGACGGCCGACAGCGCCGTCTTCGGACCCACCCCGGCGAGCCCCTCGTTGAAGTCGGTGCCGCAGAGGATCGCCACGTCCACGAGCTGTTCGCGGGTGAGGTCGTGTGTCTCGAGCGTCGCTTCGAGGTCCATCAGCTCGGGCATCCCCTTCGAGGTGAGCTGTCGGAGCGTGTACGGCGCGCCGAAAAGCAGCGTGTCGTAGTCCTCGCTGCCGACGTAGTCGACGTCGCCGCGGGTCGCCATGTGCGCCGCCTGTGCTTCCCCCTCGGCCGGGGCCTCGACGATCGGCACGTCGAGGTGTGCGAGGAGGTCGCGCGTCGTCTCCTGGATCACGTCGGTCAACCGCTGGGTGCGCGCCTCCAGGCGGGCGGCGGCGACGCTGTCGCCCCGTGCTTCGGCCGCGGCCCGTCGTTCCTCGGCCTCCTCGCGGGCGGCGCGGCGCTCGGCCAGTTCGTCGTCTTTCAGCGCTGTCACGCCGCCGTCGAAGACGAACACGGGGACCAGGTCGTGTTCGAAGAACTTCGGCAGCCCCTGGACGAGTCCGATCAGGTTCGCCACCTCCTCGCCCGCGTCGGTGGTGTAGACCGACTCGTCTGTGAACTTGACCGTCGTCGTGAGGTAGCGGTACAGCCAGTTGTGCGCGTCCACGGCGACGACGCTGCCGGCCACCTCGTCGAAACCGATCTCAGAGAGCACGGCGATGCTCCGCAGATCTGCGTTACCCATTGCGCCGATATCTGTCGCCGAGCGAGTTAACCGTCCGGGTCGTCGGCGGCGGACGCGTCGTCGGTCCGCCTCCGTCTGAGCCACGCGACGGCGGTCGGCTCCGGTGGATCGGCGCCGGCGCGCTCTGCGAGGAAGGACGCTTCCGGGTCGTCTGGGTCGCGTTCGCGGTAGCAGTCCAGTCCGGCCCGGTACGTCCCGGCGTCGCGGTCACGGAGGGCCGCCGGCGCCGCCGCGGCCGGGCGTTCCAAGACGAGTTCGGCGAGACCGGTCTCGCGGCCGGTCCACGCGAACCCGGCTCTGTACATCGCCGCGTAGGCGAAGGGGTTGTTGACGGCGATCCGGAGGCGGTCGTACCCCCTGTCGGCCGCGCGCGGCGCGACGAACGCCGCGAGACGCGGGCCCAGCCGTCGCCCCTGCGCGTCCGCACGGACCGTGACGTACCGATACCAGAGCGTCGTCTCCGCCGTACGGTCCGCGTTGAACGCGAGCGCCGCGACGACGTCGTCGACCGGGGAGTCCGATCCGTCGACCGGATCGCGGACGACCGCCTTGCCCGTGTTCGTCATCACGAACTTCCCGGCGTAGGCGAACCGCCGGTACTCGAGCCGCAGCGTCGGCCCGTCGGGCGGCCACCCCAGCACCTGGAAGTCCATCGGCGGTCGATACGGAGCGGAGAGAAAAGAGCGCGGCGGTGGTGGCGGCCGGAAGTGCGCCAGATCCCGGCTGCGCTGTGGGGGCGACAGGCCCTTGCCGCTTCGTGTCATCCGTGCGCGTATGCTCTCCCGACTCACCTCCGGCGGCGGCGCCCCGTTCGGCCCCGGCGACGTCCGCTTTTTCGACGCCGTCGCCCGCCTCTACGACCTCGCGATGCCGCCCGTCCGGGTCGACAGGCTCCGCGACGGTTTCGCGTTCGCCGACCGACCCATCGATCGAGTCATCGATCTCGCCGGCGGAACGGGACGGGCCGCACGCGGTCTCTCGCGCCTGGGCGTCGATCCGGTCGTCGTCGACGCCGCTGCGGGAATGCTCGCCCGGGCGCGGGCAGCCGGCCACGACGTCGTCCGGGGCGACGCGGGCGCGCTGCCGATCGGCGACGCCGCCGTCGACGCCGCCGTCGTCGTCGACGCGCTGCATCACCTCCCCGATCCGATGGCGGGACTCGAAGAGGCCGCCCGGGTGGTGGCGCCCGGCGGCGTTCTCGTCGTCCAGGAGTTCGATCCCCGCGGCCTCCGCGGTCGGGGGCTGATCACCGCAGAGCGGGTCGCCGGCTTCGACTCGACGTTCTGGACGCCCGCGGAACTCTGCGAGTCGCTCTCGGCGGCCGGGTTCGACGCGCGCATCGTCAGCGAGGGGTTCGCCTACGTGGGCGTGGGGCGCGTTCCCGGGGAGGAACGGAGCGACGATCGAATCCGGGAGAGCCTTTAGGGAGCGTTCGAATCGATGGGTATGGCAGCTTCGGACGAGTCGTTCCTCTCGCGGCGCATCGACGGTGCGGCGCTCCCGCTCGTGGCGGTCGACTTCCTGGCGCTCGCGGTCGTCCTCACGATCGGCGTGGTCACCCACAACGGCGTCGGCTACCTCTCGACGTCGCCGGTCGAGTGGCTCTTGACGCTCGTTCCCTTCTTCGTCGGCTGGGCGATCGCCGGGCCGATCGTCGGCGCCTACTCCGCCGGTGCGGCCGAGTCCGCGAAGGCGGCGATCCCGCTGGCGATCCGAGCGTGGATCCCGGGCGCGATCGTCGGGTTCGTCCTCCGGGCCTCGCCGCTCTTTGCCGGCGGGTTCGAGATCACCTTCGGCGTCGTCGTCCTCGTCACCTGCGCCGTCGGACTCGGCGTCTTCCGCTGGCTCTTCTTCGCGCTCTTTCGCTGATACTGTCGGCGACGGCCGTTTCGAGGCCCGAGACGGGAAAGAATCCGCTCACGAACTTCTGTCCGAGAGTATGAGCACGACGCCGACCCCGGCGGCGACAGCTCCGAAGCCCGCGAGCACCGCGAAAAGGACCGTCGGCGTCGCGTACGTCAAAATCGCGCCGGCGATCGTGCCGCCGAGCGCGCCGACGCCGAACACGCCGAGGTAGGTGAACCCATACGAGAGCCCGCGCAGTCCGGCGGGGGTGTACTCTGCGACGGTCGCCTGGTAGATCGGCTGGACCACGAAGAGCGCACACCCGAGCACGGCCCCGACGACGAGAAGCGGCGCGAGGCCCGCGTTCGCCGCCGGGAGGAACACGACCGCGATCAGGGCGAGCAGGCCGAACCCGCCGACGATCCCGTACTCGACGGGGACGCGATCGGTGAGCTTGCCCCCGAGATACTGGCCGAACACGCCGACGATCAGCAGCCCGGAGTAGAAGTACCGCTCGGGGTTGAGCGCCCGCCCGGAGTCCGGCCGGACGCCGAGCGCGTCCGCGACGGCCGGCGGGAGCAGCGACGCGAGCGGGACGGGATCGAAGCCGGGGAACGACTCGAGGAGGTTCGGCAGGAACGTCAGGACGCCACGGTAGTAGAGTCCCGACGCCATCACGACGACGAAGACCAGCGCGAAGGCGCCCGCGAAGAGCCGCCGGGACTCCACGCCGAGGGCGGCCAGGGAGTCGACGCCGGCGGTCCGCGCGGCGGCGTCGCTCCCGGACGCCTCGTCGACGGCCGCGGTCTCGTCGAACCGCGCGCGGATCGCGTAGGCACCGGCGGCGAACGCCGGGACCGCGAGCACGACGGCGACCAGCGTCCAGTCGACGAACAACAACAAGACCGCGGTGAAGAGGGGGCCGAGGCCCGTCCCGACGTTGCCCGCGATACCGTGGTAGGCGAATCCCGTCCCCCGGTCTTCGACGCCCGTAGAGAGCAGCGTCAGGCCCGCCGGGTGGTAGACGCTCGCGGCCGCACCCCACAGCAGCAGCGCGAGCAGCACGACGAGGAGGTTCGGCGCGAGACCGAGCAAAACGAACGATCCGGCCATCCCGAACAGACAGACCACGATCAGTCGCCGGGAGCCGATCCGGTCGACGAGCACGCCGCCGGGGAGAGAGCCGACCCCGAAGAGCCCGTAGCCCGCGGTCACGACGAGTCCGAGCGTCGCCGCGGTCACCTCGACCGTCGCGACGCCCAGGGAGAGCACCTCGAACTCGGTCAGCCAGATCGAGACGAAGATCGGGATCGACAGCTCGTAGGTGTGTACCATCCCGTGCGCGAGCATCACCAGCGCGACGATCGACCGATCGTTCGAGTTCACACGCACAGTTCGGCCCAGAGGGCAGTTCAACGCTCCGATGTATTCATAACTTATGAGTAACCGCTAAGAAACAACTCAAACATATATCAGTCATTGATGAAAAAGAACTATATCCCCTACGCACGTAGTATGAATTGTATTATGGCTGGGTACTACGACCTCGTTCTCGGACTGATTCCGCTCGCACTGATCGGGCTGACCACTGGGCTCGCCCAGACCAGTCTCTCGCTCACGCAGGCCGTTCCCGTCGCGGCCGCAGTCGCCGCCGGAATCATCGCCCACGCCCTCTTCGTCCGCGCGCCGGTGACCGTCGACGGCCGGTCGGGGTCGGGCGAGTCGCAGTCCCACCGGAGCATCGGACCGCAGCACGCCGACTGATCGCCCATCGCTCCTCCCGGCGCGACGTCCCGCACGTTCTTACCGCTGGCCGGTGAACCCGAAGCTATGACCGAGACGCTGTTCCTTTCGAGTTCGGACGTCGACGGCCTCGCGACGCCCGCAGAGTTCGTCGCGGCGGTCCGGGACGGCTACCGACAGCGCGGCGAGGGCGCACCCGCCGAGCCGCGGACGAAGCTCACGAACGCCGAGCCGCCGGGGTTCCTGACGACCTACGCGGCGATCCTCCCCGACACGGGCGCGATGGGCGGATATATGTACGCCGCGGGCTTCGGCGCCGGCGACTCCTGGTTTATGACTCCGCTCTTCGACGCGGAGACCGGAGAGCCGCTCGCGGTGCTCGACGGCGCCAGTATGAACCCGTTCAAGACGGGCGCCACCGGTGCGGTCGCCGCCGACGTGCTGGCGCGCCGGGACGCGTCCTCGGCGGCGATCCTCGGCAGCGGGCCGCAGGCGCGCGGGCAACTCCGCGCGCTCGCGACCGTCCGCGACCTCGAAACCGTGTGGGTCTACTCGCCGACCAAGGACCACCGCGAGTCGTTCGCCGGCGAGATGGATCGCCGTCTCGACGCCAGCGTCGCGGCCGTCGCCTCCGCCGCCGCGGCCGTCGAGGGCGCCGACGTCGTGGTGACCGCCACCGACGCGAGCGAGCCGGTCTTCGACGGCGACGCCCTCGACCCGGGGACGCACGTGACGGCGATGGGGCAGTACAACGCCGACAAGCGCGAACTCGACGCGACCACGATCGAACGCGCGACGTACGTCCCGGACCTCCGAGAGCGGGCCCGCCAGGACGCCGGCTCGTTCCTCTACGCGCTGGAGGCGGGCGCCGTCGACGAATCGCACGTCCACGCCGAACTGGGAGAGGTCGTCGCCGGCGAGGCGCCCGGTCGCCAGTCCGACGACGAGATCACCGTCTTCGACAGCGGCGGGACCGGCATCGAGACGGTCGCCGGCGCGCACCTGCTCTACGAGAAGGCCCGCGACGCGGGGCTGGGGACGACGATCGACTTCGCGCCCGGCAGCGAGGCGCTCACCGGGAAGTGATACTGTCTCTTGTCAGTCCGTACCGCTGGTTCGCCACCCCGTTCCGGCGAACCAGCGGTACACAGTGACAATAGACAGTATGAGAGGAATCGGTATCACTGGAGTCGGTACCGCAGGAGCGCCGCGATTCCCCCGAGGTTCCGGAGTTGCTGGCCCGGGTCGAACTCGCCCGAGAAGACGGTGACCTCGCCGCCCTGTTGTTCGACGGATTCGATCACCTCGTTGACGTCTCTGTCCCACTCGCCCTCGCCCTGCCGCTCCCGCCGGAGTCGGTCGTCGACGACGAGCAGTTCCTCGACGGCGCCGAACTCCGCCGCTTCTGCGACCTCGTCGATCCCGTAGGCGACCTTCTCGCCCGTCGCGATCCGCTCTCGCAGTTCGTCGATCAACTCGGCCTCGCGGGCGATGCGCGTCTCCGCTTGGACCTCCTCGACCGCCCCGCGTTTCAGCACCTCGTGGACGCCGCGGTCGCCGACGCTCGACGTGTCGACGACGGTGAGGCGGTCTGCGACTGTCGGGTGGTTCTCCTCGATGTAGTCGCGGGCGTCCTGCTTTGTGAATCCCGGCCCCGCGAGGATGACCGCGTCGACGTCCATCCGCGCCAGCGCCTCCCCGAGTTCGGCGAACAGTTCCGACCGCGGCCGGGCGTACTCGCCCTTGCCCGTGGGCGCCGTAGCCGAGAAGCGCTCTTCGGTGCCGTATTGGGCGACCGTGTGGATGTGCGCTTCGCCCTCCTCGACGGTCGCGATCGCGACGTCGGCGTTCTCGGCGGCCGCTTCGGCCTCTTCGATCCGCTCTATCTGGTCCGGCTTGAAGTGCTTCTCGACGGTGATCTCGTCGTGCGCCTCGACGTTCAGCGTGTGGTGGTGGCCGAGCTGGTCCTCCCGGGAGCACGCGACGATTTCGCCGCCGACGCGCAGCCGGTTCGCGAAGCGGGCGAACTCCACGTCTGCGACCTCGAGCGTCACGTGGAGGTGCTCGCGCTGGCCGCCGGTGTCGCGGAGGGTCTCATCGTCGCGCTGGATCCGCCGGGAGGTGTCGCCGGAGACGAGATCGCCCGTTTCGAGGACGTGCGAGAGGTGCCACAGGTCGTCGACGTTCTCGGGGACGAGCGTCATCCGCTCGCGGCCCTCCTCGCCGCGACCGCGACTCTCGATTCGCATACTCACGGTTGGGAGAGCAGAGGAGAAAGGTCCTGTTATACTGTCGGACGAACCCGTTGGGACCCTCCTCTCCCCTCCGGGGGAGACCCAGGCGTATCATAATGACAGTTGTAGTCTCTTCGCGGTGCTCGCCGACACCGGGGCGGCGAGCACCGGTACAAAGTTACAACCGTCAT
>JBDGUP010000049.1:0-10725 GCA_042215815.1 Haloquadratum sp. | reverse complement strand
CGGCGAGCACCGGTAAATAGTTACAACCGTCATTATGATACGTCGCCGATGCCACCGCGAGGACTCTTCGGACTGCCACACGGCATCCTGCCGTCTCTCGACGAGAAGATGGCGTTCGTGATCGGCGTCGTCGCCGTGCTGTCGGCGGTCCTCTACGACGGTGAACTCGACGTGCGGCCCGTTTCCTCGGCCGCTCTCGTCGGGATCGCCGTCCGTTCCTGTCACGCCTCGCGGACGCTCGCCGAGGGGGGTCCGTCGCCGCGCGCGACCCGCCGGAACCGGTCGCCGTGGGCGTCGTCGGCGCGGAGGGCGGCGCAGATCGGCTCTCGGAGCCAGTCTCCCGCGGCCGGCCGGCCGTCGAAGTCCGCCCGGCGGAGGCCGTCGGGGAGGTACCGGTCGTACACCGGCAGCCGTTCGGACAGCGGGACGCCGGCGTCGTCGGCGATCGACTCCAGTTCGCGCAGTTCCGGCCACGCGTAGTCCGGGTTGACGTAGTCGTCGGTGACGGGCGAGACGCCGCCGAGGTCGTCGACGCCGCAGTCGAGGAGTTCTCGCGTCGGCGAGAGGTTCGGCGGCACCTGGACCGAGACCTCCTCGGGGAGCGCGGTGCGCGCCATCGCGACGGCGCGCCGCATCGTCTCGACCGACGGGCGCTCGAAGTCCGAGCGCTCGTTCGGGACGACGTTCTGGACGATCACCTCCTGGACGTGTCCGTAGCGCTCGTGGAGGTCGGCGATGGCGAGCAGGCTCTCTGCGCGGTCGCGCCACGTCTCGCCGATGCCGACCAGGATGCCGGTGGTGAACGGCACGCCGACCGCGCCCGCCGCGCGGATCGTGTTCAGGCGCTGGCCGGGCGTCTTCCGCCGCGACCCCGAGTGGGCGCGGACGTCGGCGGTGGTCTCCAGCATCACGCCCATACTCGCGTTGACCGGCGCGAGTCGTTCGAACTCGGATTCGGTCAGGTCGCCGGGGTTCGCGTGCGGCAGCAACCCCTCGACTAGCGCCATCTCACAGCAGTCCCGGAGGTACCCGAGGACGTCGTCGTAGCCCCACTCGTCGAGTTGGTCGTAGATCTCGGTGTAGCGCGCGTCCGGCGCGTCCCCGAACGTGAAGAGCGCTTCCGTACACCCGGCGTCGGCCCCGACGCGGAGCCGCTCTCTGACCTCCCCGGGGGAGAGAAGTGTCGCCTCGCCGGGGACGTCGTAGTAGGTGCAGTACGTGCACGTGTAACGGCAGGCGGTCGTCAGCGGGACGAAGACGTTCCGCGCGAAGCTGAGCGCAGACGGGACGTCGACGTCGGCCGGCGTCACCGTCAGCAGGCGCTCGACGGCCGCCTCCTCGATCTCGACGTCGACGTCGTACTCCTCGGCCGCGGGGAACATTCTACCGGGAGTCGACGCCGGACGTACAAAAAACGGTCGCGGTCGGTCGCGGCGGCGGATCGCGGCGACAGATCGCGGCGGCACACCCTCCCGAGCGTCCTACGACCGGCCGACACTCACCCGGCCGTCGTCCGTTTCGATCTCGAACCCCGCCGCGCGGAGCCACTCACTCGCCACTCCCCGGTTGTGCAACAGTACCTCCGCGAGGTCCGCGGGCTCGTCGACGTCGGTCGCGAGTCGCATCGAGTCGACGACGCCCACGGTCAGCCCGCGTTCGGCGGCGATCCGCCGGTGGTCCCGGTAGGACGCGCCGTGGAAGTCGACGGCGAATCGCGGATCCCGCACCGCGAGCGCGTTCGTGCCGCCGCCGCGCCCCGGCGCGATCGCCACGTCGCCGCCGGCGGCGACAAGCCGTTCGATCGCCGGCGGCCTCGCCAGCGCGAGGTCCGCCATCACGACCGCCACCGCTCCCGTGCTCTCCGATTCGAGCCGGTCGATGGCGGCGTTCACCGCGGGCGTCAGCGCGCGGTCGTCGACGGTGACGGAGACGTCAGCCAGCGCGGCGGCCACGTCGGCCGCGAAGCCGTCTGGCGCGTCGGCCGAACCCGCGATGGCGGCCGAGACCCCGTCGGGACCGGTCACCTCAAGGGTGTCGGGAACGAGGAGTTCGGGCTCGTACCCGGCGTCGCGGACGGCCGCGACGACGTCACAGAGCATCGCGAGCGAGAACGCGCGTCGCTCGGCCGCCGAGAGCACCGGCGAGAGCCGACTCTTCGGGTCGCGGTTCGTGTAGGGAACGAGAAGGTGCATCGCGGCGAAACGCGAGAGGTGGCGTCAGCCGAGTTTGTCGTGGCTCTGCTGCTGGGAGCGCCAGTACAGGAAGCCGCCGACGACGAGACCGATCACGACGAGGCCGCCGACGCCGTACAGCGCGTACTGCATCAGCCGATTCGACTGCCTGGTCTGTCGGGCCTGTTCTTTCGCCTGGTTCGCGAGGTCGGTCGCGAGCGCGAACTCCTCGCCGTTGTAGGCGTCGATGGCGTTCTGGAGCGCCCGCTCGGCCTTCTTGGAGTCTACCTCTTCGACGACAGCGGCGGCCTCTTCGATCGCGTTCCGCGCCCCGCGGCTCTCTTCGGTGTAGTGCGTCGCAGTCCAGTTTTTGATGTCGTTCGTCGAGCCCCCTTTGCGCGTCTGCTCCAGGGCGAGGACGACGAAAGACTGCGGCGGGTCATACGAGTAGTCCTCGACTGCCGGCACGGTTCCGGCCACGCGGACTTCCACCTTGCTCGTCCCCTCCGAGGCGGCGATCTTCGCGCCCGAGAAGGACTGGCCGTCGAAGGACTCTTGGCCCACCTTCGCGCCCGTCTGGTCGTAGTAGGTGACCGTCCACGTCACCTCCGTCAGGTCTGTGCTCCCCGCGAGCGTCCACGACGCCAGTTGGGGGTTCTGATACAACTCCGTCAGCGTCACTGTCGCAGTGACCTTGCTTCCGACCTTCGCGTCGCTGGGGGCGTCCGCAGCACCCACGGAGACGGCGGAGGCGGGGACCGCAGCGGCCGAGAGGACGAAAAGGCAGGCCAATGCGAGCTTAGAAAAGCGACTCCAGCTCGTCTTCGTCATCGTTGATGAGATTCTCTAGATTTTCTTCGCTTTCGGATCGGATGTCCTCGATGTTGTCTTGTGCCTCGATAGCGACCTGTTGCAGCTCCTTGATCCGGGGGACGTCCGTCACGCCGGACAGGAGGATCACGGAGGCGACCTGGTTCGAGTCCGTGATGGGGTAGTCGCCGCCGCGGACCTCCATACTCCCGGTCTGCTCTTCGATCCACTTGCGGCCGCGCTCGATCCCCTTCCGGTTGAGGTGACGCGGCGGCCCGGCCATCACGAGCAGGGCGCGTTCTGCGCCCTCGATCTCACAGGGCAGCGTCAGTCGACCCAGCGCGGCCTTCCGGACGAGCGAGGTGATCCGGTTCGTGGTGTGGGCGGTGTCGATCTCCTCGTCGTCGCCGCTGCCCGTGATCCGCGAGAGGAGTCCGCCGCCGGACGACTCGTTTTCGACCGTCTCGGAGGCGTAGCCGACCGTCGAGACGCCGCCGCCTTCGAGCGTGTTGATGATCTCCGAGGAGTCGACGACGCTTTCGGCCACCTCGCCGCCCTGATCGATCTCGCCCGCGCCGAAGAGGACGCCGAAGCGGGTGACGATCTCTTCGTTGATCTCGTCGTAGCCACCCTGAACCGACTCGCCGGTCTTCCGCCAGGCGTCGTTGTCGAAGACGAGGAGGTTGTCGACCTCGCGGACGAACGTCTGGAACGACCGCGCGGCGTTCAGCGTGTAGATGCCGCCCTCGTCGCTCCCCGGCAGGATCCCCAGCCCGTAGACCGGTTCAGTGTAGATGCGCTGGAGGTGCTTCGCGAGCACGGGCGACCCGCCGGAGCCGGTGCCGCCGCCCAGCCCCGCGACGATCAGGAACGCGTCGACCTCGTGGACCGGGATGCTGTCGATCGCGCCCTGTACTTCGTCGATGTCCTCTTCGGCGACTTCCGCGCCGAGTTCGTTGTCGGCGCCCACGCCGTGGCCCTTCACGCGCGACTGGCCGATGAGGACCCGCTGGTCCTGGGGGATGTGCTCTAGCCCCATCAGGTCGGCCTTCGCCGTGTTGACGGCGACCGCAGCGCGCACGATTCCGGAGTCGTGGCGCTTGTCGTACTCGACGAATTTGTCGACGATCTTTCCCCCCGCCTGCCCGAAACCGATCATTGCAAGCTTCATCTATCGGGTCCCCTCGCCATTGCGTGTATGCCAGTGCAAACGCGGACATAAACCTTGTGATGGTATGTACTCGTCCCGAGTCGGGGAGGTTCCGGGAAATCGACCGACTGCGGCAGAATGTTAACCACTCGTTAGTTCCGACGCCGTTCGAAATACCCGAGAATATATCAGGATTTATATTTGATAGCGCCGGTCCCGACCCCCGCTCACCTCGACGCCGTCGCGGCCGCCGACGCGCCGCGTTCGTCAACGTTGCCGTTCAAATACGCCTTCAGCGTGGTGAGTTCGCCGACCGCGACACCGAAGGCGTCGACGTCGTTGTCGTCGGTGACGTTGTCGAACTTCAGAGAGCGGAACTGGTCTTTTCCCATCGGGAAGCCCGGGATGAGGTCGCCGATGGTGAGTCCGAGTTTCGCGAGACGCATCGGCACGGGGACGACCGTGGTCGGGCGGCCGTCGGCCGCGTGGATCATCCGCGCGATCTCTGCCAGCGTGAGTTCGTCGGGGCCGCCGATCTCGTATATCTCGCCGACGTGCGCGTCGTCTTCGATCGCGTCGGCGAGGATCGGGACCAGGTCGCCGACCCAGACGGGCTGGAACCGCGTCTTGCCGCCGCCCGGCAGCGCGCTGACGTAGGGCGGCGCGAGGAGTTTCGTGAAGGAGACGAACTCGCCCCCCTCGCCGAAGACGACCGACGGCCGGACGATCGTGTAGTCGAGGACGGACTCGGTGACGATCGCTTCGGCCTCGCCCTTCGCGCGGATGTAGGCGGTCGGCCCGTCGGGGTCGGCTCCCAGCGCGCTCAGCTGGACGAAGCGGTCGACCCCGTGTTTCTCGGCCGCGCGGACGGCGTGTTCGGTCCCCTGTCGGTGGATCTTGTCGTGCATCTCCTCGCCGCCGCTCGGCTTGAACAGCGGCGAGAGCGCGACGAGGTTGTAGACGGCGTCTTTCCCCTCGAACGCGTCCTTGATGGTGCCGTACTCCCTGACGTTGCCCATCACCTTGTCGACGCCGCTCGGCAGGTCGCTCTTGCTCGGGTTGCGCGAGAGGGCCGTCACGTCGTGGTCGCGCGCGTGCAGTTCCCGACAGAGGGCGCTCCCGATGAATCCGCTCCCGCCGACGACGAGTACTTTCATAGTCGTGATATCTCTCCATACCGATGTAAAGCTAACTGCCGATTCGCCGACCCTCCCCGCGACCCGAAGGGGGCGCCGCTGGAACGACTCGGTGCCGTTATACCCCCGTGCCCGCCAGTTGGCGTATGCTCGTCACGCTGGAGGGCCTGGACGGGAGCGGGAAGACCTCCGTCTGGGAGGCGCTCGAATCGGCGTACCCCGAGGCGGTCTTCACTCGCGAGCCGACCGATTCGTGGTACGGCGATGCCGTCTACGAGTCGATGCGCGACCGCGACGCCGACCCGCTCGCGGAGCTGTTCTTGTTCACCGCCGATCACGCGGACCACCTCTCGCGCGTCGTCCGCCCCGCGCTCGCCGAGGGGGATCTGGTCGTCTCCGACCGGTACACCGACTCCCGGTACGCCTACCAGGCGGCCTCGCTCGCGGCGTCGTACCTCGCCGGCGGCCGCGACCCCCTCGAATACATCCGGGAGATCCACGCGGCCTTCTCGCACCCGCCGGACGCGACGATCTACCTGGACGTGGACCCCGAGACCGCGGCCGAGCGAGCGGGCGCGACCAACAAGTTCGAGCGCGCGGAGTATCTCGAGCGGGTGCGCGACAACTACGAGCGCCTCATCGAGCGCGAGCCCGAGCGGTTCGTCCGCGTCGACGCCGAACAGCCGCTCCCGGACGTGATCGAGGCGGTCGAGCGCCACGTCGAACGGCTCGTCGACGGCGGATAGCCCGGCGAAGGCTCGTCGACGGCGGATCGCCCGGCGAACCGGCACGCGACGAGGAGGGTCGGTACGGTGTCATACTGCCGGTTGTAACTATGTACCGGTGCTCGCCGCCCCGGTGTCGGCGAGCACCGCGAAGAGACGACAACCGTCATTATCAGCGCTCTTCGGGCAGGTCGTACTCCTCGGGAGCCGGGACGTAGAGCGTGTCGATCGTGAATCCGAGCGCGAGCGGGAGACCGATCGCGGTCCCGACGAGCGTGGTGCTGTCGAGGTCCAGGCCCGCGCCGATCGGGAAGACGCCGAAGAAGACGAGCGTCGTCGCGAGCAGCACGAAGGGGACGAGGACCATCGAGTAGACGACCGATCCCCACCGCGTCTTCAGCCGGAGCCGGAAGAACCGCGTCAGCACTGCCGCCAGCAGCGTCTGGACGACGAGGACAGCCCCGAACAGCACCAGGCCGACGACCGAAACCATACCGCGGGTAGGACCGCCGTCGACTTTACGCGTTCGGCTCGGTCCCAACCGCCCTCTCTCGTCGCGCGCGGCGGTCAGCCGGACTCGTCCATCGCGATGTAGGTCTTGGTGTCGGTGACGCCGCCGAACCCCTGGATCTCGCTGGCGGCGACGTCGAGGATCTCGTATACCGCCGCCGCGTCAACCTCGACGATGAGGTCGTAGTCCCCCGACACGGAGTGGGCCTCGGAGACGTCCGCAAGCCCCCGAATCGACCCGAGCAGTCCCTCGAACTCGCCGGACCCCGTCTTCACCATGATGAACGCGTGGACCATCGGCCTGTGGTAGGGGATACCACCCCATAGCGTTTGTGCCGCCTGACCGGAGAAACATTATTGTCGTCCGCCGGTGTACCGCACTGTATGCGGTTCGTTATCATTGGTTCAGGTCGGGTCGGGCTCCGGACCGCCCGGGTCCTCAGAGACGAGGGACACGCGATCACGATCGTCGAGCGGGACCGCGACGCGGCCGAACGGGCTCGCGACGCCGGCTTCGAGGTGATCGAGGGCGACGGCTCCCGCGAGGAGGTCCTCCGCGAGGCCGGCATCGAGGAGGCCGCGGGTCTCGGCGCGCTCACGAGCGACCTGAACGTGAACTTCGCGGCGTGCTCGATCGCGAAACACCACCGGACGTGGACGGTGCTTCGGGTCGACGAGGACTACCGCGAGGAGGTCTACGAGGCGTACGCCGACGAGGTCGACGAGGTGGTCTATCCCGAGCGCCTCGGCGCGATCGGCGCGAAGAACGCGCTCCTCGGGGGATCGGTGCGCGCGATCGCCGACGTCGCCCAGAACCTCCAGGTAGTCCTGATGACGGTCTCCGAGGAGTCGCCGATGCGGGGCTACACCGTCGAGGAGATCGCCCTCCCCGCGAACGCCCGGATCGTCGCGTTCGGCAAGGCCGACGGGACGATGGGGCTGCCCCTCGCCGACGACTCGCTGGAGGCCGGCGACCGCCTCGCCGTCCTCGTCGACTTCGACGTGCTCGAAGAGGTCAGACAGCTCATCGTCGGCGAGAAACTCGCGCCGGAGGAGGGGGTCGCCTGATGGTCACCGCCTACGTGCTGGTCAAGGCGTCCACCGGCGAGGTCGACCGGCTGAAGTCGGCGATCTCGTCGATCGACGACGCCGTCCGGAGCGTCAGCGTCGTCGCCGGCGACGTCGACTACGTCGTCAAGGCGGACGTCGACGACGCCGCGGCGATCGACGAGATCGCGGCCGCGATCCGCGAGGTCGCGGGCATCGAAGCCACCGAAACGTATCTCGCCCGCGAGTAGCGACCCGACCGATCCGGCTACAACGGCGTCCCGCCCTCGCGCCCGCCGGCGGCGTCGGTCGCCCGCTGTATGAGGTCCCTCACGGGGTCGGTGTACTCATAGCCGGGGATGACCCCCTGGACGTACGTCCCCTCGACGTACTCGACCGCCGCGACCGCGTCGTCCGCGCCGCGCCGGGCGTCGGGGTCGGCGAGTTCGATCTCGACGGTGATCGCGTCGGCCGCTCGCTCTGTGGTCACGTCGGGGTCCGCCCCGCTCACGACGCCGTCCACGTCGTCGAGTCGGAGCGCGAACGTCTCGTACCAGCCGTCCTCGACGACGGACGCGACGTGCTCTTCGGTGACCGCATCGAGCGTCGGGACGGACACGACGACGGTGAAGACGGCGGCCCCGTCGCGTCGGCCGAGCGTGACCGTCGCATCGAACACGGTGGTCCTCACCGCGTAGCGGTCGTCGTTCCGGTGGTCGAGCGAACCGTGCATCTCGGCGGCGCGCCGGGCGCGCTCGACCGCGTCGCTGTCGCTCATAGTCTGATACTGGGCGCGCGCGGGGAAAAGCGTCTGCCTTTCCCCGTCCGTGTGGAGCCGTGGGACTACCCCGAACGTCTCGACGGGCCGACCGAAACCCGGTTCGAGTGCGGCACGTTTAAGTGGCTTCCATCCATCCGTCCACGTGACGCTTCGTCTGGAGGGCCGAAGCGTCAGCGGGGACCAATTCAGGGCGGCAGCGGCCGTCCGGGCTGTTCCCGGACGGCTGCTACCTTTTCCGGTATACGACTTCGACAGCGACCGCCCGGTTCGCGCGTTCGCGACCGGTCGATCCCGCTCGTCGCCGATTCGAGCGATTATAATGACGGTTGTAACGTTGTACCGGTGCTCGCCGCCCCGTGCCGGCGAGCACCGCTAAGAGACTACAACCGTCATTATAAAGTACTCACTCGGACTGGTGTCTCGTATGCAGGACCACGGACGTTCGAAGCGGAAGCGGACCGGCGGTCGACGCCGGCGGTCGAGCAACAAGAAGCGCCACCAGCTCGGACGCGAACCGGCCGAGACCACCGTCGACGAACCGCGGTTCCAGGTGGTCGACTCCCGCGGAAACGGCCAGAAAGTGCGCGCGCTCTCGGCGAACGTCGCCCAGGTCGCCGACGGCGGCGAGGTCACCGAGGCGACGATCGAGAACGTCGTCGAGAACCCCGCGAACGTCAACTACGTGCGGCGGAACATCATCACGAAGGGCGCCGTCATCGAGACCAGCGAGGGGCGGGCCCGCGTGACGTCGCGACCGGGCCAGACCGGCCAGGTCAACGCGGTGCTCCTCGAAGAGTAGCCGGCGAGTCCGCTCTTTTTGCCCGTCTCCTCTCGTTTTTTCTCTCGTTCGATTTCCCGACCCGCCCGTTAGGGCGTCGGGGCGGCCTTCTGGAGCGCGGTCTCGGCGATGTTCCCGCCGTAGTCGCCGCTCCGGGAGACCGAGTCGACGATCAGCCCGAGCAGTTGCGCCCGCGCGGGGTCGAGGTCCCGGAGGAGTTCGTCGATCTCGCGCGCGCGCCCGTCGATGACCTGGACCGACTCGCGGGCCTCGTTCGCCAGCCGCGTCGCCTCCTCGCTGTCGTCTGTGAAGAGCGCGTCCATCCCGTCGTCGATGATGTCGTGGGCCTCCTCGTGGAGTGCCGAGAGCGCCTCGATGACGTCGTCGGGAACCGGCGCTTCGAACTCCAGGGTCAGGTGGGCGATCTTCGTCGCGTGGTCGGCGACACGTTCGAGCTGTCGGGCCGCCGACTGGTAGTCGAAGCAGGCCTCGCGCGGCAGGCCGAGTTCCTCTGCGGCCTTCGGCGTCCGGAGCGTCGAGCGGAAGATGCGCGAGACCACCATCCACAGTCGGTCGACGTCGTCGTCGCGCTGGATCACGTCCCGGGCCATGTCCTTGTCGAGGTCGGCGAGCGCGTCCACGGCGTCCGAGAGCATAGACAGAGAGATGAGCCGCATCCGCCGGACGGCCGTGTGGATCGAAAGCTCCGCGGAGTCCAGCAGGTCGCGGATCACGACCTCGTCCCGCGTCTCTTCGAGGACCTCGAGCCCGACGAGGCTCTGGGTCGCCTCTCCGATCGTCCGCCGCTGGTCCGTCGTGATCCGGGAGCTCTCAAGGCGGATGACGTCGAAGCCGCTGACGTACATCGTCATCACCGCGCGCGTGAGTTCGTCGCCCGCGAGGTCGCTCACGTCGAGCGTGCCCTCGGTCTGCTCGTCGCCGTGGGCGGGCGCCAGAAACAGCGAGTCGCCCTCCGGATAGAACTCCACGATGCTCCCCGCCGAGACGTCGTTTTCTGTCGCCCACTCCTTCGGGATCGAGACGGTGTACGTCGATCCGCCGGTGACCTGCACCTTCCGCGTTTCCACCATATCGAGGGGTTGTGAACGGCAGAACATAAATATGGCCATTACTATATAGTAGGGTGCGATCACCCGCACTATCGAGTGGCAATCGCTCACATAGATAGCGCATCTATAGCGTCGGTGCGCGCCCGCTCTCGCCGCCGTGCGAGAAACGGATCTCGCGGTCGCCTCGTCTCGTCTCGTCTCCCCGATCGGCGTGTCAGATCACCGCCTCTCAGACGGCCTGAGGGCCGAAATTACCGACGGGTTCGCTTCCGCACCGAAACCGACCCCAATCGATGGATGCCCGGGCGTCACTGGTGGGGCGCCCATCGAGTGAGGCACTTCCACATATGGAGAGATATTTCTTCTATATAGTTATATTAGTAGACGTTTTATTTAGACACCGGATATCCGGAGGTGATGACGCGCAAATCCAAGCGCAACCGTAGCCTCTCACGTCGAAACTTCGTCGCGGCGTCCGGTGCCCTCGGCCTGGCCGGACTCGCCGGCTGTTCGGGTTCCGGCGGGAACGCCGAAGGCACGGCCACGA
>JBDGUP010000124.1:0-10776 GCA_042215815.1 Haloquadratum sp. | reverse complement strand
ATCTCGTCGAGCATCTTCTTCATCGCGGTCTCGACCTCCGCGGCGAGGATGATCGTCTCCAGCAGTTCCTCGTAGGCGTCGGCGGCCTCGTCGATGCGGGCCGACGACCCGAGCAGGCCGTACCCGCGCTGGTCGAGGCTCTTTTTCACCCGGGAGGACTCGATCTGCGGCACGACCACGCCCATAATGTTCTTCGACTGAGTGGTGATCTCGGGGTGTTCTTTGAGCGCCGCGGCGGCGCCCCGAACGGCGACGTCGCCCTCCATCGCCCGCGCCATATTGATCTTCTCTTGGGCGGTCTCGTAGTTCTCGTTCAGCTCCGAGCGGACGTCTTGTGCCTGATCGAGGATGTCCATAAACTCCATAATGAGACCGTCACGCTTCTGTTCGAGCGTGTCGTGGCCGCGCTCGGACAGCTCGATGCGGTCTTCGATCTCCATTAGGTTCTTCCGGGTCGGTTTGACGTCTTCGGCCATTGCGTGAGGGTTGTGGACCGAGCCTGTTAACCTTTTACTGTTGGGAGCCGAGCCGGGCCAGACCGGCCGTTTCGGCCCGATCCATCCAGGCCACGACCACCACGTGCGGCAGGGTGAGCACGGCGATGAACACGAGATACAGTGCGGCGAGCGTCTCGACTCCGACATCGACGCCGACAGCGGCGACACCGACCAGGAGGACGATCGAGACTGCTGTCAGGGGGAGGGCGTCGCGACCCGTCCGGAGCAGCGCGGCCGCCGTCCCGCGCTCTTCGAAGGCCCGTCGAGCCGTCGGATCGACGCCGACGAGCCGCGCGATATGCCGCAGCGAGTGCCACACACAGAAGTACAGACCGACGGCGACGAGCGGTGGCACGAAGAGGAAATACGCCCACAGCAGGACCGTCTCGCCGGCGTCGCGGACCCATTCCGCGCCGCCCCGCAGGCGGCCGAAGCGGAGCGTCGCGGCCGTCAGCAGGGCAAAGCCCGAGCCGAGGACCAGCCGACTCTCGGGGGCGAAGAGCCACGTGGCGTCGAGGCCGCCGCCGAACAGCGCCACCCACGCGGCGACGACGTCCCGGTACCGACTCGGGAACCGAAGCAGCGGAACGAGCATCGGAAGCCCGCCGCGGACCACGAGCGTGCCGAGACGGACCGCTCGGTCGTCGAGGTGTGCCGCGCCGAGTGCGTCGAGGGCGTAGACGTCTCCCTGCCCCCAGTGGAGCCACGTCAGCGCGACGAAGAGGAGGGCCGACGCGACGGGCGCAACGTACCAGAGCGCCGCATACGCGCCCCCGAGCAGGAGATAGAGCACGCCGACGGCGGCGAGCCACCGGAGCGTCGGTCGATCGCCGACCGCGCGGGCGGGAGCGAGGTGGTCGACGGCGCCGTGCGGCAGCCCGAACACGACGAGGCTCATCGCCAGCGGCGCATACCGGACCCACCCGGGAAGCGACGGTGCCACGCCCGCGAACAGATCTGCTATCCCGAGGAGGGCGACCGCGCCGATCACGAACTGCGCCGGCCGGATCCCGATCGCGAGCATCGGGGCGCGCGCTCGCGCTCGCGCCGTCGGCCCCCCGTCGGGAGACTCCCCGTCGGCGGACGCCGCGCGACGGCTCGGCGGGTCCGCCTCGGAGGCCGACGCCGGCTGCGTTCCCGTCTCCGTCATTGGTCGAAGTCGAGGTCGAAGTCGGGGTCGGGGTCGAGGTCGATCCCGAGCGTCCGGAGCCGACGCCGCCAGGCAGCGCCCGGCGCCGAGTCCGACGACAGCAGTTCCGCCACGACCGGCCGGTAGAGGACGAGCCCCTGGACCACGAACAGGTTCGTCACGAGGAAGAACGCCGCCTCCTCGATCGGGAGCCCCAGTATGGACAGTCCCGTCGTGTACTGCTCGGAGAGGACCCAGATCCCGAGTTCGATGGCGATCCGGTCGGCGATGCAGAGATACAGCACGGGGGGCAGCGTGCCGGCGGCGACGAGCCGGCGTCGTGCCCACAGCTGGGGCGCGCCGACGAGCCACTGCAGGCCCAACACCGGCGCCGCCCACGCGAGAATCGCGCCGAGGTAGAACGTCGCGTCCAGCGAGAGCATCCGCCAACCGGCGAGGCCGATGCCCGCCGCGAGCGCGAGCGCGAGGAGGCGGCTCCCGACGGAACGGTCGGCGACCGGCCACGTGGTCGGGACCGAAAGGTGCGAGAGCCACAGCGCCGTCAGCCAGGGCTGGACGACGATGAAGAGGTACTCCTCGATCGGCGCGTGGCCGACCGTCGCGATCGTCGTGCCGTCGCCGTACCACCAGACGCCCCGCGCGATCAGGAAGTTGTCCCACGGCGTCGTGTACGCGACCGCGACGACCGTGACGATCCCCACCCCGATCCAGTACCGGCGGAGACCGGCGCCGCTCCAGGCCGTCCCGTCTTCGCCGATGCGGGCGCGGCTCACGAACCCCGTCGCGACGAGGAGCATCACCGCGGGCACCAGGAACGCCAGGTGGAACTGGAGATACGTGAGCGTCGCCATCGGATCAGGTCGATCTCGCGTGGGTCTCGGTCGGTCGTCCGATTCGGGCAGCGGCAGTGCCGGCCGACGGTCGGTGTTCGGGCCGATCAGTCTGCGGGTTCGGCGCTCGCGGCCGAGCCGGCAGCGTCGAGGACCTCCCGGCTCGACAGGAGGATGATCCCGAATCCGACCTTGGCGACGAGGTCGAGCACCATAAATCCAGCCGTCTCGACGTACAGCGAGACGATCCGGAGCCCCTCGGTACCGACGAGCCACCAGACCGGATAGATCAGCCAGACGACGACGATCAGCGTCCGGAGCGTACTGAACGTCGACGCGGCGTCGCCCGAGAGCTGGCTCGCCTTGTCGTCGAGGGAGCCGTACAGCATATACAGCAGGACGAGCAGGAAGCCCGTCGAGACGCCCCACCAGACGATCCGGCGTGCGCCCGCCGAGAGCGCGCCGGCGCCGCCCGACAGCGTCGCCAGCACGCCCGTGCCGATCATCAGCATATCCAGCCCGACCAGCGATGCGAGTTCGTTCCGGTTCGCGCCGGCGAGGAGCCCGAGGTCGATCAGCAACAGCGGCGTCGTGAAGAACCAGTCGGTGTATCGGGCCCAGTAGATCGGCAGCTTCTCGCCGCCGACTGTGACCGTCGTGAGCCCGAATCCCAGCGCCATCGCCAGATAGTTCACGAACGCGATGGCGGTGATGAATATCGTGACGATGTAGAACTCCTGTCTCCGTTCGTTCGTCTCGCTCCAGCCCCTGGCGATGAAGTACAGCATCCCCAGGAACATTCCGAGCGTGCCGATCCACAGCCAAATCTGTTCGCTACCGGGTTGCGGCATAGTACGTGTATCACTTACGAGCGAGACGGGGGTAAGCGGCATACACAACGAGTTGGGTCACGAGTGGGTGGGGCCGGAGGCGCGGAACCCCTCCCGGTCGAAGATCGCACCGACCAGTTTTCGCTGGGCCGCCCGCAGATGCTGGTGGAAGGTCGACCGGCCGATGCCCATCGAATCGGCGATCTCCTCGCCGGTCGCTTCGTGCGGCCACTCGAAGTAGCCCGCCGTGTACGCCCGCGTGAGTGCGGCCTGCTGTCGGTCGGTCAGTTCGGACCGGAGCGACGCCACGAACTCGCGGCAGGTCTCGTTGCGTTGTTCGTGCCGCCGGTATGCGACGAGGTCCGCCTCGGCGAAGCGGTCGGTCGCGGCGTCTGCGAACGACTGCGCCAGCGACTCCCGACCGACTTCGACGGTGAGCCGTGCGACCCCGTCCCCGACTGTCAGGTCTCGGAGTTCCGCGCTGTACTCGTCGAGCAGCCCCCTGAGACCGGTGTCCGTGACCGCGAGTTCGATCACCGGACTGTCGGCGGACTCCGCGAGCACACCGTGGACGTGAACGCCCCCGATCGCCGTCTCCGCCTCGCGAACCGCCTCGGTGTCGAGGCCGTTGTCCCCGATACCCGCCTCGAACAGCAGCGTGGACCGGCCCCGGTCGCCGACACTGCCCGCGTACGACAGCCGGCAGCCGAGAGCGCCGGCGAAATCCACGAGCGGGTGGCTGCCCACGTCGATCTCGACCTCGACGACCGCCTCGTTCTGGAGCGTCCGCTGGCTTTCGAGGGCGTTGATGCCGGTGGCGACTGTTCGACCCAGCGCGGTCAGCACCGCCCGTTCGTAGCTGTGGAACGTAGATTCCCGGGCGTACACGCCGATGGCCCCGTACGTGGCGTTGCCGTAGTGCAGCGGGATAGCGGCGACCGATGCGATCTCGTCGTTGGCCGGGTCGGAGGCGGATTCGAGATGGACGCACCGGTCTTCGACCGCGCCGGCGACGGCGTCGATAGTGGCCGCGAAGACCGCAGCAGAACAGGGGGTCGAACCGCTGTCTTCTCCCGACGGTCCGTCGAGCGGGACCCGACCGCCGGCGTCGATGGCACCGGTCGTGCCGACCGCCTCGGTCGCGGCGACGACGTCGTCGCTGGGATCGTAGGCCCCGACCCACGCTCCCGCGTAGGTCTCCGCGATCGTCTCGGCGACCGACCGTTCGAGCCCCGCGCGCGAGTCCGCGCGCATCACGGCCTCCGAGACGTCGGTGACGACGCCGTCGAGCCGTTCGAGCAACCGGGTCTGTGCCCGCCGCTCCCGCTCGATTCGCGCCGCGTGCCGCTCGACCGCCTGCTCGGCGCGCTTCCGTCGCGTGACGTCCCGCTGGAAGCCGACGTAGTACGCGACCTCGCCGTCGCCGTCGCGCAAGGGCGCGATCGTCACCTCGTTCCAGAACAGTTCGCCGTCCCGCCGGTAGTTTCGGAGTTCGACTGTCGTCGCGCGCCCCTCTTCGATGGCTGCGCGCATCTCTGCGACCGGTTCGTCGCGCGTCTCTGCCCCCTGGAGGAAGCGGCAGTTGCGCCCGACCGCGTACGCCGGCGGGTATCCCGTGATCCGCTCGAACGCGGCGTTGGCGTACACGAGCGGCTGGTCTGGCATCCGGGCGTCAGCGATAGTGATCCCGACCGGCGCCTCGTCCATCGCCCGCGTCTTCAGCGCCTCGTCGACCGCGTCGGTGCTCGCGGCGATCGTCGATCGGACCGCCACCGCGGAACCCCGATCGGCGTCCGCGTCGGTCCGACCGTCGGTGTCGGCGTCAGCCCCCCGTACCATACCGGCGCGAGGGAGCGTAGCGGTAAAACAGGTATGGCCGCGGTCGCGGCGATCAGTCCGCGGACGCTTCCGCCTCGGTCTCGCCGCCGGCCTCGACGTCCTCGCGGTAGTACTTCTCGATGAACTCCTCGTCGACGCGGTTGAGTTCTTCTTTCGGCAGCATCGACAGCAGGTCCCAGCCGATGTCGAGCGTCTCCTCGAGGCCGCGGTTGGTCTCGAAGCCCTGATCGACGAACTCCGCCTCGAAGCGGTCCGCGAAGTCGAGGTACTTGTTGTCACGCTCCGAGAGCGCTTCGCGACCGACGATGTTCACGAGGTCGCGGAGGTCTTCGCCCTCCGCGTAGGCGGCGTACATCTGATCGGAGATGTCGCCGTGGTCCTCGCGGGTGAGTCCCTCGCCGATCCCGTCGTCCATCAGTCGCGAGAGGCTGGGAAGGACGTTGATCGGCGGTTCGATCCCCTGGCTGTTGAGGTCGGGGTCGACGTAGATCTGCCCCTCGGTGATGTAGCCCGTCAGGTCCGGAATCGGGTGGGTGTCGTCGTCGCCGGGCATCGTGAGGATCGGGATCTGGGTGACCGAGCCCTCACGGCCCTCGATGCGGCCGGCGCGCTCGTACAGCGTCGCCAGGTCGGTGTACATGTACCCGGGGTAGCCGCGGCGACCGGGAACCTCCTCGCGGGCCGCGCCGATCTCGCGCAGGGCCTCGCAGTAGTTGGTCATGTCCGTGAGGATGACCAGCACGTGGTAGCCCTTGTCGAACGCGAGGTACTCGGCGGTGGTCAGCGCCAGCCGCGGCGTGACCGTCCGCTCGACGGCGGGGTCGTCCGCGAGGTTCATGAAGACGACGGAGCGTTCGAGCGCGCCGGTGCGCTCGAAGTCCTCCATGAACTCGTTTGCCTCCTCGGCGGTGATTCCCATCGCGCCGAAGATGACGGCGAACTCGGAGCCTTCGCCCTCGCCTTCTTCTTCTTCGGGCACGCTCGCCTGCCGGGCGATCTGCATCGCCAGTTCGCTGTGCGGCTGGCCCGAACTGGAGAAGATCGGGAGCTTCTGGCCGCGCACGAGGGTGTTCATCCCGTCGATAGCGGAGACGCCCGTCTCGATGAACTCCTCGGGGTACTCCCGCGAGTAGGGGTTGATCGCCGCGCCGACGATGTCCTGTCGCTCCTCGGGGACGATCTCGGGGCCGCCGTCGATCGGCCGTCCCGATCCGTCGAGCACCCGACCGAGGAGGTCCTCGGTGACGGGCATCTTCATCGTCTCGCCGAGGAAGCGAACCGATGCCTCCTGGTCGATACCGCTCGTGCCCTCGAACACCTGGATGGCCACGAGACCATCCGAGGATTCGAGCACCTGACCGCGTAGTGTCTCGCCCTGGGCCGTCTCGATCTCGACGATCTCGTCGTAACCGATCGCCTCGTCGACCTCGGCGTACACCAGCGGACCGCTGATCTCGGTGATGGTTTGGTACTCTTTCATTGTTAGTAGAGACTCCGGAGCTGCTCTGTGATCTCCGATTTGAGGTCGTCGACGTACTCCTCGTAGTCCTCTTGGACGCCGATCCGGTTGATCCGCGGTGCGGCGTCGATGTCGATGATCTCCTCGACCGGGACGCCGGCCTCGAGCGCGTCGAACGCCTCGTCGTTGAGCGTCTTTATCGTCGTCAGGATCAGGTAGGTCTTCTCCGGCGGACAGTAGGTGTCGACCGGGTGGAAGGCGTCCTGCTGGAGGTAGGCCTCACGCAGGTACCGCGCGACTTCCAGCGTCAGCTGCTGGTCTTCCGGCAGCGCGTCTTTCCCCACGAGCTGTACGATCTCCTGTAGCTCTGCTTCCTCGTCGAGGACGTCGACCGCCCACTGGCGCTTGTCGGGCCAGTCTTCGGCGACTTCCTCTTGGAACCACGGGTCGAGCTGGTCTTTGTACAGCGAGTACGACTCGTTCCAGTTGATCGCGGGGAAGTGCCGCCGTTCGGCGAGGTCGGCGTCGAGCGCCCAGAACGTCTTCACGATGCGCAGCGTGTTCTGGGTGACCGGCTCGGAGAAGTCGCCGCCGGGCGGGCTGACCGCGCCCACGACCGAAACCGAGCCCTCGTCGTCGTTGAGAGTGGTGTAGAGGCCGGCGCGCTCGTAGAACTGCGCGAGCCGCGCGGCCAGGTACGCGGGGTAGCCCTCCTCGCCGGGCATCTCCTCGAGCCGCGAGGAGATCTCGCGCATGGCCTCGGCCCACCGCGAGGTGGAGTCGGCCATCAGCGCGACGTCGTAGCCCATGTCGCGGTAGTACTCCGCGATGGTGATGCCCGTGTACACGCAGGACTCGCGGGCCGCGACGGGCATGTTCGACGTGTTCGCGATGAGGCAGGTGCGGCTCATCAGCGGGTAGCCGGTCATCGGGTCCTCCAGTTCGGGGAAGTCCTCGATGACCTCGGTCATCTCGTTGCCGCGCTCGCCACAGCCGACGTAGACGACGATGTCCGCGTCGGCCCACTTGGCGAGCTGGTGCTGGGTGACCGTCTTCCCGGACCCGAACGGCCCCGGAATCGCGGCCGTCCCGCCCTTCGCGATGGGGAACAGGCCGTCGAGGATCCGCTGGCCCGAGACGAGCGGCGTCCGCGGGGTCTTCTTCTCGACGGTGGGCCGCGCCTCGCGGACGGGCCACTCCTGTCGCATCTGGATCTCTTCGCCGTTGTCGAGTTCGACGACCGTCTCCTCGACGGTGTAGGATCCGGATTCGACGGCGACGACCTCGCCGCCCTCGTAGTCCGGCGGGACCATCACCTTGTGGTCGATGGTGATCGTCTCTTCGACGATCCCGACGACGTCGCCGGCCTCGACGACGTCGCCTTCTTCGACCTCGGGCTCGAAGTCCCACTCCTCGTCGAGTTCGATCCCCGGCGCGTCGACGCCGCGGTCGAGGTAGGGGCTCCCCATCTTGTCTTCGAGGACGTCCAGCGGTCGCTGGACGCCGTCGTAGATGGTGTCCAAGAGCCCCGGACCGAGGTCGACGGTCAGCGGTTCGCCCGTGTTCTCGACGGGCTCGCCGGGACTGATGCCCGACGTCTCTTCGTACACTTGGATCGTCGTGGTGTTGCCCTCGATCTCGATGACTTCGCCCATCAGGCCTTCGTCGCCGACGTAGACGACGTCGTTCATCCGGGCGTCGAGATCGCGGGCGGTCACGACGGGACCACTCACGCTCGCGATGATACCGTCTTCGGTGACGGTTTGTGCTGTCTGGCTCATAGTTAGTCTTCCTCCATCAGGTCGATGCCGATGGCTCGCTTGATCTGGTCGCGGAGGCCGCCGGCGCCCGCCTCGCCGCCGAGCGTGACCAGCGTCGGTTCGATGCTGGTCTCGACGTCGGTGCGGACCGATCGCGAGAGGTGATCGAGGTCGTCGTCGTGCATCACCACGATGCCGACGTCGTCGTCTGCGAGCACCTCCTCGACGGCCTCGTCGAGCTGTTCGTCCTTCGCGTCGTCTGGAACGTTCTGGAACTTCCGGACGCCTGCGAGCCGGAAGCCGGTCGTGAAGTCCGGACTCCCGACGACGGCGATTTCCTGACTCATAGGATCACAAGCTCCTGTTCGATCTCCTCTTCGGAGAGCCCTGCCTCGCGTCCGCGGGCGATCGCCCGGATGTTGTCCACCTCGCGCTCCTTCGCGAGGATGTACGACACCACGGGCGTGATCGACAGGGGGAACACGTGACCGAGCTGGTCCGTGTACTCCAAGAGCGCGGCGTCGAGGGCGCGCTCGAAGCTGATGAGGCTCTCGGCGGACTCCAGTTCGTCGAGCGCCTCCGAGAGGTCGTCGCCGTACTTCGACTCGCGGATCTTCGTGACGAGCTCGTCGCGGTTCTGCGCCAGCGTGGCGAGTTCGCTCGCCGTGAACAGCGATCCGCCCTCGATGTAGTACTCGGCGGGGTCGATGTCCGCGCCGCTCTGGGCGAGCCGAAGCGCGTTCCGCGCGTTCCGGAAGTCGATCTCGGCCTCAAGGAACTCCCGGTACTGCTGGGTCGCCTCGTCGACGTCGAGCCCTTCGAGCAGGTGCTCGTAGTACGTCCGGTCGACGGCGTTCTCCAGCGGGACGAGGACGTCTGTGTCCTCGTACTCCCCGTAGGCGTCGGCGAGTCCCGGACCGAAGATCGTCCCCGAGAGGCGCTCGACGACGTCCTCGATGCTCGGCGCATCGAGCAGCCGGTCGATCAACTCGTCGTCGAACTCGCCGGCCCGGATGAGGTCGTCGGAGATGGCCTCGCGGTCGGCCCCCGAGTAGACGCCGCGGATGACCGTCTTGACGTTCCAGGCGTCGAACTTGCGCAGATAGCGCGCGACGAGGTCGTAGAGCCGGCCGTTCGCCCAGCGGAGGAGGTCGTCGAACTGCTTCGCGAGGTTGTGGTTGAGCGCGTACTCGATGAGATCGACGCCCGAGTACCGCGACCCGAGCGCGTTGATCTCGGCTTCGTACTCGGACTCCTCCATGAACCGGGCGATCTCGGCCGGCCCCATCCGAATCAGCTTGCGGTACTCCTCGTCCCCGTACAGGGTGCTCTTTCGCGCCCTGACGCGGGCCGTCACGTACTCCGGATTGGAACCGCCGGCAGTACTCATTGGTCGAACAGTATCTCGCTCACGTCCTTGAGGTTGTCCTCCCAGACGTCCTCGAGGACCGAGTCGAAGGTGTTGTTCACCCGGACCCGGGAGTCGGTGCCCTCGACGACGACGCCGCCGAGACAGTCGTACTCGCCGGCGTACTCGAAGCCGTCGTAGTCGGAAACGAGGTCTTCGAGCAGTTCCGCGTCGTCGGCGCGGCCGTAGACCGACACCGACTCCTCGCCTTCGAACTCGGGCGCGGCGTCCTCGAGGAGCGCGTCCGTCAGCTCCTCGCGCTTTTCTTCGGGGAGTGCCGTGAGTTCGTCTTCGACCTGCTGGCGGACGTCTTCGAGGACGTCACGCCGCGCTTCGAGGCGCTCTTGCTTGGCTTCGAGTTTCGCACTCGAGAGCGCCTGCTCGCGCTCCTGTTCGATCTCGCGTTCGACCTCCTCCTTGCGCGACTCGAGGATCTCTTCGGCGTCCTGCTCTGCCGATTCGACGATCTCCTCGGCACGGCGCTCGCCCTCGGCACGGATCTCCTCCGCACGCGCGCGGGCCTCGTCTCGAATGTCTTCGGCGACGTTGTCCAAACTCATTGATGGAAGAGGTGGGCGGTTAGACCAGGAACACGACGACCAGCGCGAGGATGACGAGCGTCTCCGGCAGCACTGTCATAATGAGGCCGGTGACGAAGAGGTCGTTGTCCTCGGCGATCGCGCCCATCGCTGCGGCCCCGATACCGCGCTCGGCGAATCCGGCGCCGAAGGCGGCGAGACCGACCGCGAGTGCGGCGGCGGCGGATGGTTCAAGAGCCGGGGCGGCTGCCTGCTGTTGTAGGAGTGCTTCGTACATTGGTAAATCCCTCTTTAGCGGATTGTCGTCTCCGAACATGCGTAGTTGGAGGCAGCCCGCTCATAAAGCTTCCCAAACTCTTCGGCCGTCCTGGCCTCTATCCGCCCCGCTACGGCACGTTCCGTGCTACTGAGTCACTTACCGAGATACCGCCGGACAGAACTATATGAAGAATATCGGCACCCCG
>JBDGUP010000138.1:0-10790 GCA_042215815.1 Haloquadratum sp. | reverse complement strand
CACCCTCAACGAAGCGAGGTCGTCAGACCGAGCGAAGTAGGGTGGGGTAGTTTACGCGAGTACGTTCACCTCGTAACCGGCGTCCCTGAGCGCGGCGAGCACCTCGTCGATGTGGTCGTGGCCGCGCGTCTCCAGGTCGATCTCGACGTCGGCGTCGTTCATCGCCACGTCTCTGGAGGTTCGATCGTGCTGGATGGCGTAGATGTTCGCGCGGTGGGCGGCGATGATCTCGACGAGGTCTTCGAGGGCGCCGGGGCGATCGCGGAGGACCGTCCGGATCTTCAGATACCGACCGGTCTCGACGAGACCGCGCACGAGCACGGTCGTCAGCTGGTTCGTGTCGATGTTGCCGCCGGAGAGGACGGGGACGACCGTCTCTCCCGCCGCGTAGTCGAACGCCTCGAAGCAGAGTGCGGCGACGGGAACCGCACCGGCGCCTTCGGCGAGCGTCTTCGTGCGCTCCAGGAGGTACGTCAGCGCCACCGCGATCTCCGCGTCCGAGACGGTGACGACCTCGTCGACGTGCTCTCTGATCACCGCGAACGGCTTCTCGCCGACGCTCCGGGTGGCGATCCCGTCGGCGATCGTGTTCACCGACTCCCGCTGGCGGATCTCGCCGGCCCGAAGCGACTGCGGCAGCGACGCCGCTCCCTCGGCCTGTACGCCGATTACGCGCGTCTCCGGATTCCGTCCCTTCACGGCGGTCGCGATCCCCGCGATGAGGCCGCCGCCGCCGACGGGGACCACCACGGTGTCGACCTCGGGGGCGTCCTCGACGATCTCCAGGCCGATCGTCCCCTGGCCCGCCATCACGACCTCGTCGTCGAAGGCGTGGACGTACGTGGCCCCCGTCTCGCGTTCGATCTCGTGGGCTTTCTCCTGTGCTTCGTCGTAGTCGTCGCCGTAGAGGACCGTCTCGGCGCCGTAGCGCTCCGTGGATTTCACTTTCGAGATCGGGGCGTGCTCCGGCATCACGATCGTGGCGTCGACGCCGGCGCGCGTCGCCGCCAGCGCGACCCCCTGCGCGTGATTGCCCGCGCTCGCGGTGACGACGCCCGCCGCGCGCTCTTCGCCCGACAGCGTCGCGATCCGGTTCGTTGCGCCGCGGATCTTGAACGCGCCGGTGCGCTGGAAGTTCTCCAGTTTGAGAGAGACCTCGGCGCCGGTCATCCCGGAGAACGCGTGTGAGTACTCCAGCGGCGTCCGCCGGACGACGTCCCCGAACCGATCGCGCGCGTCCTCGACATCGGCGAGAGAGAGCATTCCGGCCGGTGCTTTCCCGCCGTCGAGCCTAATACTGTCGGAGACGCGTCTGTGCGAACGTGCGTCCACGAGGGAGGGATACTGTCGGACGAACGTCCTGCTACGCCTGGGTATCCCCCGGGGGGACGAGCGTATCAACGGGCTCGTCCGACAGTAGGGTATCGCAAGTGCTCTGGGGCACGAAGCCGTCGCTCACGGACGTTGAAGGGGAAAGGGGGGGAATGCACGCGTGTGACGTGCACTTGACTCTGTGACCGCGAGATACATAAATATCCCCCACGCGGGGTGAAAGTGAAACCGCACGACAGCGGCGCTGTACTCGACGCCGTCTGACGGTTGTCTGCCGGGCGTCATCGCACGGCAGTACCCTGTCGGACGAACGTCCTGATACTGACGGTTGTATACTGTCGGACGAACCCGTTGATACGCTCGCACCCCTCCCGGGGGTACGCAGGCGTAGCAGGACGTTCGTCCGACAGGATATCACTCCCCCTACCGCTCGTCGACCGGCGTGAAGATCTGGTTCTCGGGACCGACGTACCGTGCGCGGGGACGGATCAGACGGTTGTCCTCGTACTGTTCGAGGACGTGTGCGATCCACCCGGCGACGCGAGACATCGCGAAGATGGGCGTGTAGATGTCGATCGGGATCCCCATCTGGTAGTACGTGGACGCCGAGTAGAAGTCCACGTTGGGCGCGAGTCCCTTTTCTTCGGCGATGTAGTCCTCGATGGCGACCGAGTAGTCGTACCAGCGCATATCGCCCGCGGTCTCGGCGAGTTCCTTGGACTTCTCGCTGAGGAGCTTCGCCCGGGGATCTTTGACGTTGTAGACGCGGTGTCCGAATCCGGGGATGCGGCGGCCCTCCTCGAGGGCGTTTTCGACCCACTCTGTCGGGTCGGCGTCGCTCTCGTCGACTTCCTTCAGCATCCGCATCACGTTGGCGTTCGCGCCGCCGTGGAGCGACCCGGCGAGCGTCCCCACCGCGGAGGTGACGGCGCTGTGGAGGTCGGACAGCGTCGAGGCGGTCACCATCGCGGAGAACGTCGACGCGTTCAGCCCGTGGTCGGCGTGGAGCACCAGCGCCATATCGAACGTCTCGGCCAGTACGTCGTCGGGCTCTTCGTCGTTGAGCATATAGAGGAAGTTCGCGGCGTGGCCGAGGTCCGCTCGGGGTTCGATCGGTTCGTTCCCCTTTCGGAGCCGTTCGAACGCCGCGAGCGCCGTCGGGATCTTCGCTGCGATCCGGCAGGCCATCCGGAGGTTCGCGTCGATGTCCGTGACGTCTTCCTGATCGGCGTCGTCGTCGTATGCCGACAGCGACGAGACGATAGTCCGGAGCGCAGGCATCGGCACCTCGTCGGCCGCCGCCAGGTTGCGGATCTTCGCGAGGACCTCGTCTTCCAGCGCGCGTCGCTCGGCCATCCACGACTCGAAATCGGCGAGTTCGTCGGCGGTCGGAAGCTCGCCGTGCCAGAGGAGATAGACGACTTCTTCGTAGGATGCCTCCCGAGCCAGATCCTCGATCGCATACCCGCGGTAGACGAGTTTCCCCTCGTCGCCGTCGATATCGCTCAACTCCGACTCGGCGACGAGGACGCCTTCCAGCCCGCGCTTCAGGTCGTCTGACATACCTATGCAGTTTCCGTCGGCGTGAAAAAAGCGTTACCGTTTCCGGAAGCCGCCGAGACTGTCGGATTCCGGACTCAGACTGGTGCAGACCGGACAATACGGTACGCTCAATCGGGAGGGATCGACGAGAGAGCCTCATAATGACTAGTCTCGTTTCTTCCCGGTGATCGCCGTGACCGTGGGTGGCGATCACCGGTAAACAGTGAGACTAGTCATTATCACGCAGAGACGACAACAGTCCTTATAGTGCTGAGCGGCGAACGCCGAGGTATGGATCCGCAGGACGTGGAGTACGAGCCGGTCAGCGTCAAGGAGGTGCTCGCGGAGATGAAAGACACCGCAGAGCTCCTCATCGATCTCTCGTACTCCGCCGTCCTCAACGGGAGCGACGACATCGCCCGCGAAGTGCTCGAACTCGAGGGGCGAATGGACATCCTCCAGCTCCAGGGGCGGATGAGTCTCCTGATGGCCGCCCGGAGCCCCGAAGACGCCGAACAGCTCGCCCCGGTACTCGGCGTGATCGGGGCCGCAGAGAAGATCTCGAACGCCGCCGGCGACATCGCGAAGGTCGTCCTCGAAGACATCGGAATGCCGGACGCCGTCCGCACCGCGCTCCCGGAGGCGGTCGAGGTGCTCGTCAGAGCCCGCGTCGCAGACGGCGCGCCCTACGCGGGGCGGACGCTGGCGGACATCAATATGGAGACCGAGACGGGGGTCCGGGTCATCGCGATCCGCCGCGAGTCCGCGACGGGCAAGCGGCGGTGGCTGATGAATCCCGGCCCCGAAAGCGAGATCCAAGCCGACGACTCCCTTCTGCTCCGCGGCCCGCTCGACGGGATCGCGACCGTCTACGAGGAAGCCACGGGCGATTCCTACGAGCCGCCGGCTGCGCCCGAACCACAGATCGAAGACCTCGAACGCGCTGTCGACACGATCACGCTGATGAAGGATATGAGCGAACTCGCGGTCGATCTGGCCTACGGCGCGGTCCTGTTCGACAGCGAGGGCGTCGCCGAAGAGGTGCGCGAACTAGAGGCCGAAGTCGACGCGCTCAAGTCACGCTTCGAGGCGTGGACGCTCCGCGCCGCCGAGCGCGTCGACGACCCGGTCCAGCTCCGCGGCCTGGTCCACCTCGCGTCGGCCACGGAGGTCATCTCCGATGCGGCCCTGGAGATCAGCGAGGGCGTCCTCCGCGGGATCGACGCCCATCCGGTGGTGGCGGCCGCCATCGAGGAGTCCGACGAGGTGATCGTACGGCTCACCGTCGCGCCCGGCGCCCAGTTAGCGGACACCACGCTCGGCGAAGAGATGGTCAAGACCCAGACCGGGATGCGCGTGATCGCGGTTCGCCGCGCGGGCAGCGGCGGCGAGTGGGTGGTCCAGCCGGGGCCGACGACGGAACTCCGCGGCGGCGACGTCATCATCGCGAAGGGAACGCGAGCCGGGGCCGAACGGCTCGGCGAACTCGTCGGCGACGAACTGGCGTTCGAGACGTAGCGGCGGGGAGGTTGCTCTCGGATCGTCGGTCCGGAGGCCCTATAGCCGCCGTGCCAGGCGGACCGCTTCGACGACGGTCATCGCCGCCGCGACGAAGAGCGCCGTCGACGTCGCGAGCACGAACGCGAGCACGAGAAACCAGCCCTCGGGACCGAGGACGGGAAACGCGCGCGTGCCGGCGAAGGGACCCAGGAGTTCGAGCACCCGGGCGAGGTAGGCGACGGCGGCGAGGACGACGCCGACGCCGGCGCCGACGGCCGCGTTACGGCGCACGCAGAGCGCGCGAACGAGTCCGGCGCCTGGCGGTCGGTCGGGAGGATCGTCGCTCACGAGGGGCGATTTCGCCGCCGCCGGCATAGCGTCGTCGATGTCGTTTCCGGGGGCGACCCGCCGGCGTCGCACTCCAGACCGAACCCCTAAAGGCGGGTGCCTCCGAGTGTGTGATAATGACGTCACTCGGTACGGCGAGTGCGGCCCCGGGTGAGATCGACACGGGCCGTCTGGAAGTCGGAGAGTCCCGCGACGGATCGACCGTCGGGCTCCCCTGTGCGGTCATCAACGGCGCGGCCGACGGCAAGACGCTCTATCTGCAGGCGGCCTCCGACGGCGACGAACTCAACGGCGTCGGCGTTATCAGCCGGGTCGTCCCCCAGATCGACCCGACCGAACTCTCGGGGACGATCCTCGTCGTCGGCATCGTCAACTACCACGCGTTCCAGGTGGCAGAACACCGGAACCCGATCGACGACACCAAGATGAACCGGGCGTACCCCGGCGACGAGGAGGGGACCTCCTCGGAGCGCATCGCCGCCGCGACGTTCGAGGCCGCGACGCGGGCCGACCTGATCTTGGACCTCCACCAGGGGTCGACCTCGCGGATGATCGACGAGGTCCGCGTGCGGTGTGGCCGTCGGCACCGCCTCCACGACGAGTGCCTCCGGCTGGCGAAGACGTTCGGCTGCGGCTACGTGCTCGACCAGAAGGGCCCCGACGGCCAGCTCGCCCGGACGGCCCCCGACGAGGGCGTCCCGACGATCGATCCCGAACTCGGCGGGTGCGTCGGCTGGGACGAAACGAGTATCCGCGCGGGCGTCGACGGCGTCTGCAACGTCCTCCGGAACTACGGCTTCCTCGACGGCGACGTGGAGTCGGGCCCCCAGACCCGCGCGAAGGGGTTCAGCCAGTACGGCTCGCCGACCGGCGGCCTGATCCGGTTCCAGGCAGACCTCGGCGAACGAGTCTCCGCCGGCGACGCGCTCTTCGAGGTGACAGACGTCTTCGGCGAGCTGAAAGCCCGCGTGACAGCCGACAGCGACGGCGTCTTCTGGCGCACCCGCCGACTTCCCCAGGTCGCGACCGGCGAGTACGTCTGTTCTGTCGGTACCGACGTCGACACCTACTAATCGGGATGACCGGGATTAACGCAACTGTTCGTCCCAGTCGATCCACTCTCGCTCCCAGCCCGTTTTCGCGAAGTAGCCCTGGGTCGACGCCCGCTCGGCCTCTTCGCGAGCCGTCCGGTTCCGCACCGGCGCGCTGTCCTGTTCGCCCTCGACGAGGAGCGGCTTGAACGCCACCGGGCCGTGGCGTTCTCTCACCTCGCCCGCCGCGTCGACGGCGGCGAGCGTCTGCTCGGGTCCGCCGAGGGGGAGGACGAGCCGCCCCTCGGGCGTGAGTTGCTCGACCAGCGCGCTCGGGGGAGAGATCGCCGCAGCCTCGACCAGGATTCGGTCGAAGGGCGCATACTCCGGCAGCCCCCGCGCCCCGTCGCGGGCGTCGACGAGGACGCCGCCGTACCCCGCCGACTCGAGGTTCGAGCGCGCGGTGTGGACGAGTCGTCGGTCGATGTCGACCGCGTGGACGCGCGTCTCGTCGAGAAGTTCCGCCAGGACTGCAGCGGTGTATCCGACGCCCGCGCCGACGACGAGGACGTCGCCGATCGCGTCTGCTCTCTTCTCGTCCGCCTCGTCAGTCTGGGACGCGGACGCCGTCGCTCGCGGCGTGGTCGCGCGAGCGTCGACGTCGAGCGCGGTCAGGAGCCGCGCGACCATCTCCGGCGAGAGGGCCGTCGTGCCGGCGACCCGCTCCCGGGCGTTGTGATACGGCGCGTCGTCGACGAACTCGTGGCGGGGGACCGTCCGCATCGCGAGGGAGACGGCCTCGTCGACTACGAGCCGCTCTTCGAGACCGTCGACCATCTCCTCGCGGAGTTCCCCGGGGTCCATACCTCGTCGTCGGGGGCGCGTCCTAATCAACTGCACGCTCCGACCGCCCCACGCCGCTCCGGCGGGAACGAACGGGCGCCGGTCCGTTCGCTCCGGTCTCGCCTCACCCGCGGATCCGGACGAACCGAACGCCGCCGTGTTCCGAGCGGTCGAACGTGCCGTCGTCGCGCTTGTCGAGCGCGACCAGCACCTGCCGGCCGTCGCCGACCGGCGCGACGATGCGCCCGCCGACGCGGGTCTGCTCCCGGATCGGCTCGGGGACTTCGGGGACGGCGCAGGTGAGGTAGGCGCCGTCGAACGGGGCGTGCTCGGGCCACCCCTCCCGACCGTCACCGGTCCGCACCGAGACGCGGTCGTCGTAGCCGAGTCGCGAGAGCGTCTCGCGCGCCTCTGCGGCGAGGTCGGCGTCGTACTCGACCGAGTAGACGTGGCCTTCAGACGCTACCTCGGCCGTCACCGCGGCGTGGTAGCCGCAGCCGGTGCCGACTTCCAGTAGGTCGTCGTCGGGAGCGGGCGCGAGGCGTTCTGTCATCACCGCCACCATATGCGGGGCGCTCACGGTCTGGCCGTGCCCGATCGAGAGCGGCCGGTCGTGATAGGCACGGTCGCGCGCCGACTCGGGGACGAACTCGTGGCGCGGGACCGAGCGGACCGCCTCGGCGACGCGGTCGCTCTCGAGGTGGCCGCCCCGGCGCAGCCGCTCGACGAGCGCGTCCCGGGCGTCCTCGGGGTCGAAGTCCATATCCATCCTTTGATACTGACGGTTGTATACTGTGGGACGAACGTCCTGCTACTCCTGGGAATCCCCCGGAGGGGGGACGAGCGTATCAACGGGTTCGTCCGACAGTATAACTTTCCCTCCGCCGGTAGAATATCTTGGGACGGTCGCGAACGTCACCCGCGGCGCGAGGAACCCCGCGCCCACGACGGGGCGGCGACGATACCGGCGACTACGGGGAGCGAGGGCGGCAGTCGGAAAAACGAGCCGTAACCAGGCCGGCCCCGTCACCAGGCCGACCAGGCGGTAGTCGTCAGATCGGTGCCGTAGAGCCGCTTGACGTCTTTCGCGTAGACCATATCGCCCTCGTGGTCCAGCTTGCCGTGGCGGTATTCGGGGGCGTCGTCGCGCACCTGGATCGCCTTCACGCGGAACTCCTCGTCGCCGAAGGACACCTCCTCGCCGACGACGAACTCGTGGTCGCCGGGGACGAGCAGGTCGAAGCTCCGGGTCGACTCGCGGTCGCCCGTGCCCTCCTGCGGGTTCACCGTGACCTTCACCGTGACGTTGTCGACGGCGCGCGTCCAGATGGTCTCGACCTCCTCGACGGCGGCCTCCTCGACGCGCTGTTCGGGACCGACTTCGAGGCCCGTGATCCGAACCTGCATAATCGCCTCCTCGCTGTCGACGATGAACTCCTCGCCGACGGCGACCGTCTCCTCGGGCGGCGCGTCGACCGTCGTCGCGAACGACTCGCCGTCCTGGGAGACGACGACGTCGCGTTCGACCTCTGTTTCGGCTTCGATCCGCACCTTGTGGACGTGACCGCACTCCGTACACCGGACCGTGTGGTGGCCGGTTCCCTCCTTCAGCACCTCGTGAACCGTCGGTTCGGCGGTCGAACAGGAGGGGCACTCGACCGCGACGCGGTCCTGTGTCGTACTCATACGGCCACGTTGCCCGTCGCGCCGTAAAAGTCCGCGCTTCTGAGCCTGCGCGTCTCACCGCTCGGCGGTCGGGAGTTCCACCGCCTCCCCGTCCGCTCGCACGGTCGGCTCCCGGAGGATCCCGTCGAGGTGCAGCGGCGCGTCGGTGTCGCCGCCGATCCCGGCGTCGTCGCCGATCGCGACGTGGACCGTGCCGGCGGCCTTCTCGTCTAGGAGTACCGACCCCACGAGGTCGGCGACGCCGACGTTGGTCCCGATGCCGAGTTCGGCGAGGTTGTAGGCGTCTCTGCCCACCTCCTCGGCGGCCGCTTCCACCTGTCGTCTGATCTCGTCGTCAGCGATCTCGGTGACGTAGCCGTCTTCGACCTCGAATCGGAGTTCCTGTCCGTCCGAAAGCAGCCCGTGAGGGCGCATCGTCCCGTCAACGACGTAGGTGCCGTCGGCGGTCGTCGGCGAGACGAACACCTCGCCGGCGGGGAGGTTCGAGAAGTCGCCGGACTCGTGGACCACCCCCGTGTCGGTGTGCCACTCGCGGCCCCCGGGCTCGACGGTGAGGTCCGTCCCGGCGGGGGTGGTCACCCGGATCTCCTCGGCGTCGCCGACCTGTTCGAGGACGGCCTCGCAGTGGTCGGCGATCGCCCCGTAGTCGGCGTCGAGTCCCGTGACGAAGACGTCTTCGGTGATCCCCGGGAGCGTCGCGCCGCGGGCGCCCGCCTCGCAGGCGTCCCCGCGCGCCCGCGTGTGACTGATGCTCTTCGTCGTCGGCGCCAGGAACGCGTCGGCGTCGGCCATCGCCGCCGCGACCGGCCCGGGCGGCTCCTGGCCGTGCTGGTCGCCGGGGGGGTACTGGAGGACGACGGCCTCGTCTGTGACCGCGGCGGCGGCCTCATAGAGCGCCGCGCCGATCGGCCGCCGCTCGTCGTCGGTGACGACGACACACGACTCCGAGGGGCCGAGTCCGAGACACTGCTCGACCGCCGTCGTCGCGGCCGCCGCGAGTTCGTCCTGGGACATACGTGCGGCTGTATCTCTCCGCGGAGTTATAATGACTGATACTGTCGGACGAACCCGTTGTGGCGGCCGTGAACCGCCTCGGGGTCAAGCCCCGAGGCACTCGGCCTGCTCCGCCGGTAGACCGGTCGGATTACTCGAACCGGAGTTAGATTCTCCACGTCTCCCTCCGAAATAACTATGCGTATGCTTCGCCGAGTTGTACGCAATGATACGAGTGGGTGTCAACGGCTACGGAACGATCGGGAAGCGCGTCGCCGACGCCGTCGCGGCCCAGCCCGATATGGAGGTCGCGGGCGTCGCCAAGACGCAACCCAACTTCGAGGCCCACACCGCCGTCGAGCGGGGGTATCCGATGTACGCGGCGATCCCCGAGCGCGCCCCCCTCTTCGGCGAGGCCGGCATCGAGACCGCCGGCGTCGTCGACGAACTGGTCGCCGACGCCGACGTGATGGTCGACGCCACGCCCTCGGGCATCGGCGCGGAGAACAAGTCGATGTACGACTCCTACGACACGCCCGCGATCTTCCAGGGCGGCGAGGACGCCGACGTCGCCGAGGTGAGTTTCAACGCGCGGTCGAACTACGAGGACGCACGCGGCGCCGACAGCGTCCGCGTCGTCTCCTGTAACACCACCGGCCTCTCCCGGCTCGTCGCCCCGCTCGAAGAGGCCTACGGCGTCGAGAAGGTCCGCGCGACGCTCGTGCGTCGCGGTGGCGACCCGAGCCAGAACACCCGCGGCCCGATCAACGACATCCTCCCGGACCCGATCGAGATCCCCTCGCACCACGGTCCCGACGTCAAGACCATCTTCCCGGACCTCGCGATCGACACGATGGGGCTGAAGGTCCCGGCGACGCTGATGCACGTCCACGCGCTCAACGTCACGCTGGAGTCCGACGTGACGGCCGCCCACGTCCGCCAGCTCCTCGAAAACGAGTCGCGCGTCTATGTCATCCCCGAAGGACTCGGTCTCGACGGCGCGGGGAAGCTGAAGGACTTCGCGCTGGACGCCGGCCGCCCCCGCGGCGACATCTGGGAGAACTGCCTGTGGGGCGAGTCCATCTCCGTCGAGGGCCGCGATCTGTATCTCTTCCAGGCCATCCACCAGGAGTCCGACGTCGTCCCCGAGAACGTCGACGCCGTTCGCGCCGTGACCGACAGCGCCGACGCCGACGAGAGCATCGAACGCACCAACCGGACGCTCGGCGTCGGGCTCTCGGGCGACCCCGCGGGCTTCGACGGCGCCGAACGGACGGAGGCAGAGCCGGCGGACGCCGACGACTGATAGCCGTTGTCCGAACTCACCGCTGTCTGGTATGAACTCGATATCACAGAACTTAGCGCCTGCATTCAGCTAATCGGCCGCCGCTCCCCGCCGGTCGCACACGACTGACACTACCCTTTTTCGGTCACGCTGCGTGGTCGCGCCTATGACCGACACCGACACCGACACCGACACCGACACCGACACCGACACCGACACCGACACCGACA
>JBDGUP010000133.1:0-10919 GCA_042215815.1 Haloquadratum sp. | reverse complement strand
TCACATCGTTCTGTCCGACAGTATCAGGACGTTCGTCCGACAGTATACAACCGTCATTATGAGCCGCCGGAACGAGAAAGGAGGATATAGGGTCCCGCGTCCGAAAGGGCCTCTGAAGCCAGATGTTCGACCGAATCTTACTGCCCACTGACGGGACCGACTCGATGGATGCCGTCGTCGAGAACGTGGCGGATATCGCCAGCCTCCGCGACGCCGACGTGCACGTCCTCTATGTCATCGACGACAGGGCGTTTCTCACCCTGCAGGACGAGATGAAAAGCGACGTGCTCGAAGAACTCGAAAGCGAGGGCGACGACGCGACCGAAGCGGCCGCAGAGCGCCTCCGCGAGGCGGGCGTCTCGGTCACGACCACGATCCGACAGGGCGATCCGGCCGAACAGATCCTCGCCCACGCCGACGACGTCGACGTCGACCTCATCGCGATGGGGACGCGTCGCGGCGACTACACGAAGAATATGATGGGCAGCGTCTCCCAGGAGGTCGTCGCTCGCGCCTCCGTGCCGGTGTTGACGACGAACCTCGCGGTCGAAGACCGACAATAGACAGTATCCTAGCGGTACTTCCGTCGTCGGCGCGGACGCGGCACTCGCGCCGCTACGCTTCGGGATCGAACTCCAGGGCGACAGAGTTGATGCAGTACCGCTTGCCCGTCGGCTCGGGACCGTCTTCGAAGACGTGACCCAGGTGCCCGCCGCAGGTCGCACACAGCACCTCCACGCGGCGCATTCCGTGGCGGCTGTCGGTCCGCGTCTCGATGGCGTCCGCCTCGGCGTCGAAGAACGACGGCCAGCCCGAACCGGAGTCGAACTTCGTCTCGCTGTCGAAAAGCGGCGCCCCACAGCCGGCACAGCGGAAGACGCCCTCGTCGTCCACGTCGAGGTACTCGCCGCTGAACTTGGGTTCGGTCCCGCGCTCGCGCAGGATCTCGTATTCCTCGTCTGTGAGGCGCTCGCGCCACCCGGATTCGGACTCCGGGAGGGCGTCGGCCCGCTCTTCTATGTCGGCGCCGGATCCGCTGGCGTGGGCATCGTCGGCCATACCAGAGACAGGGTCTCCAGCGTGAAGAACCTCGCCCCGTCGGGACGACCGGAGGCGCACCGGGCGCGGACCGGGCGTGGCGAACGCCGGGACACAGCGACGAGAGACGAGAGACGAGAGATCACTCGTCCCGTCTGAGCAGCGAGGGGAGCCGCAATCGATCGAGGTCGTCCGGATCGAAGCCCTCGAGCAGCCCGGGTCGGTCGATCGCGTCGGGGAGGTCCACCGGGTGGCGGTCCATCGACAGCGACTCGGGCTCCGGCGGCGACTCGCCGGGCTCGATCAGCGACTGCCAGGCCGCCTCGTCCGTCTCGTGCATCGGACGGACGTCCTGTATCTTCCGTTTTCCCTCCTCGAAGGCCAGGTCGAGGACGCTCCGCTCGTAGGCCGACGAGGCGAGCTCTCGGATTCGTTCGCGCTCTTCGGGGCGGCCGTGACCCAGCTCTGCGGCGATGCCGAGGACGTACATCCGCCTGATCGCACTCTCGCCCGAGAGTGTCTCCCAGTCGGTGTCGAATACGCGTTCGTACATCTCAGAAGTCCACGCGTTTCGTCGGGTCGACGACGATCCCCTCGTCGGTGAATTCGAGCGACCGGATGTCGCAGTCGATGTCGGTCCCGCGCATCTTCACCACCTGGATCCCGCGGGTCATTCCCGTCGCCTCCAGGTAGTTGTGGAAGAAGACCACGCCGTGGGCGAGGTAGTGCTCGTCGGAGTAGGCGGTCGGATCGGTCATCTCCGAGATGAGGAGCGTCGTCGCGTCGCACCCCTTGAGCGAGGTGAGAAACCGCGTCATCTCCTCGTCGCCGTCGGCGAAGAAGAGTTCGAGGAGCATCGTCGAGTCGATGACCAACCGGTCGATGTTGCGGGAGTTGACGAAGGCGACGATCTTGTCCGCCAGGCCCTGCACGGTGGAGTTACCGCTCTGGGAGAACTGATTGAGGAGGCGTTCTCCCTGGTTGCTCGAGAGGTTCACGAACCGGAACTGTTCGGAGGTGGTGAGCGTCCCGAAGCCGAACTCGAAGCTCGACATATCTTCGACGAGTTCCTCGCGCGATTCGTGCATCGTGATGTAGAGGCAGTTCTCGCCGTTCCGGAGCCCCTCGGCGACGAACTGGGCCGTGAAGGTCGTCTTCCCGCTTCCCGGCGGACCAGAAAGCACGTACAGCCGTCCCGGGAGGAAACCGCCCTGGATCAGGTGATCGAAGCCGCTGACCCCGCTCGGTATCCGCATACCCGATTCTCTTCGGACGGACCTAAAACAGTTCCGGGCCGATTCTCATCGCTCGTGACGGCCTGTCCCGCCCCGTCCCCCCCGCCCCGCCCCGACGCGGCCTCCGGCGGCGCGGCAGCCGGCGGGGAGGTAGGCTTTACTGCGACGGACGCGAACGCTCTGTCGTGCCCCTCACCGTCCGCCTCGACCCGCACGTCCACTCGGAGGCCTCCTACGACGGGGAAGACCCCGCCGAACTGCTCTTGGAACAGGCCGCCGAGATCGGCCTCGACGCGGTGGTCTTGACCGACCACGACGTCGTCCACGAGTCCGTCCGCGCGGCGGAACTGGCACCGATGTACGGTCTCGTGGGCATCCCCGGCGTGGAGGTCTCGACCGCCGACGGCCACCTGCTCGCGCTCGGGGTCGAAGAGATGCCGCCGCGTCGCGCGCCGATGGGCGAGACGGTGGCCTGGATCCGCGACCGCGGCGGCGTCGCGATCGTTCCCCACCCCTTCCAGCGGAGCCGCCACGGCGTCCGCAGACGGCGGCTACGGCGGTTCGACCCCGACGCGATCGAAGTGTTCAACTCCTGGGCGTTCACGGGGTGGAAGAACCGGCGCGCGCGGCGGTACGCGGCCGACCACGGCTATCCCGGCGTCGCCGGCAGCGACGCCCACACGGTCGGTTACGTCGGGCGGGCCTACACCGAAATCCGGCTCGACGACGTGACGCGCGCGGAACTGACCGCCGACGTGATTCTGGACGCGATCCGGGACGGGGCGACGGGCGTCGAGGGCAGGCGGACGCCGATGCCCACCTCGGCACGCCACTACGCCGGTGCCGGCGTGCGAAAGAGCAGCCTCTACGCCAGGTACGGCGCCTATCGTGGCGGCGCGCTCGCCAAGACGGGCGCGATCGAGACGGCGCGGATGCTGTATCGCGTCTCGCCGCTCTCGGGCTGACACTGATACTGATTTCTCTCGTCTCTCACCGCCGAGCGCCGCCAACGGGGGGAGATCGGCGGGAAACAGTGACAATAGACGCCTACACGTAGTCGATGCCGTCCCAGGTCGGGCCGCCGCCGTGCCACTGGTGGTTCGTCGGACCGCCGAGGGACTCTTCTTTCCACTCGATCGGCTCCCAGTCGGGCTCGAAGTTGAGATACCCCGGGCCGGCGAAGAGTTCGAGCCGGAGACCGCTGGCGGGGTCTTTGACGTACATACAGTCCGCGCGGGTGATGGCGTGCATCGCCGGGCCGTTACTGCGGTTGTTGATCTCGATGCCGTACTCGCTGCAGATGTCTGCGGCCGTCCAGAGGTCCTGGAGGCTGTCGAGGTGGAACGCGACGTGGTGGAACTGCGTCGGGTCGTCGGGTTCCTCGCGGTGGATGGCGATGTCGTGCGGCAGCGGCGTGACGGCGTACCACCAGCCCCAGTACTCGCCGTTCTCGGCCTCGTAGCGCTCGTTGAGCTGGAAGTGCATCTTCTCGCGCAGCCACTCGTCGTGCTTGAACGCGTTCTCGCCGGGGTCGTTCACGTGGACGTGGTCGATCCGGCGCGGCGCGATCCGGTTGCCGACGGCCTCGCTGTAGTTCCGGTTGAGCAGTCCCGAGCGCTTGTCTTCGGGCGCGCGCGGTTTCTCGACGTCCCAGTAGAACTCGTAGTTGTGGCCGAACTTCTCGACGCGGATCGACTCGCCGATGCCGTTCTCCTCGCCGGCCGGAACGTGGGTGACGTCCTCGCCTTCGTCTTTCAACTGGGCTTCGAGTTCGTCGAGCGCCTCTTCGCTCTCGGTCCGGAAGGCGAAGTGGTCGACGCCGCTCTTCCCGCTCTCGGTCAGGCTGAGTGTGTGGTGTTCCCAGTCGCGCATTCCGCGGAGATATGCGGTGTCGCCGTCGCGTTCGGTGATCTGAAAGCCCATCACCTCGTTGAAGAACCAGAGCGACTCCTCGAGGTCGGGCGTGTGCGCTGCGACGTGTCCGAGTTTGGCAACGGGGGATTGTCGTCGTTTCATACGGATCAGACAGGTAGTTATTCACCGGAAAGACAGTTATATAGGTTCCCCTTATACCCGGGTCTTTTATACCATCGGGCAAAACTAACGAACGATTCTTCCCCCTCCTGGCCTTCCGTTCCGGTATGGACGGGATTCGCGCCGAACTCGTCGTCGACTCGCCGTCCGACTGTCCGGCCGCGCAGGCGTCGGCAGCGACGGGCACGACGGCGTCTTCCATCCGCAAGTCGGTCCCGAACGATCCTCGCGAGTCGGTGACAGAGGAGTTCGTCCTCGACTCGGCCGCGTCCGCCGACCCGGATGATTTCGACAGGATCGAGGGAGCGGTCGACCTCGACGGCGACCTCCGAGCGGTCTTCGCGTACGACTCCGAACGCGTCTATCGCTTCGAGCGGGCCCAGGATCGAGCCTGTCTCTGTGCGCGCGTCGAGTCGTTCGACTGCCCGATCCTCGACGTGCACGCCCGCGACGGGACGTTGCACCTCACCTTTCACGCGCCGGACATCGACACGCTCCGGTCGATAGTCGCCCGCCTCGGCGAGGAGAACGACGTCTCGGTCCACCGGCTGCTCCGGTCCGGAGACGGCCGGGAGGACGCAGACCTCGTTCTCGTCGATCGCAGCCGCCTCACCGACAGACAGCGGGAGGTTCTCACCACCGCTCACGAGATGGGGTACTTCCAGTACCCCAAGTGCGCGAACGCCGAGGAGGTGGCCGCCGAACTCGGGATCGATCCCTCGACGTTCACAGAGCACGTCGCGACTGCCCAGGACAAACTTCTCTCGGCGATCCTGGAGGCTTGATACTGACAGACCAGCGGTTCCGGCCGACAATAGACAGTACGGTCGCTCACCGTTCGCCCGCACTCACGAGGTCGTCGTAGCGCGCGCCGGTCTGCTTCAGCGTCTCGGTCGAGTAGAGCCGCTCGTGGTCGAAGGGGAGAGACGCCTCGGCGAGTTCGTCGATCTTGGCGTCGACGGCGTCGCTCTCGCGGCCGTGGATCATCGTGAAGAGGTTGTAGGGCCACTCCTGTTCGGGCCGCCGCGGCCGGTGATAACAGAGGGTGACAGAGGGGAGTTCGCCGACCGCCTCGCCGCGCTCGTCGAGTTCGTCGTCGGGGACGTCCCAGACGACCATACAGTTGGCGTCGAAGCCGGTGACGACGTGGTTGACGACACAGCCGACCCGCTTGATACAGCCGTCGTCGAGCAGGCCGCCGATCGCGTCCACGACGTCGGCGGCGTCGGCGGCGGCGTCGACCGCGTCGGCGACGTCCCGGTAGGGCGTCCGCGAGAGGGGAAAGCCGTCCTGGATCTCGACCAGGAGATCGGCTTCGAGTCGCGAGAGGTCGCCGACGGCCGCCTCGGAGATGTGGGTCGCGGCGGCGTCCGTCCCCGAGACGCTCTCGCGCGCGAAGGCGTCGTCGTTGACGACGGGGAACTCAAGGTCGATGTAGTAGTCGGTGCGCATCGGGAGACACAGCACCTCGCAGCCGGTCTCTCTCTCGATCTCGTCGAGGATCGCGTCGCGGCGCTCCTTGGAGGCGGCCGTGACCACGAACCACATATTCCACTCGTGGTCGCGGCGGTAGTTGTGGTTCACCTGCCGGTAGCCGTTGATCGTCGCCGCGATCTCCTCGAAGCGATCCTCTGGCGCGGCGACGGCCGCGAGCGTCGAACTGCCGATGACGGGCGGGTTCAACACCGCCCCGAACCGGCGGAAGATCCCGCGCTCGCGCAGTCGGCGGACCCGGTCGAGCGCCGCCGACTCCGTGATCCCGAGGTCGTCGGCGACGACGCGGAACGGCCGCTCGACCACGGGAAAGTCGCTCTGGTAGCCGTCGATCAGCGCCGCGTCCACGTCGTCGAGGTCGGCGCGCCAGTCGTCTTCCAGTGCGCTCATCGTGTGGACGTTGGGCCGCACGAACCTACCTATTTCGGCCTCGACCGATCGCTCGCGATCGGGCCCGAGCCGCGAACGGATCACTTTTGGCGGTCGCTACCGAAGACGGAGGTATGTCACAGGCGTCGGAGACCGCCGAATTCGGGGAGTGGCCGCTGAAGCGACTGATGACCGAGGTGGTCGGATCGGGCGTCAAGTCCGCCGAGGATATGACGCGCGAGCAGGCAGCCGAGGCGATGCGACGGATCCTCGCCGGCGAGCCGGATCCGACGACGCTCGGCGCCTTCTGGCTCGCGAACCGCTGGAAGCACAACGTCCCGGAGGAGCTGGCGGCCTACGCCGACGTGATGGCCGAGGACGTCGTCTCCGCCGAACCCGACGCCGACCCGGTCGACTGCGGCGCGAACTACGACGGCAAGGGCGACACGGCGATCCTCGGCGCCGCCGCAGGCATCGTCGCCGCCGGCGCCGGCACGCCCGTCGTCGTCCACTCCGGCGACCGCGTGCCGACGCAGAAACAGGACGCCTACAAGCACGTCCTCGACGAACTCGGGATCCGGACCGACCTGGTTCCCACAGAGAGCGCGGAGATGGTCGACGAGACGGGCTTCGGCTTCTACTACCAGCCCGAGTTCGCGCCCCGGATCCACGCGCTGTGGGACCGCCGCGACCAGGTCGGCGTCCGGACGTTCGTGAACACGATCGAGACGCTCGCCAACCCCGCGAAAGCCGACGTCCACCTCGGCTCGTTCTACCACCTCGCGTTCGCGAAGAAGGTCGTCGAGACGTTCGAGCAGATGGAGTCCCAGGACCCCCGCCGCGTCGTGATGTTCCAGGGGATGGAGGGCTACGACGACATCCGGCCGGGTTACACGAAGGTCGGCGAGTGGAGCGACGGCGAGTTCACCGATTACGAGATCGAGACGCCCGACTACGGGATGGACTTCGAATACGAGGACCTGGAGGTCGACCCCGACGACGTCGCGGGCGACTCCGCTCGACTCACCGAGGAGATCGTCGCCGGCGACCGCGAGGACCACTTCGCCGACGCCGTCGCGCTCAACGCCGCGTTCCGCGTCTACGCCCGGGAGGACGCCGAGACGCTCGACGAGGGGCTCGAACTGGCCCGCGAGAGCATCGACTCGGGGGCCGCCGCGGCGGTCCTCGACGACCTGCGCGCGTTCTGATGACACACAGCGACGAGCCGACGACCGACGAGTCGAGCGACGCCGACGCGTCCCCTGCCGAATCGGCCGTCGAGCGCCGGATCCGCGAGTACTACGCGGCGCTCCGGCGCGGCGAGCCGCTGCCGCCTTTCTTCGCCCGGGACGATCAGGTCGTGAAGTACGGCCTCACAGAGAAGCTGACGGGATACGACGCGATCGAGGCGGGCCTCCGCGAGCAGACGGCGACGACCGAGAACTGGACCGTCGAGAGCCGGGACCTCCGGGTCCGCGCGCGGGACCGGCACGCGTGGTTCGCAGACGACGTCCGGATGGCGTGGGACGACGCCGACCGAGAGCGGCGGTTCGACCACGGCAGCCGGTGGAGCGGCACGCTCGAACGCCGCGACGGGGAGTGGCTGTTCGTCGGACTGCACGTCAGCACCGTCCCGGAGTGATGCTGTCTCTTGTCAGTCCGTACCGCTGGTTCGCCGGAACGGGATGGCGAACCAGCGGTACACAGTGACAATAGACAGCATAAGGGGCGGCCCGAGTGGACACCGTTTTGTAGTCGACCGGCGTTTCGCCACTATGGTCGACGACGCCGAACTGGAGAACCCGGAGAATCCGGTCGCGACGCTGCACACGACGAAAGGCGACATCACGGTCGAACTGTTCGAAGAGCGCGCGCCGCGCACCGTGGAGAACTTCCTCGGTCTCGCGACCGGCGACAGGGAGTGGAGCGACCCCGAGACGGGGGAGACTCGCACCGACTCGCTGTACGAGGGGACGGTCTTCCACCGCGTCATCGACGGCTTCATGATCCAGGGCGGCGACCCCGAGGGGACGGGTCGCGGCGGCCCCGGCTACACCTTCGACGACGAGTTCCACGACGAACTCAACCACGACGAGGCGGGCATCCTCTCGATGGCCAACCGCGGACCGAACACCAACGGCTCGCAGTTTTTCATCACGCTCGACGAGCAGCCGCACCTGGACGGGCGCCACGCCGTCTTCGGGCACGTCGTCGAGGGGATGGACGTCGTCGAGGAGATCGGCGACGTCCCGACCGACAGCGACGACAGGCCGATCGAGGACGTCGAGATCGAATCGATCGACGTCGAGCGGTAGCCCCGCTGCGGTCGCGATCGCCCGACCGGGTCGAACCGACAGCACAAAGAGACCGCCGACCCAAGAGAGCGTATGAGCGACGCCGAGGACGACGGCTCGTTGAAACCCAGCGACGTCGGCGACGACGAGAACGCTCCGCCGATCTCGGAGAAGCCCTACAAGATCATCTTCGAGGGCAACAAGTGCATCGGCGCCGGGCGCTGCGCCGAGGTCGCAGCCAACTGGGAGATGGACATCGAATCGGGGCTCGCGCGGCCGCGGTCGTACTTCGTCGGCGAGGACGAACTCGACGAGAACGTCCGCGCGGCCGAGGTCTGTCCCGGGAAGAAAGAACGCGGCGTCATCCACGTCGTCGACCGCCGGACCGACGAGGAGATCGCGCCCGACCCGCACGGCGACGGGACGCTCAGCGTCGACTGGTAGTTCTGTCCGACAGTCTGTGCGCCATCGTGTCCGCTGGGTCTCGGGGACGGCGCCGTCGATCGAGGGAAGCGAAACCCCTATCCGGCAGTCCGCGGAAGGCCACACCGCCGGCCGACGGGGACGGTGTACGTCCGCGTCGTCGTGGCCGGCAAGTGGATCGCGGGGGTGGCCGAGCCTGGCCAAAGGCGGCGGACTTAAGATCCGCTCCCGTAGGGGTTCGTGGGTTCAAATCCCATCCCCCGCACTCGATGTCCGGGCGACAGCGAGGACTCATACTGTCGGACGAAACCGTTGATAATGACGATTGTAACTATTTACCGGTGCTCGCCGACACGGGGCGGCGAGCACCGGTAAGAGACTACAACCGTCATTATGATACTCTCTCCCCCTCCGGGGATACGCAGGAGTATCAGGACGTTCGTCCGACAGCATCTCATAGGTGATCGCCTATCGTGGCAGGAGCGTCGACACCCGCGCGTTCTCCTTGAGTCGGAGTCCGGCCCCGCCGACGGTCAGGGGCACGCGGGGCAGTTCGTCGACGCGGAGCGCGGGGTGGGACCCGCCGCGTCGGACGACTTCGCTGTGCGGCTGGAGGACCGCCGCACCCGACAGCGACTCGTTGTACTCGATGAGGTAGGTCCCCGCGTCGAGGTGCCACCACTGGTACTCGTCGTCGGGGTCGCGCCAGACCCGATCGTGCGGCTCTATGTCCGCCGGTTCGAGTTCGCCGCCGCCGAAGTCGACCCGTCCCGGCGATTCAACCTCGTATATCTCCGCCACGGTGAGGTCGACGCCGCCGTCGTCGCGCACCTGCGTGGGTTCGTGGACGGTGCCCGCGACCGCTTCCGAGAGGTCACACATACCCGAGAGATACGCGCGTCGAGTGCAAAAACGTCGGCGGCGCGGCCTGCTCTTTCGCCCCGGTGCCCTCGCGCGATCGGCGTGCCGCAATACACTTCCATCCCGGTATCGTAGGGGAGAATATGTACGTCCGGGACGCCAAAAACCGCGACGAGGTCTGGTTACTCGACAGGATCGAGGAGGCGGACATCGACGATCCCGCGTTCCGGTCCCGGGACTACGTGATCGCCCTCGACGAGGAGACCTCGCGGAAAGCCGGGTTCGGCCGCATCCGGGCTCACAAGACCGACGAGGGGGAGTTCTGCGAACTCGCGTTCGTCTACACGCTCCCGGAGTGGCGCCAGCAGGGCGTCGGCGCTCACGTGATCGAACGCCTCGTCGCAGAGGCCTCCGACGAGGGCTACGAGGAGGTCTATACCTTCACCGAGCAGCCCTCGTATTTCACGCCGTTCGGGTTCGAGCCGCGCGAGACGTCGGTCCTCCCGGACCCGGTGGCGTCCCGACTCGAAGCGGTCCGCGAAGAGCGGAGCGACGACGTGATCGCGATGCAGGTCCCCACCGACGACTTCGCGGTCCCCGACGAGTACCGCGAGCGCTTCAAGAACGCCTCGCCGTCGGACGAACCCGACGAGGGCGAGGTCGCCGTCGAAGAGACCGCCGAGGACTTCGGTATCGACCCCGAAGAGACGACCTACAAGTACGACACGGGCGGGTAATCCCTCTTAAGTCCGGTCTTCGAGGAAATCGGTGCTGAAGACCAGGTACGCGAGGACGCTACAGAACAGGATCGGCGGGAGGATCGCGAACGCCCACAGCGGCTTGAGCCCCCAGCCGAAGAGGAGGACGACGTCCGCGAGTCCCATCGCGAGGAACGGCGCCATAGCGAGCGCGGCCCGCTTCCTGTTTTTCCCGTCCGCGTCGGAGCGGAGCAAGGCGTCCGGCCCGAACTCCTCGTCGGGCGCCGCCCCGGACTCGGCGGAGTCGTCGGCCGACGTGGCAGAGGTCATATCACGGGATCGGGGCCACAGCGACAAAAGCACCGCGCTCTCTATAGGGAGCATCGCAAATCCTCATACTGTCTCTTGTCACTGTGTACCGGTACTCGCCGCCCCGTGTCGGCGAGCACTGGTAAGAGACTATACTGTCGGAC
>JBDGUP010000013.1:0-11020 GCA_042215815.1 Haloquadratum sp. | reverse complement strand
TCCGGTAAATACTTTGTGTCCCGTCTGACGCCGAACGGGCGCGAGAACGCCCCAGACGCCCGAATACCGTGGGGCGCGTTCACACACCGACTCCGACTGATCGCTGGAAACCCAGGTGACGTCGCGCTCCTTCGCCAAGCGGGCGAAGTCCCAGACTGACATTCCCGCGATTTCCGCGGCTCGCGAGAAGGTCACTTCGCCCGCGTCGAGCTGTTCGAGCGCCCGCTCACGACGCCACCGTTCGAGCCCCTCCGTGAGGAGTTTCCGGATCGCCGTACTCCGGTCGAGGTTCTCCGTTTCGAGCGATTCCGCTCACTCCGCTTCGACGTCGTCGGGGACCCCTGCCGAGACAGTACCTATTAGCGTATATTTTGTATGCATCGTATACAGACGGTTCGGCGATCGGTCGGAACGCACCGCACGCGCCACTCCACTCGACTACCAACCACTTTACCCCGGGACGTCCATCTCCCCCGTATGGACTCGATAAACCGGATGGCCATCGAACTGATCGACGAGGCCATCGACTTCGCGGACGAACTCCGCGTCGAGCCGTACGAACTGGACTCCGGCGCCACCGTCCTCGACTTCGGTGTCGACGCGGAGGGCGGGATCGAAGCCGGGATGCTCCTCGCGGAGGTCCAGACCGCCGGTCTCTCCACGGTACAGACCCGGATGGACGACGTCGCGGGCGTGTCCCTCCCCCGCGTCGAACTCCAGACGGACCACCCCGCGCTCTCGCTCCTGTGCTCGCAGAAGGCCGGCTGGGAACTCGGCTTCGACGACCCGCCGTTCGACGGTCTCGGCGCCGGTCCCGCGCGCGCCCTGGTCGCCGAAGAAGACGAGTTCCGCGACCTGGGGTTCGCCGACGAGTTCGACCTCACCGTGCTCTCTGTCGAGAGCATCGACCTCCCCGGCGACCGCGTCGCAGAGCACGTCGCCGAGCGCGCGGGCGTCGACCCGAGCGGCGTCTTCCTCCCCGCCTACGCGACGGGGTCGACGGTCGGGAGCGTCACCGCGGCCGCCCGCGCGGCCGAACTCGCGCTCTTTCGCCTCTTCGAGTTGGGCTACGACGTCCGCAACGTCCACTCGGCGTTCGGGTCGGCGCCGCTCGCGCCGATCAGCTACGACGAGAGCGTCGCGATGGCCCGCACGAACGACGCGCTGGCCTACGGCGGCGAGGTCCACCTCACGGTCGCAGAGGACTTCGAGGAGTTCCACCGCGTGCCCTCCAGCGCGCGCGAGGAGTTCGGCCGCCCCTTCGAGGAGATCTTCGCGGAGGCCGACTGGGACTTCTATGAGGTCCCCGAGTCGGTCTTCGCGCCGGCCGAGGTGACGGTCGACGTGATCGACGGCCCGACCTACGCCCTCGGCGAGACCGACGAGGAGCTGCTGGCGGCCTCGTTCGACTTCCAGTGACGGTGCGATTCAAACTCCTCCCCGACCCCCCCGACTCGCTGGCGTTCGTCGCCGAGGCCCAGCGGGCGGTCCCGCTCGTGCCGGGGTCCGAAGACGACTGCTGTGCGCGCCTGATGCGCCGGCTCGACCTCCCCAGTCGCGACGTCGCGCGCACGTGGCTCACGTTCCTGCGCGCGCTCGAACTCGCCCGCGAGACGGACGCGGGGTTCGTCCGCGAGTCGACGGACCCGACGCCCGACCACGTCCGCGCGGCCTTCCGCGAGCGCGTCTACGGCGCGCGCGAGGTGCTGGCGTCGCTCGACCGCGACGACCCGAGGCCCGTCGACGAGGTCTTCGACGCGTTCGAGGAGCGAGTGCCCGCCTGGGAGACCCACCGCGCCGCCGGCGACTGGCGGGACGTCTGGCGAGAGCGCGTCGAGCGCGTCCTCGAGTGGGCGGTTCTGCTCGACCTGGCCGAGACACGCGACGGCGGTTACGTGCGCGTGCGCGACGAACAGTGAGTTCGGGGTCGATTCGAGGCCCGGGATCGGTTCGAGGCCCGGGATCGGTTCGAGGCCCGGGATCGGTTCGAGACCCCCTCGTCGCAGCTCACGTCGACGACGGCGGCGCGGTCGGCGTGCGGTCGGCGTCGCCGTCGCCGTACCGCTCGCGGAGCCGGCGGATCCGCTCGGGGATCGGCGGGTGGGTCAGATTGAACGCGGCGTACGCGGGATGCGGGAAGGGGTTGCTCAGGTTCTCGCCCGCGAGCGTGCGGAGCGCGCGCGTCATCGCCGCGGCGCCGCCCATCGTCTCGGCGGCGAAGTCGTCGGCCTCGCGCTCGTGCGCGAGCGACAGCTGGTTCGTGAGCGGCGACGACAGCGTCAGTATCGGCCCCGCATAGAGCAGCCCGACCCCGAGCGCGGCGTAGGTCTCCTGCGGAAGCCCGAACGCGGCGTAGACCCACCCCGAGGTCGTCACCCACCACAGAAACGCGAACACGACGGCCATCTGCGCCGCGGAGGCCGCGAGCTGCTTCCAGATGTGGCCCTTCTTCCAGTGGGCGAGTTCGTGGGCGAGCACCGCCTGGATCGCCTCGCGGTCCATCTGTTCGACGAGCGTGTCGAAGAGCACCACGCGCTTGGCCCGGCCGAAGCCGACGAAGTAGGCGTTCGAGTGCGACGACCGCCGGCTGGCGTCCATCTCGTAGACCTGCTCGCACTCGAAGCCGGCCCGCTCGAAGACGTCCTCGACCGCCTCCCGCAGGTCGCTCTCCTCGATCGGCTCGAAGTCGTTGAAGAGCGGCGCGATCGCCCGCGGGTAGACCACCAGCATCAGGAGCGAGAAGCCGACGACGACCGCCCAGCCGACGACGGGCCACAGCGTCGGGAGCGCCGACACGGCGAGGAGGACCGCCCCGGCGACGACGCCGCCGAGGGCGATCGCGACCGCGGTGCCGACGACGAGATCACGGAGCCACAGCCCGACGGTCTGGTTGTTGAAGTCGAACCGCTCTTCGATCACGAACGTCTCGTAGGCGTCGAACGGCGCCGAGAGGAGCCGGCCGGCGAGGATGGCCCCCGCGAGGAGGACGACGCCCTGGGCGACGCTCGGGAGACCCGTTCGGGTCAGCGCCGCGACGACGTCCCCGTACAGCCCCGAGACGACGACCGCGAGCACGGCGACGGCGCCGAGCCACGCCCGAACGTCCGAGAGCGTCGTCTTCGCGCGCTGGTAGGCGAGCAACGCCTCGGGGTCGTCGACGTCGAGGGCGTCCCGGACCCACTCGTCGGCGTCGCGGACCGCCCTGGCGCCGTGGCGGACGTTCAGGTAGTCGAGGACCGTCTCCAGAGCCTGGACGCCGCCGAGCAGACCGACGAGCGCGAGCGCGGGCAGCGAGATCATACCCGAGTGTGGGAGACCGCGGGCCTTCAACGTCGCGGGAGGCGCGGCGAGCCACTCGCGAGCGAGACACAGGCGAGACACAGAGCGAGACCGCGGACGGACGCGGTGGGAGACGAGCAGTGGTACTGAGACTGTCGGACAGCCGTTCGTGAATCACTATTATATTCTAATGACTAGTCTCGTTTCTTACCGGTGATCGCCGTGACCGGGGGTGGCGATCACCGGTACACAGTGAGACTAGTCATTATTAGTCGTCGGCCGCGCCGGACCCGCTCTCGTCGACCCCGGCGTCGACGTCGACGACGGTCCCGACGCCCTTGGACTGCCCCTCCCGGAAGACGAAGCGCTGGCCCTCCTCGACGAGATACGGGCGGAACTTGAACTCGACCGTCGCGGTCCCGGTGTCGCCCGGGAGGAGCTGGCCGCCCTCGGGGTGGAAGACCACCGCCTCGCTCGCGGTCTCTAGGTGGACGACGGGCTCGTACCCCTCGCGGATGCGCGTCGGGTGGTTCAGCACCATCACCTCCGCCTCGAACGACCGGACGGGCGTCGGGTCGGCGTCCGCCGGGAGCAGCGCCATCCCGCGCTCGATCTCCGCCTCGTCGACGCCCTTGAGCGCGATGCCGACGATGCGGCCCGCCTTCGCCCGGTCGACGCGGTGGTGGTGCATCTCGATCGAGCGGACCTCGACGTCGCGGAACGAGCCGTCCGGCATCGGCCCGAGGAGGAGGTCGTCGCCGGTCTGGACGGTCCCGGAGGTGACGGTGCCGGAGGCGACCGCGCCGACGCCGGTGACGGAGTACGTCCGGTCGACATACAGCCGGAAGTCCTCGCGCGACTCGGTCGAGGTCTTCGGCAGGCGCTCGAACATCGCATCGAGGTCGTCGAGCCCCGCCATCGTGACCGCGCTCGTCCGGAGCACCGGGACCACGGAGTCGCTCATCTCGTCGACGGCGGTCTCGACGCCGTAGCGGTCCACGCGCAGCGGCGTCCGGTCGACGTCGCGCAGCATCCGCTCGACCTCGCGCTCGACCGCCTCGACCTGCTCGTCGTCGACGGCGTCGGTCTTCGTGATCGCGACGACCGTCGGCAGTTCCATCGCGAGCAGGATCCCGAGGTGCTCGCGCGTCGTCTTCGTCGGGCCGTCGTCGGCGGCGACCACGAGCAGCCCGTAATCGAGCCGCTGGCCGACGAGTCCCCGGATCGTCGTGCGCAGCCAGGGCTCGTGGCCGACCGTGTCGACGAAAGAGACCAGGCGGTCGGACTCCTCGACCACGCGCGCGCGGTCCGACTTGCGGTGTGGGTTGTCCATATGCACCGCGCCGTCGTCGGTGAAGCCGTAGACGGCATACGAGAGGTCCGCCGAGAGCCCCCGTTCGACCTCGTGGGGCTGGACGTCGAGGAAGCCGCGCGTGCCGCCCTGGCCGTCGTCGGCGGTCCCGGTGACGAGCGAGCCGACGAGCGTCGACTTCCCGTGGTCGACGTGGCCCGCGGTCCCGACGACGATGTGGTCGTCGTCGACGTCGAGGACGGCGCCTTCCCGGACGGTCGCGACCCCGACGAGTCCGCGCTCGCCGTCGTCGCCGACCCCCCACGTCTCGACGTCTTCGATGTGGGCGCCCGCCTCCTCGGCGAGGATCGACAGCACGTCCATCGACTCCGAAAACGCCTCGGGAGGGATTCCGGCGATGCCGCCGTCGTCTGTGACGCCGACGACGTAGGTGGCCGCGCCGTCGCCCGAGAGCACGCGGTGGCGCAGTTGCGCCGCGAGGCTCTCCAGTCGCCCGTCTGCGAGGTGGACGTCCCGGGAGAGGCGCTCTTTGAACTCGACGCTGCCGCCCTCCTCCTCGCCGCGCTCGAGGGCCGATTCGAGAACGGCCCGATCAGCGCTCATAGCCGCGGATAGGGAACGACCTACTAAAACCCTTTTCGTGGTGTGGCACTCCATATCACAATAGCGATGGGGAGACGGCCCCGCGATCGGCGGCCCGCGGCGCGCGGCCCGGACTGCCGCGGAAGCGCCTACTCCGTCAGCCGCTCGTAGGCGCGGTTCACGCGCTTGAACTGCTCTTCGTCGCCGGCGTCGGTGTCCGGGTGGACGGCCTTCACACGCTCGCGGTAGGCCGCCCGGACGGCGTCGTCGTCGGCGCCGGGGTCGAGCCCGAGCGTTCGATACGCCTCGGCGCGCGTCGGTTCGCTCGGACCTCGGGCCGGGCCCGCTCTGCGACCGGCGCCGTCCCCGTCGCTCTGCGCCCGCCGTCCGCGACGGCCGCCCGACCGATCGGCCGTTCGTCGGTCGCCGCCGCGCGCGGCCCGCCGTCCGGGACCGAATCCCTCGAAGTCGCTCGGTCCCCGTCCGGCCGCCCCCCGGCGCCGTCGCCGGCCGGCGGCGCTCGCGGCCGACTGTCGAATCCGGGCGGCGAGCCGACCGCTCGCGTGGTACCAGACGAGCCCCGACGCCGCGCCGAACGGCGCCGCCAGAAAGAGCAGAAACGGCTGGTAGACGAACGCGAGGATCGCCAGGAGCACCGTCGTCCCGGCGAAGACCGCGGCGATGCCGACGAGGAGGCGGTCCGTGTCCACGGCGGGAGTACGGCGCCGATCCCCGTAAGCGTCTCGGCGGCGGCGGCGGGACCGGCCGGCGCCGACGACGGCCCCAAGCCGACAGACCGATTACGCGGGTCCGGCAACGTCCGACCGTGATCCCCCTCGAAGAGACCTACATCGAAAACCGGGTCCTGGTCCAGCCCAACGACACCAACAACAACGACACGGCCCACGGCGGCAACGTCGTCAAGTGGATGGACGAGGTGGGTGCGATGTCCGCGATGCGCTTCGCCGGCCAGACCTGCGTCACCGTCCGGATGGAGAGCGTCGACTTCCACCGGCCGATCCCCCGGGGCGACGTCGCGCGCATCGAGTCGTACGTCTACGAGGCCGGCTCGACGAGCGTGACCGTCCACCTCCGCGTGTTCAGCGAAGACCCGCTGTCCGGCGAGGGCGAACTCACGGCCGAATCGCACTTCGTCTACGTCGCGATCGACGACGAGGGATCGCCGTCGCCCGTCCCCGACCTCGAAGTCGCCACCGACCGCGAGGAGGAACTCGAATCGCTCGCTCGCGAGGAGACGGCGGATCGACGCGTCGGCGAAGAGCGGGGCGAGTGATCGAGGTCCCGTTCCCGATGCGCAACGACGAACGCGGCCGGAGCGGAAAGCGGGTGCTCGGGGTCGTGATCGCGATCGGCGTCGCGGTCGGCGCGGGGATGGGCCTGATCGTCGGAACGAGTCCGGACGTGCGGGCGATCTCGCTCTTCGACGTCGTCGTCTTTCGGCCCACGCCGCTGGGGATGGCGGTCTACGGAGCGGCGGCGGCGACGGCGTTCTTCGCTTTCGTCTTCGGGATCGTCGCGGTGCTGTCGCGATTCGACAGCGCGGCCGAGCGATGACGCGAGTCGCCGCCCGAACCAGAACGGTTTCAAACGCGAGCCCGTTAGATCCGTCCGGTACCGTCGCTATGACGCAGATTCAGACCTCCGTCCCCGAGGGCGAAACGCCCGCGGGTCGCTGCGAGTACTGCGGGTCGCCCTTCCCCACGAGCGATCGCCTCGTCCTCCACAAGGGCCTCGAACACCCCTCGCGGCTCGACGAGACCGAACGCGAGGCCTTCGACCGCACCTACGCGGCCGAGAAGGAAGCGCTGCACTCCCTCCGGGTCAGAGCGTTCGGAATACTGGTGCTGCTGTACTTCGGGTTCCTCCTCCTCTATGCCACGGTCGCCTGATACCACGCGCCGAGAGCGCCGCGACGACCCGACGCGCCGGGTGGCCCGTATAGCCCGGGCGACCGGTGCGGTCCTCGCGGGGGGTGCGGCGCTGTCGCTCCTCGCGGGGACCGTCGCGGCGAGCAACGGTCTCACCCTCTCGAAGCAGCCCCGGGAGACGCTCGCCATCCCGCGGTGGCTGTATCTCGCCACCGGCGGCGCCACGATCGGCGCCTCCGCGCTCCTCGCGAGCTTCGTCACCGACCGCGCCTTCGTCCGCTCGGTGCACCGCTGGTCGCGGACGCTCGTCGCGGCCGGTGGACGGTGGCGTCCCCTCGTCTGGGCGACTCGCGCCGTCGGCGTGGCGTTGCTCGGTCTCGCCGTGTACGTCGGCTACACCGGTCCGGAACTGCCTACCGCGAGCCTGCCGATCCTGCTCACCTTCGCCGGCGTCCGCGCCGGCCTCCCGATCGTCGCGTACACCGTCGGGGACGTCTGGCCGGCGCTCGACCCCTGGCGCGCGATCGCGTCGCTGCTCCCGTCCGGCATCCGGACCTACCCGGAGGGGCTGCACCGCTGGCCTGCGGTCGTCGGCCTGTTGACTCTCGTCTGGGTCGAAGTCGTCTTCCCGGTCAGCACCGTGCCCCGCGTTCTCACGACTGCGATCGTCGGGTACGCGGCTGTCACCCTGACCGGCGCGCTCGTCTTCGGCCCGGAGGACTGGTTCGCCAACGCCGACCCGCTCTCGGTCGGGTTCCGCCTCTACGGCGCGGTCGCTCCCGTCCAGCGCGACGGCGACGCGCTCAGACTCCGACTCCCGGGCAGCGAACTGACGGGCGCCGACGTCGTCACGGATCCGTCCGACGTCGCGTTCGTCGTCGGCCTGGTGTGGGAACTGACCTACAGCGGGTTCATCACGACCCGGGTCGGCGCCGCGACCGTCGAGGCGCTCGTCTCCGCCCTCTCTCTCGGCGTGGCGAGCGCCGAGACGCGGGCGATCGCGGTCTACACCCTCTTCTTCCTCGTCGGCTACGCCGCCTTCGCCGCGGCCTACTGGTACGCCGGCCGCGCCGCGCGGCGTCGGACGGGCACCTACGTCACCGCCCGGTCGATCGCGCTCCGGTTCGCGGCGCCGCTCCTCGCGATCGCGGCCGGGTACCACCTCGCGCACTACGCGGGGCTCTTCGTCTCGCTCAGTCCGGCGCTGGCGATGGCGCTCGAAAGCCCGCTCTCGCCGCCGGCGAACCCGCTCGTCCTCGCGACGCCCGCGTGGTTCCAGGGCCTCAGCATCGCGTTCGTGCTCGGCGGCCACCTGCTCGCGGTCTGGGTCGCCCACGCCGCCGCGTTCGACCTCTTTCCCAGCCGGCTCGTCGCGATCCGGAGCCAGTACCCCTTCGTCGCCGTGATGGTCGCCTACACCGTGATCAGCCTCTGGATCCTCTCGCTCCCCGGTGCGATCCCGCCGTACCTCGGGTGAAACGGGCGTCGCCGACGGGACATCACGCGGAGACCCCGATCGGCGACATCTGGATGAACGCGGTCTCGTACCCGCCGTGGCGGGCGAGTTGCGGCGGCGTCTGAGGTTCGATGGTGACCGTGTCGCCCGCCTCGATCCCGGGGATCGCCGCGCCGTAGAAACAGCCGACCTCCGGGTCGAGCGAGGCGCGGAGCGGCCCCCGAAAGACCGTCTCGCCGTCGCGTTCGATCGTCGCCGAGAGCGTCATTCGCGGGAGGACGATCCGGTTGTACGGGGTGCGCGGCGAGACCACCAGCGCCGGCCGGTCGCCGTCGCCGAACCGGCTGTCGGCTGGCGCGGCGGAGACGAAGAACGTCGCGTCGTCGGCGGTCCCCTCGCCGAGCAACCGGCCGGGGAGGTCCCGCTTCGGCGGCGCCACCGGCTCGGGCACGCCTTCCATCTCCATCAGATCGACCGTCCCCCGGGTCCCCGCCTTCTCGCCCAGGCGCCGGTAGGCGAGATCGTACGTCTCGGCCGTGTCGAAGGTGAATCCGATGGTCGCAGATCGCGACTCGGTGAACCGCCCCTCGAACGGCCGCGTCCGACCGGTCTGGAGCGGCCCGATGCGGAGCGTCGCCTCGTAGTGGCCCTCGCCGGGCAGCGCGACGTTGTCGCCGTAGTGGAACCCCATATTCGGCGAGAGCATCGGCCACAGGTTCGTGGTCGTCACCCGGCCGTCGCTCCCGCCGATCGTCACAGAGACGTCGACCGGCAGGACGGTCTTCGTCTTCGCGTCCCAGACGGTCGCCATCAGGTGGAGCGAGTCGCGCTCTCGGACGACGACCTTCGTCTTTCTCGTCCCCGTCAGGTTCCAGAACCGGTGCGGGAACGAATACAGCAGCGCGAAGCCGACGTCGTCGACGGTGGTCGTCCCGTATGTTCCCATCCCCTCGACGACCGCCGGATAGTAGACGCCGTCGGGGCGGTCCCGAACGAGCGGCGGGTCCCGCCAGGCCGACTGGGTCTCGAATCCGAGGCGGTCGAGACACCCGGAGAGAGAGACCCCTCCGGCGAGTCCCGCCCCGTGCTTGAGGAACGCGCGTCGCTTCATAGCGGATCCTTCTCCCGGTCGGGGGTAGGAGTTCTGGTTCGATCCTCGAATCTCACGACTGCGACGCGGCCGCCGACTCGCGGGCGGTTCCGGCCGGGTCCGCGGGCGGGAGCGCCCGCAACGACCGCGGCGGGACGAGGTAGTTCCCGCGGCGCCGGGTCCGGATGTACTGGAGGATGCCGTTGTTGTTCCGCTGGCCGACGGCGGACCGCTCTGTGATGTCGGTGCCGTTCATCGCCTCTCGCGTGTCGACGAAGTCGGCGATCCGCCGCTGGAGCGCGAGGAAGTGGAGACCGGCGTGGCCGCCGTCTGTCGAGTCGAAGTCGCGACGGAGGATGACCGGCGAGTCGTCCTCGTCGCGGGCGCGGGCCGTCTTCTGGGAGTGGCCGACGACGCCCATCTCGCGGGCGACCGCCAGCGGGGACCCACATTCGCCGACCTCGCTGCCCGTCCCGAGGTTGTCGCCCGCGCCCTCGACGACGTCGTTCGCAGCGTGGTGGGGACAGAACATCTTCGCCACGCGCTGCCAGCGGTCGTCCTGATTGTACCACTGATCGAGGTTGAGCTGGAGCTTCGAGATGTGCTGGGTCGTCCCGCCGGCGAACGGCCCCGACTCGATCGTGACGCGGTCCTCGCTGGCCTGGTTCTTCTCGAACGCGGACGTGAACCCCATAAACATCGGTGCGTTCTCCGGGACGTCGTCCGCGGGCACGCCCTCGGCCTCGTCGGCCTTCGCCGCGGGGAGCCCGTCGCCGACGAACCCCGTCCGTCGATCGACCACCTCGAACGCGTCGGTGAGGGCCGCGTCGGGCTGGTCCACCCCGTTGAGAGCCGATTCCTTCCCCCGCAGCGCCGCTTCGGCGCCCAGGACGACCTGCGCGTGATCGCTCGCGAGGTGGACGACCGCGTCCGGCGTGTCGAGTTCCGGATCCTCGAACGGGGCCAGCGCCTCGGGGGCGGGGAGGTCGACGCCGCCCGGGAGCGCCGCGTCGAACCGATCGAAGTACGCGGGCGAGTAGCTCACCGTCAGGAGGAGACCGGCGCCGCTCCGTTCGTAGGCGTGCTCGACGCCGCGCAGCGCTGTCTCGACGGTGGTGCGATCGCCCTCCGTCGGGCGCCCGCTCCGTCCGTAGTTCAGATACAAGAGCACGCGATGCCGCGGAGGGACGACGTTTCCGTGTTCGTCCCGGGCGAGCGCCTCGTTCCAGGCGTGCTGGCGTTCGGGGTAGTCTGACAGGTCCTCCGGCCCGGTCGGCACGTCGACGTCTTCCCGGGCGACGCACGCGCTGAAGGCTGCTGACCCGCCGATGGCAACGGCGGATTTCAGGAACGACCGCCGCGAGATCCCTCGCTCTGTCATCGAGTACGGACTAACGCCCGCGACGGAAAAG
>JBDGUP010000137.1:0-11079 GCA_042215815.1 Haloquadratum sp. | reverse complement strand
AGTCACTTACCGAGATACCGCCGGACAGAACTATATGAAGAATATCGGCACCCCGTGGGTGTCGACACAAACGATTCACGGATTTCTGTCCAACAGTACAATACCGACTGCTCTCATAATGACGGTTGTAGTCTCTTCCCGGTGCTCGCCGACACCGGGGCGGCGACCGCCGGGAAGAACAGACCGCAGTCAGGTCAGTCTTCGGTCGTGAAGTGCCGTTCCTGCCCGAACGGGTCGTACTCGCGACCGCCGCCTTCGAAGAACTTGTTGAAGAACTCGACGTACTCGAGACGCACCGCCTGCAGGCCGGCGCTGGTCACGCCGAGCGCCAGCACGAGCAGGTGGCCCAACACGAGGACGACCAGTCCGAGCAGGATGGCCGCCGCGTCGCCGTGGACGAGCCCGCCGAACATGATCTCTGTGACCTCGTGGCCGTGGTAGGTCGATCCCACGTCGGGCATGTGGCCCAGGCCGAAGTGCCAGGTAGCCTCCTGGCCGTGGCCGGTGACGTAGACGCCGAAGAACAGGAGGTTGACCGTGAAGGCCATCCCGGCCTTCGCGAGCAGCACCGCGGCCAGCCGGGTGTACGAGAGCACGTTCACGAGCACGTTCAGGAACTCGACGGCCTCGATCGGCTCGCCGTACGCGAGGACGACGAGACCGACAGCGAACACCGCGAGTCCGACCCAGCCGACGGTCGCGGGGAAGCCCGAGAAGCCGAGCGGCAGCACGCCCCCGGCGCTGAACGTGGTGTAGACGAACGACGGGACGGTCCCCTTGAGGACGTCCGAGAAGACCCACACCCAGAGACCGTTGACCATCAGGAGCCACGAGCCGCTCTCGTACATCGCGTGTTCGAAGTCGTGGAGGTCGATGTTCTCGACGAAGTCGAAGATCCAGCCCACGTTGAGGTGGAAGACGCCGACGACCACGCTCACGACGAGCCACCCGGTGGCCCACTCGATGCCGGCGGGCGCCAGCCCCTTCTCGATCGGCGGGCCGTGGAGACCCAGCGCGCCTTCCCAGACGTAGGTCGAGATCAGGTGGAGCCCGAATATCTCGCCGTAGAGGAATCCGAAGACCGTGGTGAGTATCCCGGCCGCGAGCGCGACGCCGCCCATACTCTTGAACGCCGGCCGGTCCGGGTAGTTGGTATAGAGGTAGTATCCGATCCCGGTGTAGATCAGCCCGTAGCCGAAGTCACCGATCATAAAGCCGAAGAACGCCGGGAACGTGAGGAAGAGCACGATCGTCGGATCGAACTCGTAGTAGCTCGGCCGGCTCACGGCCTTCACGAGGACCTCGAAGGGACGAACGACGCCCGGGTTGTCCTGCACCGTCGGCGGCTCGTCGTCGGCCATCACGACCGGTCCGCCGCCGTCGGCGCGGGCCTCGGGCGAGCCGCCGTCTGCGGCCGCGGCCGCGCCGCCGCCGGCAGAGACGTCCTCGCGGACGTGGTCCGTCCCGTCCTTCGAGAAGGTCGCCCGCTGGAGCTCTTCGATCTCGACGCGCTCGCCGACCTCGTCTTTGATCGCCTGCTTGAACTCGGTGTAGCGCTCGCTGGGGATCCAGCCCTCGGCGATGAAGGCGTTCTCGGTCGTCGCGAACGAGAGCGGCGCCTCGGTCTTCTGGACGTCGATCGAGAGTTTCTCCTCGGCCGCGAGGAGGAACCCCGCCGCGTCCATCTTCTCGGCTTCGAGTTCGTTCTCGACCGTCGAGAGCTTGGATTCGAGCTGCTGTCTGTCGTGTTCGAGTTCCTTCTTGTACTCGTCCGGCGTCCGGTCCGCCTCGGGGACCTCATAGGAGTTGAAGTCGACGCTGACGAGCGCGTCGTCGAGCGCGTTGGGGTCGGCGTCCGGCGTCGGACGCGCGAAGACGCCGAGGACGTCCTCTCCGGCGAAGATCTCATAGGAGCGGAGCTGTTCGGACTCGGTCAACGCGCGTTCGATGTCCCCCCGGTCGCCGCGGCCGACCGCGACCTGCAGCGTGTCGTACCCCCAGAGGAGGTCGAGGTCGATCCCCAGATCGACGAACGGATCGATCTCGTCGAGTCTCTCCTCGACGTCGCGGATCTCCTGGCGCAGGTCCTGGCGCCGATCGTCCAGTTCGTTGACGCGCGTCCGGATCTCTTCGAGTTCCTCGTCGAGCGCCTCGTCGGTGACGATCCGGGTCGGGCCGGCGTCCTCCTCTTCGACGTCGAGGATGCTCTCCAGCGAGCGGACGGTGACGAGCCGATCGGAGGACTCCTCGGCGCCCTCGATCGGATCGCCCGGCGCGAATCCCTCCCAGGAGCCGTCGTACTCGGTGACGTGGAGGAGTTTGAGGTCGTGAGACGTCTCGATGACGTCGCCCATCACGGCCTTCGATCCCGTCACCGAGACCTTGCTCATCTGCTCAGGTCTGAGCATATACCGCCTCCTCGAACTGGCCGATCGTGTATTCGACCGCCTCCTCGGTGTGGTCTTCGGCCGACGCGATCAGTTCCTCTCGCGCGGCCGCCCCCTCTTCGAGGAGTTCCTCGCGTTCGGCTTCGATCTCCTCGCGGGCCTCGGCGAGCCGCTCTTCTGCGTACTCGTCGGCCTCCTGTCGTGCGTCTTCGCGGATCTCCTCGGCTTCGCGACGGGCCTCTGCGATCCGCTCGTCGCGGTCCTCCTCGGCCTCCGCGACGATGTCGTCGGCCTCGGATTCTGCCGTTTTGATCCGTTCGAGAACCTCTGGTCTCGGCATACTCGTATCACCGAAACGTTGCGCAAGCGCCGTATAAGGTGTTTGCGGAACTCCCTCGACGGTCGCCGGAAGGAACTGCGGCGTCGGTATACTGTCGGACCCGCACCGTTATCATTCTCCCCGTCGAACCGCCGATGATGGGAGTCCTCGAAGACAAGGCGAACGCGCGCCTGTTCTACAAGTACCTCTCGAAGGTATACGACCGGATCAATCCCTTCATCTGGAACGAGGAGATGCGCGACGAGGCCCTGGAGTGGTTCGCCATCGAGGCGGGCGACCGCGTCCTCGACGTCGGCTGCGGCACCGGCTTCGCGACCGAGGGGCTGCTCCGCTACACCGACGACGTCCACGGCCTCGACCAGAGCGCCCACCAGCTGGCGAAGGCGTTCGAGAAGTTCGGCACGACCGACGAAGTGCGGTTCTACCGCGGCGACGCCGAACGGCTCCCCTTCGCCGACGACGCCTTCGACGCCGTCTGGTCGTCGGGGTCGATCGAGTACTGGCCGAACCCGGTCGCGGCGCTCTCGGAGTTCCGCCGGGTCGTCCGACCCGGCGGCCGCGTCCTGGTGGTCGGTCCCGACTACCCGGACAACCGCCTCTTCCAGTACCTCGCCGACGCGATCATGCTGTTCTACGACGAGCGGGAAGCCCAGCGGATGTTCGAGGAGGCCGGTCTCGTCGAGATAGACCACCACATCCAGCAGGCCTCCCCCGGCAGTCCGCGGGCCATCACGACGATCGCGCGCGTCCCCGAGGAGTGATCTCCACCGATCAATCCCTATCGATCCAGCGTTCCCCGGACGCGACTCACCCGGCGCCCGTCCACGTAGACGGTCACCGTCACGACACACCCCGGGACCAGCGCGGGGTCGTTCGTCGTCGCGAGCCGGACCGAGCCGGTCTCGCCGCGCGACCAGCGACCGTCGCTCGCGAGGTTGAACGGACCGGTCGGTCCGCCGCGGAATCCCGCGGCCGCGAAGAAGGGGACGGGAGGCTGGTGGCGCAGCGGTCGGCCGTCGATCGCGACGACGAGTCGGGTCGCCGAGAGATCCAGCGTCGGGCCGGCCTCGTGGGTGAGCGCGATCGTGTCTCCGTCGAGCCGGAGCGAGAGCGCGACGCTGATCGTCGCGTCGCCGCCGGCTCGCGGCGCGTTCCCAGCGTCCCCGACCGCCTCCGCGCCGGCCGCGACGACGCCGCCCAGTCCGACGCCGACGAGGAGCAAGATGACGACGCCGACCACCGACGCCGACGCACGGGTTGTCACGGCCGTGGGTGGCCGCTCGATCGGTTATGAACGTTCGGTCGGCGTGGCCGTCGCCGTTCCGGGCTCGCCGCCCGTCGCGTTCCCGGTCACCGATCCGTAGACCAGCGGCGTCGCCGTCGGGTCGACCGACAGCACGACGACCGAACTCCCGTCGATCGCCGTCACCTGATAGGGGCCGCTCGGGGCGAGGATCCACAGCGAGCCGTCCTCACCCGTGCGCCCGACCACGGAGCTTCGGCCGCCGGCCGGCCCGACGGTGATCTGGGCGTCGACCGGCTCGCCCGTGATGGTGCTGTTGAGCTGGAGGCGCACCGGTCCGCCCGGGTACGTCCGGTGGGCGGTCAGGTTCAGCGCGTCCTTGACCGCCGAGGTCGGCGCCCGCGTCGCGACCTGGTCCAGGGGGCGGAACTGGTAGGCCTTGAAGACGCGCTTGCTCCCGCTGTCGACGAAGGCGATCAGGCGGCCGCGCCGGTGTTCGACCGTGACCCGCGTGCTGTCGCTGTCGGGGTTTCCGAGCGTGTCCTCACGGAGGCTCAGCGCCGCGACCGTGGGATAGGCCCGCTCTGTGATGTCGACCGCTTGCGTCAGCGAGATCGAGCCGCCGCTCCGCTGTCGGAGGGGACCGCGGTAGACCTCGCGGACGTACGTGCCGTCGCGGATCACGGCGACGACGACGCTGTCGGGACCGGACTGGACGAAGAACCGCGCCGACGGGGCCTCCCCCCGCAGGACGGCCGCGGCGTACCCGCGTACCGGTCCCATCAGCGTCTGCAGCTCCAGTTCGATGTTCCCGAACCGGGACGAGGAGATGCTGAATCCCGGCGTCGACTGGACGAGCGTTTCGAGCCGCGCCCGCCGGCGATCGAGTTCCCGCGCCCGGACGTCGACGAGCGCAAGCTGGTAGAGCAGTTGCCGTTGTGTGATCTCACCTCGTCCGTAGGCCGCGATGACCTGTCGCTGCCGCGCGCGCAACGCGACGATGCGCTGTTCGACGGCGCTGACCTCCTGCAGCAGATACCGCTGGCGGGTCTCGGAGCTGGGGGCGGACTCGATCCGCTCGACGGCGGTGGCGGTCGTCAGCCTGGCGTCGGTCGTCGCCGACGAGAACGCGAGGCTGCTCCCGAGTTCGACGTACTCGGTCTCCAGCGTGCTGCGGGTCGCGGCGCCGTCAGGGATTCCGAGCACGCTGATCGTCGCCGCCGACGCGTTCGTCGACGACGCCACCTGGGTCGGGACTGACTCGTCGATCGCCGCCGACCGGGGGGGCACCGTCGGCGCCGACGCCGACGCCGACGCCGACGCCGACCGCGGCCCGTCGCCGGTCGAGAGCGCCGGCGTGGCCCCGACGAGCGACGAGAGGACCAAGAGGAGGGCGAGCGCGAGAGGGGCGGCACGCATACGGGAAGCGTACGTCGACGCCGTACAAAAAACGCCGTCATTCGTGGCGGGCGCGGTCGATGGGGAAATGCCCGCACGCGGCGCTCGCACGGGAGAACGCCGGGGAGGGACGCGTCCGATGGAAAGGGTTTTGAGCGTTCCACGTGCACATCCGCCCGATGCGGGTCTCCGCGCTGTTGGGCGTCCTCCTCCTCGTCGTCGCCGTCGCGCCCGCCTCGGTCGTGGTCGCGGACGCGCGCCGTCCGGCCCAGGCCGGGGCGGGCGGAGCGACGGGAGCGGCAGTCCCCCCGACCGCTTCGCTGTCGTCGACGGGGATACAGCCGCAAGTCGACGGGGGAGCGCCACGGACGGCGGTGGTGATCAGACTCCGTCCCGACCGGAGCGCCCACTGGCGCGTCGCGATGCACTACCGGCTCGAAACCGGGAACGAGACCCGGGCGTTCCGGCAGCTCGCGGCGCAGTACGAGTCCGGCGAAGCCGACATCGGACCGACGAAGGTGCTCTTCGCGTCGCTGCAGCGCCGCGCGAGCGAAGCGACGGGACGTCCGATGGCGATCGAGAACGTCACCTATCACGCCTCGGTCGACGCGGCCGAGAACCGGGGCACGCTCGCGCTCACGTTCCGCTGGACGAACTTCCTGCGTTCGGGGGCGAACGAGACGCTGGTGCTCGGTGACGTCTTCGCGCTCCCGACCGCCGAGGGCGACGTCGGGCAGACCTGGCTCTCCATCTTCGACGCAGGCCAGCAGATCGTCATCCACCCCCCGGAGGGATACACCGTGACGGCGACGAGCATTCCGGTCCAACAGCGCGAGGGGGCGGTCGTCCTTATGCAACCGTCGGACTTCGAGGGCGACGGCAGACTGGAGATCACCTACGCCCCGATCGGACCCGCGGGGCAACTCCCGCTCGGGCTACTCGCGTGGGGCGGTCTCGCGGTCGTCGCCGCGCTCGTGGCCGGCGTCTGGCTGTCCCAGTCGCGCAAGGAGCACAAGAGCCTGCTCTCGTGGCTGTCGTCGTCGGACGGCGAATCCGGCGGATCGACAGACGGTGCGACGCAACCGACGACGGGCGGCGGCGCGGCCGCCGGCGAGGAGTCCACCGTCGACGACGGCCCTACAGCGGATGCTGACGCGAGCGAGTCGGGTGGGCCACACCCGAACGGCGCCGACGGGGAAGGACCGGCCGGTCCGACCGACGAGCCCGAGGTGGACCTCTCGTTGCTCTCGGACGAAGAGCGCGTCGAACACCTCCTCGAACGGAACGGCGGGCGGATGAAACAGGCCACGATCGTCGACGAGACCGGCTGGTCCGACGCGAAAGTCTCCCAGTTGCTCTCGGAGATGGCCGACGAGGGGCGGGTCGACAAGCTCCGGTTGGGACGCGAGAACCTCATCTCGCTCCCGACAGAAGACGACGGGAGGACGGTCGCAGGCGGCGAAGCGGACACGGCCGACGACCGCGACGGGCGGTGAAGACGGAGACGGACTACCGGAACCTCTTTTGCCGGCCCCTCCCGAGCGACGGGTGATGGAGTACCTGGAGCGTCGGGTGTCGATGGTCGAAGACCGCCTCGAAGCGGTCATCGAGTCGGTCGATCCCCCGGAACTCTCCGCGGAAGTGGCCCACGTCGCGCTTGCTGGCGGCAAGCGCGTCCGACCCGCCGTCACGGTGCTCGCGTGTGAGGCCTGCGGCGGCGACCCCGCGGACGCGGTCGACTTCGCGGTCGCCGTCGAACTGGTCCACAACGCGTCGCTCGTCATCGACGACATCATCGACCGGTCGGCCGTCCGCCGCGGGACGGCGAGCGCGTGGGCGGAGTACGGCTACGGGCCCGCGATCATCGCCTCCGACGGCCTGCTGGGGGAGGCCTTCGCGCTCCTCTCGCGGAACGAACACGCGACGCAGATCGTCGCGGAGTCGATGGTGGAACTCGGTGAGGGCGAGGCGACGGAACTGGTGGCGCGGCCGACGAACGAGCGGGAGTATATGGAACTCGCCCGGCGGAAGACGGGCGCGCTGTTCCGCGCGGCCGCCGAACTCGGCGCGGTCGCGGCCGACGCCGATCCCTTCACCGTCGAGGCGTTCGGCGAATACGCAGAGCGCGTCGGGGTCGCGTTCCAGATCCGCGATGACGTCCTGGACGCGACCGCCGACGCGGACGACCTCGGCAAACCGACCGGACAGGACGCGGAGATGGACCGGCCCTCCGTGGTCCAGGTGACAGAACTCTCGGTCGCAGAGGCCAACGAGCGGGCTCACGAGCAGTCCGAACGCGCGCTCGACGCGCTGGACGCCTCGGAGGTCGACGACAGCGAGGCGCTCGGCTACCTCCGGGACCTCGCGGAGTTCGTCGTCGTGCGCGAGCGGTGATTCCCCTGGCCGCCACCCCGTTCCGGCGACCCAGCGATACGATAGTAGCGTTTGCAAGTCTTCGCTCACTCGATCGCACGACGGCGCGCGATCGGATGAGCAACCAGTTGCAAACGCTACTATATACTGTCGGACGAACGTCCTGATACGCCTGGGTATCCCCCGGAGGGGGGACGAGCGTCTCAACGGTTTCGTCCGACAGTATAACTGGCAATAGACAGGATCGTAGAGCGGTCACTGCGGGGGGTCATCCCTTCGCCGCTTCCGCCGCGGTCGGGAACCGGGACTCGGCGATCGCGAACGCGAGCGTGCTGAACACCCCGAGGAGCGTCCCGACCGTCAGCCCGACCGCCAGCTGTGTCATCGTGAACGATCTGACTCCGGCGACGGCCCCGGGCAGGAAGAACCCCGAGACGGCGTACAGTACCACCGCGATCGCGACGACGTAGAACGGCGCGTTGAGGTAGCGCCACTTGAACCGATCGGCGAGGTACTCGTCTGTGACCTGGCCGAGGCTCGAGGTGACGCCGGCCGCCGCGGCCCACTGGACGGCGCCGTGGACGAGCGCGGCGAGCAGGATCGGCGGCGTCGGCTCGACGACGCTCGTCCGGACGCTCTCGACGAGCGCGTAGCCCCGGAACCCCCCGACGACGACGAGCGCGGCGGCGGCGACGTAGGTGATGAGCGTGACCCGGCCCTCGTAGAGGACGTCGCGGACGCGCGCCGCCGTGTCGTCGACGGCGTCTTCCAGTCCGAGTCCGCGGAAGAGCGTGTAGAGCCCGAGCAGGGCGGAGATGACGCCGAGGACGACCGCTCCCGGGACCTCGAAGAGGCTCGCGATCGTGACGAACGGGTAGATGAGGAGCAAGATCCCGAGCGGGACGAGGATTGTCCCACGGGTCTCGGGGTCCGCGAGGACCTGTTTCATCGTGTAGTAGATCGATTCGAGGTCCTGGGCCTGCCGGACGACCACCCGCCGGACGCTGTCGATCGGCACCCGGGAGCGGACGACCGGCAGGACCGACTCGTCTTGGGCCCCGTCGGTGATGACGATCGCGCTCACGTTCTCGCCGGTCGAGAGCCCCGCGAGGACGCGGTCGATCTCGTCGCCGATCGCGCGGTTCGCCTTCACGTCGCCGCCCTCCGTGCCCGTGACCGCCGCGATTGCCACCTCCTCGCCGACGTCAGGGTCTTCGCGGAGGGCGTCGTACTCGTGGATCCCCTGGAACAGGACGTTGACGTCGGAGTCCTCCGGGTCGACCGTCGCGAGGTCGACGGCCGCCGCCTCGACGGCGTCCCGGCCCACGGCGGGGGTGTCGAGCCCCGTCTTGCGGCCGAGGTCGTCGTCGAGGTCGACACAGAGGACGAGCAGCATCTGGCGGAACTACGCCGTCGGAGTATATCTGTTTTCGGGACGGGATCGGATCGACCGGGACCGCGTCCGGGGCCGATCGACGCATAGCACGACTTTTGGGTCTCGGGACGAAGAAGGACACAGAGAATGATCTCGAAGGGCTGTGAGCAGTGCGCCAAGGGCGGGAAGATGGTGCTCTTCGTCTACGGCTACTGCGATCAGCGCGACTGCTTTTACTGTCCGCTGGGCGAGAACCGCAAGAACGTCACCGACGTCTACGCGAACGAGCGGCTGGTCGAGTCCGACGCGGACGTCCTCGAGGAGGCCCGCCGGATGGACGCGCTCGGCACCTCGATCACCGGCGGCGAGCCACAGGAAGCGCTCGACCGGACCTGCCACTACCTCTCGCTCCTGAAAGACGAGTTCGGCGAGGACCACCACACCCACCTCTACACCGGGATCACCGGCGGCCGAAAGAATATGCGTCGCCTCTCGGAGGCGGGGCTCGACGAGATCCGGTTCCACCCGCCGTACGAGCAGTGGGGCGACCTCCACGGCACCGAGTGGGAAGAGATCCTCTATGTCGCCCGCGAGGAGGGTCTCACGCCCGCGTTCGAGATCCCCGGGATCCGCGCCGAGCCGGAGTTCCTGGAGTTCCTGGACGAGGGTGCCGCGGACTTTTGCAACGTCAACGAGTTCGAGATGAGCGACGGCAACTACCGCCGGATGCAAGAGCAGGGGTACGAACTGCAGGACGGCCATATGTCGGCGGTCGAAGGGTCGAAAGCCGAGATCCTCGATACGATGGCCGACCACGAGCGCGTCTACTTCTGTACGTCCGTGTTCAAAGACGCCGCACAGCACCGCAACCGACTCAAGCGGATGGCGCAGACGATCCGACGGCCGTTCGACGAGGTGACCGACGACGGCACCCTCGTCTACGGCAAGACCTGGGTGTCGCCCGACGAACTCGACGCGCTCGGCGTCCCCGAGGAGTACTACACCGTCAAGTCGGACCACGTCGAGGTCGCGTGGTGGCTCCTCGAAGAGATGATAGACGAGGGCGACGTCCCCGAGGGCGAGATCGTCGAGCAGTATCCGACCGCCGACGGGACCGTCGTCGAGCGGACGCCGCTGGCGTAGGCACCGGTCACCGCCGCGACGGACGGGTCGATCTTCTCGATAGCGCGACGTAGAGGCTGGGGACGAGCGCCGTCACCGTACCGACGAGGAGCCACGCCGGGATCCGCTCGCCGCGGACGACGCCCACGCCGACGACGGCGACGCCCAGCAGGCCGCCGCCGACCGCAGCGAGTCGCTTCGTCCGCGGGTCGACGTCGACGCCGCGGGCCGTTCCGTAGAGCGCCGCGCCGAGGGCCGCGATCGCGCCGGCCGCGACCCCGACGAGCGGCGACCCGAGCGCGAGACCGATCGCGACGAGCGCCAGTCCCGCGCCGGCGCCGACGAACACGGTCGTCCGCGGCGCCAGCGGAACGACGCTCGCGCCGTGGCGGGTGGCGTAGGCGGCCGGCGGTGCGACGAGCGCGAGCGCGACCAGCGCCGCGAACAGCGCGCCCGACGGCGTCGGGTCGTCGAGCAGCGCCCCGAACGCGCCGAGCGCGGCGAGAGCGGCGCCGGCAGCCAGCACCCAGCGCGGCCGGAGCGTCGCCGCGGGATCGCCGTCGCGGACGACGCCGAAGGCGACGAACGGATAGGCGACGATCGCGCAGGCGACGACCGCGGCGTAGAGGCCCGCTCCCAGCGTCAGCGCGGCGACGGCGGCGGAGGTGCCGAGAAAGACGCCGGTGAGGACGGCGAACTCGGGGACGCGACGGGCCGTACGGTGACTCATAGTGATTATCGTAAGTCCTGATATACTGTCTGTTGTCACTGTGATAGATTTCTCGGGTAAACTACCCAACCCTACTTCGCTCGGTCTGACGACCTCGCTTCGTTGAGGGTG
>JBDGUP010000032.1:0-11100 GCA_042215815.1 Haloquadratum sp. | reverse complement strand
CGAGGCGTCGAACCGCGCGCTCGTCGCTCGCGCGGCGCGACTCCGCGACCGCGGTCTCCCCATCGAGGCGCGGATCGCCCGGCCCGCCGGCCGGTTCGGCAAGGTCCACGCGAAAGGCGCCGTGATCGACGGCGAGACCGCGCTCGTCGGGAGCCTCAACTGGAATACGCACTCCGCCGCGGAGAACCGGGAGGTCGTCCTCGCGCTCGACGGCGCGGAGCCGGCGGCGTACTACGGCCGGGTGTTCGCCGCCGACTGGGCGGCGGCCGGCGGCAGCCGGGCCGGCGGCGCGAGCGACCGACACGTGACGCTGACGATGGCGCTCGGCGTCCTGGCGGCGCTCGCCCTGGCCGCGTTCGTGCTCAGGCGGACGGTGACCTTCGAGTGACGAGAGTAATCAGTATCAGATTTCCGTATCGACGACCGCCTGCGAGGAGAGTTCCTCGTCGAGTTCGGCGTCGGCCATCTTCTCGACGAGGCTGTCGATGACTTCCTCGCGCATCCCCTTGACGAACTTGATGGAGCCGACGACGAGGTGGCCGCCGCCGGAGACCCCGCCGCCGACGACTTCCTCGTTGAGTTCGGCGACCATCCGCGGGATGTCGAGTCGGACGCCGTCGGAGCGCAGGACGGCGAAGTCGGGGCCGTAGCCGATCGTGATCACGGGCTCGCCGTGTTCGTCGACCCGGCGGTCGTGGAGCTTGCCGGTGGTCTTGCCCGGCGCCGGGTAGGTGAATCTGTGGGCCCACTCCTCAAGGTCGACCGTGTAGAGGTGAGCGCCGGACTCGAGCCGCTCGTGTTCGAGGTGGGAGGCGGCGGCGTCCATCTGGCGTTCGACGTCGCGCTCGGCGCGGCTCGCGAGGAAGTCGACGAGTTCCTCGTGGCGGGCCTCGTCGTCGCAGCCGACGTTCAGGACGTCGTTGACGAGCGACTGCCCGTCGTTGTAGCGCAGCCAGTGGGCCGCGTAGTCGAGCGCCTCGCCCACCTCGAGCAGCCGCTCGCGGTCGTAGCCCTCGGCTTCGGCCAGTTCGACGAACCCCTCCATCACCTCGGCCTTCGAGCGGTCGGCGAGCCCGGCGACCGCCGGGACGTGCCGCAGGTCGTCGGTGAGGTCCGGATCGATCATCCGCGCGAGTTCGACGCACATCATCCCCGTCGTGATGCGGTAGTCCTCGTCGTGGAGGTAGGGGTTGACGTGGGCGTCCAGGAGGCCCCCGACCGCGTCGGGATCGGGGTGGTGGTGGTCGACCACGGCGATGGGCACGTCGTAGTGGGCGAGGTTCCGATAGGCGGGGACGTCTTCCTCGGTCGAACCGTTGTCGAGCATCAAGAGGAGCGGCAGGCGCTGGCCGTGGCGCGCCCGGCCTTCGAGCGCGAAGTTCAGATCGCGCGTGACGTCTTCCATCTCGTAGAACGGCGCCTTCGAGGGCAGCCGCTTGATGAGGTGGCGGGACGCGTCGGGGTCGTCGTGGACGGACTCGATGAAGTTCTCCAAGGCGAGTTGGACCGGCACGGACGCGCACATTCCGTCGCCGTCGGCGTGGTGGCGCACCCGAATCGGGCGGCCTTCGAGGACCGTCCGCCGCAGCAATCGCGCGACGCCGCGGAGATCCGCCCGGAGCTTCTCGAACGCCGGCCACTCGACGAGCGGCTCCACCTCGGCGGGCTCGGCACGGTCTGCGAAGGCCGCGTCGAGCCGTTCTCGGGCTTCCGCCGCCGTGTCGCCCTGGAGCCGCGTCATCGACTCGACTTCGAGCTGGAGCGCGCCGTCGTGAGACTCGACCGTGCCGCCGACGCGGACGACGTCGTCGAGTTCGACCGCGGGGAAGGCGCGGACGCCGGCCTCGCGGAACGCCGCCGCGGAGACGATGCCCGTCTCGTCGGCGATCCGGAAGACCGTCGGGCCGCCGGTCTGTTTGATCTGGGCGACCTGCCCCTCGACGTGGACGGAGTCGCCGGCGTCGAGACCGGCGATCGGGGTGAGATCGGGCTCGTGGTCGACGACGACCGTCTGGTAGGTCTCCTCGCTGAAGACGTCGAACGCGAGGTCGCCGTTCTCCTTGATCTCTTCGAGCGTCACCGTCAGTCGGTCCCCGACCTCGTAGGAGCGATCGAGGTTCGACTCGTGGACGAGTCCCGACACCTCGTCGGAGACGTCGACGAAGATGCCGTACTCGACGACGCCGTTGACGACGGCGTGATAGTTCTCGCCCGGTTCGACGTCGTCGAGCGTGCAGTTCGGTGCGAGATCGTAGACGACAGGTCGCGAGTCCGCCGCCGAATTCGGCTCGGACTCGCCGCCGGAATCCCCGGCGTTATCGGCGGTCATACTGGCGAAGAGTGGTGCGTCGCGGTTAAGACTTTACAATCGCCCGCCCGCGGTGTGCCCCGGCGCGGGCCGGGATCGATCGCGGCTGGCGGTCCCGTCTCGGACGACCGGAACGCTTAGAAGGAGACGCACCCGAAATCCGCTATGCGACTCTTCCGGTCGAGTGAGGTGCTCGGCATCGCTGCCGACGCGCTCGACTTCGCACGGGAGGCGTCCCGCGAGACGCATCCGAACGAGTATATGGGTTTTCTCCGCGGCGAGGACGCCAGTCGGTTCGACCTCGATCGGTCGGGGACGGTCATCACGGAGGTCCTCATCGTGCCGGGGACGCGCTCGGACGAGACGAGCGCCACCGTCGACAGCAGTATGATCCCGAACGACCGACGGGCGGTGGGTTCGATCCACTCCCACCCGAACGGCGTGCTCCGACCGAGCGACGCGGACCTCGACACTTTCGGTCAGGGGACGGTCCACATCATCCTCGGCCACCCGTACGGTCCGACCGACTGGGCCGCGTTCGACCAGTACGGCGACCCCCGTGACCTGGAGGTCCTCGACGTCGACCTCCCCGACCCGGAGGAGTTCTTCGACTTCACCGAGGCAGACCTCGACGTCGAGTACGACGCCGGACGACCGCGGCGGGGAGCGGAGGGGGGCGATCGATGACCCGCCGGGTCGTCGCCCAGGGGACGTTCGACATCGTCCACCCGGGCCACCTCCACTACTTCTCTGAGGCGGCCGCGATGGGCGACGAACTGCACGTGATCGTCGCCCGCCGGGAGAACGTCACGCACAAGCAGCGACCGGTGCTCCCCGACCGCCAGCGGCGGGACGTCGTCGACGCCCTAGAGACGGTCACCGCGGCCCACCTCGGCCACCCCGAGGACATCTTCGTGCCGATCGAACGGATCGATCCAGACGTCATCGTGCTCGGTCACGACCAGCACCACGACGCCGACGACCTCCGGGACGCACTCGACGCGCGCGGGATCGACTGCGAGGTCGCGCGGGCCACCGCGCGCGAACCGGCCTACGAGGGCGAACTCCTCTCGACGGGCCGGATCGTCGATCGGATCCTCGCGGAACGCGGGCCGGCCGACGACGCCGAAGGGCGCGTGTCGGATACGGACCCGCGTCGCTGATCGGTCGGTGACGGTCGGTGATCAGCCGGAGATCGGCCGGTGACACGACAAAAAACAGACGCGCGACTATCCGCTACTGCCCTGCTGCTGTTGGCTCTCGAGCCACTGCTGGTACTCCTCTTGGGAGACGACCTCGACGGTGAAGTACATCTGCGAGTGGGCGACGCCGCAGAACTCCGCACAGTAGCCCTGGTAGGTCCCCGTCTCGTAGGCGACCGTTCTGATCGTGTTCACCTGTCCGGGCATCGCGTCCTGTTTGAGCCCTAACTTCGGAACGTGCAGGCTGTGTATCACGTCGCGCGACGTCACCTTGAGGTAGACCGGGCGGTCCGCGGGGATGACGATCGTGTTGCCGTTCGAGAAGTTGCCCGCCTGGGGGTAGAACATCTCCCAGCCCCACTGGAACGCCTCGGCCCGGACGACGACGGGATCACCGGCGGCGTTTTCGACCTGGGGGCCCTGGTAGGCGACGTTCTCGCTCGCGAGGACGCCGTAGGAGGCGACGCCCACGAACAGCAGGATGATCGCCGTCGCGATGGTCCAGGTGATCTCCAGCCGCCGGTTCTCCTGGGTCGGCGACGCCTCGTCGTTGTTCCGGAACCGTACCACGGTGTAGATGAGGATCGCCTCCACGAGGATCGTCACGGGAACCGCGATGTACAGGAGCTTCCCGTTCAGCGAGTTGATGAGTTCCGCGCTGGCGGACGGCTGTGCGGCGACCGGATCCGCGAGGAGGCCCACCACTACCACCGAGAGCAGTGAAACGAGTGCCGAACGCGTCTTTCGCATCGATCGGTGGTTGGAAAGAGTCACGTAAATAGTTGCTGATAGGGAGTATCGTCTGCCCGGGCGGGCCCCCTCCCCGTCCCCGTCCCCGTCCCCGTCGGGGGGGCGAAAGCGGGGACCCTAAGTACGGGGATTCCAAAGACTGGATAGGTGACTCTCGTGGCGTCGACTGCAACACACGATCGGTTTCACGGCCTGCTCGCGGCGACGGCGATCGGCGTCTACCTCCTGTTGCTCGTCGGGGCGACGACCGCGCTGACCGACGCCGCAGCGTCGTGTACCGCCTGGCCGGTCTGCGGCACCGGCTGGACGACGCCGACGTCGCCGGCCGGCTGGCTCGCGGTCGGCCACCGGCTCGCGGCGGTCGTCGTCGGGCTGTTCGGACTCGCGACGCTCGTGGCCGCGCTGCGTGCGGGCGTCGAGCGCCGCGTCCTCCTCGCGGTCGTGTTCGCGGGCGCGCTGTATCCGGTACAGGCCGCCCTCGGCGCGTTCGTTGCGGTCACGGGAGCGAGCGCGGTGCTCTCGGCCGTCCACCTGGTGGCCGGGATGGGGATCTTCGCGTCGCTCGTTGGGGCGCTCGCGTGGACGCTAGAGCGGGAGACGGGCGAGGTGGACGAGCGCTCGGTCCACGACGTCGACCTCGGTCCGCCGGCCGAGACGTCGTACGACCCCGATCTCCCAAGCGACCGGCGCGAGCGCCTCATCGCGACGGCGCGGGCGTACCTCCGGCTGACGAAACCGCGGCTGATGTGGCTGCTCTGTCTCGTCGCCGCCGGTGGAATGGCGCTGGCCGCGACGACGGCCGGCGGACTCTCGGTCCCTGTCGTGCTCGCGACGCTCGGTGGGGGCGTGCTCTCGATCGGCGCGTCGGGAACGTTCAACCACGTCTTCGAGCGCGACATCGACCGTCGGATGCAGCGCACGAGCGACCGGCCGCTCGCGACCGACCTCGTCCCGGTCCGGAACGCGCTCGCGTTCGGCCTGCTCTTGGCCGCGGGGTCGGTCGCGTTGTTCGCGTGGGTGAACGCGCTCGCCGCCGTCCTCGGCGTCGCGGCCATCCTGTTTTACAGTGTGGTCTACACGCTCTTGTTGAAGCCGAACACGGTCCAGAACACGGTCATCGGAGGCGCGGCCGGTGCGCTCCCGGCGCTCATCGGCTGGGTCGCCGTCACCGGCTCCGTCGGCGCCGGTGGTCTCGCGCTCGCGGCGATCATCTTCCTGTGGACGCCAGCGCACTTCTACAACCTCGCGCTGGCGTACAAAGACGACTACGAGCGCGGCGGGTTCCCGATGATGCCGGTGGTCCGCGGCGAGACCGAGACCAGAAAGCAGATCCTCTGGTACCTGGCGGCGACGCTCGTCGCGGCCGGCGCGCTGGCGACGATGGAGGCCCTCGGGCTGGTCTACGCCCTCACGAGCGTGCTCTTCGGCGCGCTGTTCCTCTATTTCGCCGTGCGCCTGCACTACGAACAGACCGAATCGGCGGCGCTCCGCTCGTTCCACGCGTCGAACGCCTACCTCGGGGCGCTGCTCTTGGCCGTCGTCGTCGACGCGCTGGCGGTGTGACGATGGCCGTCGCCGCCGCCCGGTCCCGCGTCGCGACGCGCGACCTCCTCTATGGGGCCCTCTTCGGCAACACGCTGATCGCGGCCGCACTGGCGTATCTCGTCGCCGCGGACATCACGCTCACGCAGCCGCGCTATACGGTCTACGGCCTGCTGTGGGTTCTGGTCGGCGTCCTCGCGGTCTGGAAGACCGCGCCCGTATCGGCCGACGCCCGGACGCGCCGCCGCGCCGCCGCCGTCGCCACCCTCTATGCCGTGGCACTGGCGGTCGCGGGCGGCGTCGTGGTCGACGCGGCGTCCGCGGGCGGCGGATTCGGCGTGCGGGTCGCGATGCTCGCGCCCGGCTGGGGGCCCGCCCCCGTCGTCTCTACCCCGTGGGTGCTGCTGGTCTTGATGCCCGCCCGCGTCGTCGGCTACCTCGCGCTGGCGTATCTGGTGTACGCGACCGTCATCGACGCCGCCGGCGCTGCCGTCTCGGGCGTCGTCGGGTTGCTGTCCTGCGTGTCGTGTTCGTGGCCCATCCTCGCGTCGCTGCTGTCGGGCGTCCTCGGCGGTAGCTCTGCGCTCGTCGCCGCGACGTTCGACTTCTCTTATGACGTCTCGACGGTCGTCTTCCTCGTGACCGTAGCGCTCCTCTACTGGCGGCCGCTCTTCGGTCCGACCGCCGGTCGCGAGTAGGGTCGCCCGGCGAGACGCCGGTAAGTACCGCCTGCGACGGGCTACCGTCGATTCACGCGAGTCCGATCGGCTCGGGCTTGTCGGCGCGGTCGGGCGCTCCGGGATCGGACTCCTCGTCGGCGCGGTCGGCGTCGATATCGCCGCCTTCTCTGCGTCCGCCGACGGCCTCGCTGTCCGCCTCTCGCTCCCGCGTTCGATGCGTGTGGTAACACATAGCATTTAATATTCACGTTCGTTAATTATAAATCTGGCTCCGACCGGGCGGTCGGGTCGGCGCGGCCGCTTCTGCGCGCCACGGACGCGAGCGCGACGCGCTTTTGTCGCGGCCGACGGAAACGCGATCGATGGCCACAGTCGAAATCGAATACGGCGTGCCGTGCGGGTTCCTCGACCGCGCCGAGACCATCCAGCGCGCGCTGCTCGAACAGTTCGGCGACCGGCTGGACCGCGAGGCGATCTAGGTACCGGACTCGATCGGCTCGAACCGGAAGCCGTCCCACGACTGGCTCGCCGGCTCTCGGATCCCCGCCTCGGGGTCGCGGAGCTGCTCGCAGTAGACCGGTCGCACCTCGTCGCCGACGGCGACGTCGTCGGTGGTCACCTGGCCGATGGCGCGGACCGGTTCGCCGTCGACGTCGAACTCCACGATCGCGAGCGTGTTCGGTTCGCGGACGCCGGGCGGGGTCGCCGTCGAGGTGGTCCAGGTGACGACCTCTGCGGTGTACTCGCTGAGGTCGACCGTCCCCGTGGGTTCGCCGCCGCCGGGACCGCGCGGGTGGCCGGGGTAGGTGATGCTGCCGTCGGGATAGCGGTACGCCTCCATCGTGTGGTCGTCTCCGTCCGTCGGATCGCCTCCGTCCGGAGACGCGGTCGTGTCGTCGTTCATACGCGGCCCTCCAGAATCGTGGTCGTCACGCAGTTCCCGAAGCCGCCGACGTTGCAGGCGAGACCCGTCTCGGCGTCGACCTGGCGGGGGCCGGCGTCGCCGAGCACCTGCTTGTAGATCTCATACACCTGGGCGACGCCCGACGCGCCGAGGGGGTGGCCCTTCGATTTGAGACCGCCGGACGTGTTGACCGGGAGGTCGCCGTCGCGGTCGGTGACGCCCTCCTCGACCGCCTGCCAGCCCTCTCCCTTCTCGAAGAAGCCGAGGTCTTCGGACTGGAGGACTTCGAGGATGGTGAACATGTCGTGCAGTTCGGCGACGTCGACGTCGTCGGGGTCGAGATCGGCCATCTCGTAGGCCTCTTCGGCGGAGTTTGCGACGCCGCCCATCGTCGTCGGATCGGCGCGCTCGTGGACCACGTGGGTGTCTGTCGCGCCGCCGATGCCGGAGACGACCGCGTACTCGTCGGCGTACTCGCGGGCGACGGACTCCGGGCAGAAGAGCAGCGCCGCCGACCCGTCGGTGATCGGACAGAAGTCGTAGAGCCGGAGGGGGTCGGCGACGATGGGCGATTCGAGCACGGTTTCGAGGTCCACTTCCTTCCGAAATTGCGCGTGGGGATTGTCGACGCCGTTCCGGTGGTTCTTCACCGCGACCTTCGCGAGCGACTCCCGCGGGGCGTCGTAGGTCTCGAGGTAGTGGCGCGCCGTCAGCCCCGCGAACGAGGGCAGCGTGACGCCGTGTTTGTACTCCGCGGGGTGGGTGAGCGACGCGATGACGTCTGTCGCTTCGGCGGTCGTCCGGTGGGTCATCTTCTCGCCGCCGACGAGAAGCGTCATCTCGGAGGCGCCGGAGGCGACCGACTGCCAGGCCGCGTACACGCCCGCGCCGCCCGAGGACGACGTCTGATCGATCCGTGCGGTGTATGCCGGGACCGCGGCGAGGTCGTGAGCGAGGGCGTTCGGGACGCCCGTCTGCCCCTCGAACTCGCCGCTCGCCATGTTCGAGACGTACAGGTGATCGACGGCGTCGGGCGACACCCCAGCGTCGTCGAGACAGGCGCCTCCGGCCTCCGCGAGCAGTCCGCGGATCCACGCCTCGCGTTGCCCGAACTGGGTCATCGACGCGCCGATGATCGCTACGCGCTCCATACTCGAACACGAGAGGGCGGTGGCTTACCCGTTTCCCTTCCGGGTCCCTAGAACGCGACCTCGCCGAGACCGACGCGCCGTCGCCTCTCGAAGCGCTTACACGCGCGCCGGTTCCATACCCTGCTATGGACGTAGATCTGGACACGGTCGTCCCGGCGCTCGGGGCCGTCGCGTGCCTCCTCCTCGCTGCGATCGTCTTCCTCCCCGGACTCGTCGTCACGGCCCCGAACGCGGGCGTCGGCGACTACTACGCGGCCGGCCCGTTCGGCGTCTCGATCGTCGGCGCCCTGGCCCTCGTGAACGTCGTGGTCTTTCTGGCCGGTGCCCAGCGACGCTCGAACCCCGCGACGCTCGCTGGGGTAGCGCTCGTCTCCGGGCTCGCGATGCTCCTGTTCGCGATCCTGTGGGCCGTCGCCATCGATCAGACGCTGCTCTACAGTTTCCCGCCGGCGTACGCGTGGCTGGAGAACCACCCGTGGATCGTCGTGACCGGTGCCGCCATCGTCGCGATACTGGCCGGCAGTTACGCCCGGACGGTGCTCACATAGCGGCGTCGACTCGCGGATCGATCTCTCCGGAACCCCCGCGGCGTCCGTCGATCACGGGGGTCGCTGAGTCGAAAGCCCCTTATGTGGCCGCGGCCTACCCGAGTATGGACTAGGTCGGGCAGCTAGGCCCTGCTCGTCACCCGCGACTTTGGCCTTCAGCGGGGACCGAACCCGGGGGCGTCCGGTCAGACCGACGCGGGCCCCGGAAGCCAACGTCGAAACCTCGTCCTTCGGGGACGGCGGTTCACGGATGCCGGCCGCAGGGTCGGTCCCCCGTGATTCGCCGCTGGCACCCCGTCAGGCGCGGAAGCGAGCAGCGGACCAGCGAACGTTCGTCGCTCGAAGGATCGCGGGGTGGAGGAGGCGACCGGGATTCCCCGCGTCGGAACGCCGGGCAATCCCGCTGTCCGCCATTCATTTCGGTATCTCTCGCATAGCGCCTGGTCTGTGACGCCGGCGTCGACACCGGGGACGAGACGGCGAATCTCGATGCGCTGTGGCTACCGGCAACACGCCACGCCGTCGCCGCGAATGATGCCATTTAATCCGGGGTACGGCCACTCACCAATCGGATGGGTTCTCACGTCGGCGGCGCGTTCTCGCTCCTTCGAGACCGGGAGTTCGCCGCGCTGGCCGGGACCACCTTCGCCCGGAGCCAGGCGTACTCGACGATCCTGATCGCGCTGGCGCTGTATGCCGACCGGTTCGGGACGACAGGCGTCGTCGAGGGGCTGTTCGGGACCGCCTTCGCCGTGGTCCAACTGCTCGTCGTGCTCCCGCTCGGCCGGAGGGTGGACGTCGGCAACGCCAAGCACTACCTGCTCGCCGGGCTGGCGATCAACGTCGCGGTCTTCGTCGGATTCACGCTTGTCGAAAGCGCGACGCAGGTGATCTTCGTCCGGATCGTCCAGGGACTCGGGTCCAGCCTCCTCTGGATCACCGGCTCGACGATCGTCGGCGAGATCAGCCCCGACGGCGGGAGCGGCCGCTGGCTCGGCGCCTACAACCAGGTCGGGGCGTTTTCGAGCCTCGCGGGCGACCTCGTCGGCGGCTACCTCCTCTATGCCTACGATTTCGCCCTGGTCTACGCCGTCTTGAGCGCCGTCACGATCGTGGCCTTCGCGCTCGTGTGGCGGTCTCTCCGCACCAACCCCGGCGGGCGGAAGGACCCCGGCGAGGCGACCGGGGTCGAAACGATCGTGTCCCTCCTTGGCCGGCCGATGGTCCGCTCGCTCGTGATCTTCCGGCTCGCGTTTTCGGTGGGCAAGATGGCCGTCATCATCTTCCTGCCGATCTTCGCCCGGACGGAGTTCGGCATCAACGCCTTCGCGATCGGGTGGATCCTCGCCGGCGGCAAGCTCACGAAGTCGCTCCTCCAGGGGTATATGGGCCGGCTGACAGACCGGGTGGGGCGGCGTCACTGGTTCGTCGCCGTCGGGGCCCTCCTGTACGGGGTCGGGACCGCGCTCGTCCCGCTCGCGCTCGCGTTCGAGGGGGCGATCAGCCCGCTCCGGTTCCGGGCGTTCGGGCAGACCCAGGTGCTCGGCGGCGCGTTCTTCGCGCTCTTCGCCGCCTACGGCGTGCTCGGCGTCGCCGACAGCGTCCGCCTGCCGGCGAGTATGGCGCTGTTCGTCGAGGAGGGCGAGGCGTTCGACTCTGTGGCCTCGAGTATGTCGCTCCGCTCTCTCGCCTGGAAGGTCGGCCAGGTCACGGGGCCGCTGCTCGTCGGCGGTATCAAAGACGCCGTCTCGACGACGGCGGCGTTCCTCACGGCCGCGGGGTTCATCGTCGTCGCGACCGGCGTGTTCGTCGCGGCGTACTACCGGACGCGGGAGTCACCGGCCGCGGCGCCCGCGGCCGAAGGCGGCGACTGACCGGTGCTGATAATGACGGTTGTATACTGTCGGACGAACCCGTTGAGACGCTCGTCCCCCCACGGGGGATACACAGGAGTAGCAGGACGTTCGTCCGACAGTATCATAATGACGGTTGTAGTCTCTTACCGGTGCTCGCCG
>JBDGUP010000020.1:0-11275 GCA_042215815.1 Haloquadratum sp. | reverse complement strand
ATCAGTATCAGTACTGGTAGGTCGTCGGTCCCGGAATCGTCGTCTGTTCGTCCGAATCTTCGATCTTGAGGTAGGCGTCGTCGAAGTCCTGGCGACGGACCTCGGTGCGGCCGTCGCGGATGGCGAACATCCCCGCCTCGGTCGCCAGCGCGGCGATGTCGGCGCCGGAGTAGTCGTCGAGCGACGCCGCGATGTCGCCGAAGTCGACGTCGTCGGCGACGTTCATCTCACGGGTGTGGATCTCGAGGATGTGTTCGCGACCCGCCGCGTCGGGTTTGGGCACCTCGATGAGGCGGTCGAAGCGCCCGGGGCGGAGGATGGCCTCGTCGAGCATGTCGAAGCGGTTCGTCGCAGCCATAATCCGCACCTCGCCGCGCTCGTCGAAGCCGTCCATCTCCGAGAGCAGTTGCATCATCGTCCGCTGGACCTCGGCGTCGCCGGAGGTCTTCGAGTCCGTCCGCTTGGAGGCGACGGCGTCGATCTCGTCGATGAAGATCACCGCCGGCTCTTCTTCTTCTGCGAGGTCGAAGAGGTCACGGACGAGCCGCGACCCTTCACCGATGAACTTCCGGACGAGTTCGGAGCCGGCCATCTTGATGAACGTCGCGTCCGTGTGGTTCGCGACTGCCTTCGCGAGCATCGTCTTACCCGTCCCCGGCGGCCCGTGGAGCAACACTCCCGAGGGCGGGTCGACGCCGACCTCCGCGAACATCTCGGGGCTGGTGAGCGGGTCTTCGACGGCCTCGCGCACCTCGCGCACCTGCTCGTCGATCCCGCCGATGTCCTCGTAGGACACCTCCGGCGAGGCGTCGATCTCCATCGCCTGCGCGCGCGAGTCGGTCTCGTCGTCGAGGAGCTGCTGGATCGCGAAGGAGTCGTTGATCGCGACCCGGTCGCCGGCGTCGAGTTCGCTGTCGAGATGCGGCGACGCCTCGGTCAGCACCTCCTGGTTGTTGCCGTGCTGTTTGATCACGACGCCGTCGTCGGTCAACTCCTCGACCGTCGCGAGGTACAGCGACGAGGTCTTGAGCGTCTCGTTGCGACGCTTCAGCTGTTCGACCTCCTCTTGCAGCTCGGCTTTTTTCTCTGTCGCTTCCGAGAGCCGCTCGTCGAGTTCCTCGTTGACGGAGACGAGCCGCTCGTAGTGCTGACGGATCGCCGCCAGCCGTTCGGCGTCCGACATCTCTGGGTCGAGATCCAGACGCGGCCGCTCTGGAAGGGACGAACTCCGGGACATCAGTTAGCCGCACTTAGAGGTGCGCATACATGTGCCTTTGGGTAGGCACAGTCGCTTGTGGCGTTCGCGTGGTGTCCCGTTCTGGCCGACAGTAACAGTGGTTGCGATCCCTACCGGCTCTCGGTCCGTTCGCCCTGGTACGAGCCGTCGTAGCGGTCGTGGTGGGCGGCTTCTGCGAGTACGAACTGGGCCACGCGCGCGCCGCGTTCGAGTCGTATCGGGTGGTGGACCTGGAAGAGCCCCTCGCCTTTCCCCTCGTAGCCGGCGTCCCAGACCGCCGTGTTGAGCATACAGGAGTTCCGCAGCAGTGACGACCGCGGATAGAGGAAGCCGACGTGTTCGTCGGGGACGGAGATCGTCTCCGCGTACTGGAGGACGTACCCGCCGGGATCGAGCCGGAACACGTCGGTTCCGGCGGTATCCGTCGATTCGACCGGCTCGACCGGTTCCCGCGCGCCGATGGTTTTGCCGTCCTTCCCGATGCGGCCGGGCTCGACCTGTTCGAGGACGTCGCCCAGCGTCAGGTCGACGCCGTTCGGCTGTACCTGTTCGTCGCCGATCGGGTCGACACACGACGCCACGAACGTGCCGGCACGGAACATACGGGAAGGGCGGCGGGGGGAGCCAAAACCGTGTCGCTCTCGACGGTGTGTGATCTGATCGGCCGTGACAGTGGCTGTTCGTATCGAATTAGGACCGCATATGTGTATAAGTATCATATCTCTCACCTCAAACACGCGGGATTTATAATCGTAGACGGCCGATCACCGGATGTTATGGGACAGACGCTTACCGAAAAGATTCTCGACGATCACCTCGTCGAAGGCGAACTCGAACCCGGTGAGGAGATCGGGATCGAGATCGATCAGGTCCTCGCACAGGACACGACCGGAACGATGGTCTGGCTCCAGTTCGAGGCGCTGGAGCTGGACGAAGTACAGACCGAACTGGCGGCGCAGTACTGCGACCACCAGACCTACCAGTTCGACTTCAAGAACACCGACGACCACCGATTCCTCCGCTCTGCGGCCGGTACCTACGGGGCGTATTTCTCCCGTCCGGGCAACGGCATCTGTCACAACGTCCACAAGGAGAACTTCGCCGCGCCCGGCAAGACGCTCCTCGGCTCTGACTCGCACACGCCCACGCCCGGCGGCCTGGGTCAGCTCGCGATCGGCGCCGGCGGACTGGACATCTCGGTCGCCATGGGCGGCGGCGCCTACTACGTCGAGATGCCGGAGGTCGTCAACGTCCGCCTCGAGGGCGAACTCCCCGAGTGGGCGACCGCGAAGGACGTCATCCTCGAGATGCTCCGCCGGCTCTCGGTCAAGGGCGGCGTCGGCAAGGTCTTCGAGTACACCGGTCCCGGCGTCGAGACGCTCTCGGTACCCGAGCGGACGACGATCACCAATATGGGCACGGAACTCGGTGCGACCTCCTCGATCTTCCCGACCGACGAGAAGACGCGCGACTACCTCGCGCGACAGGGTCGCGAAGACGAGTACGTCGAACTCTCGCCCGACGAGGACGCCGAGTACGCCGACGAACTCACGATCGACCTCTCGGAGCTGGAGCCGCTCATCGCGAAGCCGTCGATGCCGGACAACGTCGTGCCCGTCCGCGAGGTCGCCGGCGAGTCCGTCGAACAGGTCATCGTCGGCTCCTGTACGAACGGCGGCTACGAGGACATCCTCCCCGCGGCGAAGATGCTCGAAGGCCGCGAGGTCGATATGAAGACCGAGATGATCGTCGCGCCCGGTTCCAAGCAGGCCTCGGAGATCCTCGCCCGCCAGGGCTGGACCGCCGAGATGATGGCCGCCGGCGTGAACTTCTCGGAGGCGACGTGTGGTGCCTGTATCGGCATCGGTCACGTCCCCGCCTCCGACTCCGTGTCGCTGCGGACCTTCAACCGCAACTTCGAGGGCCGCTCGGGCATCGAGGACGACTCGGTGTATCTCTGTTCGCCGGAAGTCGCGACTGCTGCGGCGATCAAAGGCGAGATCGTCGATCCGCGGGACCTCGCCGACGAACTCGGCGACCTCGAGGCCCCCGGGATCGAACTCCCCGACGAGTACGACGGCTCGAAGACCGACATCATCGAGCCCGACGAGGCCGTCGACGACGAACTCGTGAAGGGGCCGAACATCGGCTCGGCGCCGATCGGCGAGCCGCTGGAGGCCGACATCGAGGGCGAAGTGCTCCTGAAGATGGAAGACAACATCACGACGGACCACATCATCCCGGCCACGTCGGACATCCTCAAGTACCGCTCGAACATCGAGAAGCTCTCTGAGTTCACGCTCTCGCGCGTCGACGACACGTTCGCCGAGCGCGCGCTGGATGCGGACGGCGGCATCCTCGTGGCCGGGGAGAACTACGGCCAGGGCTCTTCGCGTGAACACGCCGCGATGTGCCCGCAGTACCTCGGTATCGAGGCCGTCCTCGCCCAGTCGTTCGCCCGCATCCACAAGGCGAACCTCTTCAACTTCGGGATCGTCCCGCTGGCGATCGACGACGAGACCTACGAGCGGATCGACCAGGGCGACGACGTCGAGATCGTCACCGACGTCGCCGAGGCCGTCGCCTCCGGCGAGACCGAGTTCACCATCCGCGTGAACGACGACTGGGAGGCCACCGCCGAACTCGACGCCTCCGAGCGGGAGCGTCGCATCCTCGAAGCCGGCGGCAAGCTCCGGCTCACCAAGGAAAAGCACGGAGCGGCCGGCGGCGCCGCGCCTGCCGACGACTGATACTGACTAGTCTCGCTTCTTACCGGTGATCGCCGTGAACGCGGGTGGCGATCACCGGTACACAGTGAGACTAGTCAGTATGATACTGTCGGACGAATCCCCTCGGAGCTTCCGGCCGGCGGACTTTTGACGGCGACCAACGAATCACGGGACGTGAGCGATCCGAGCAGCGACGGCGCGGGACGTGCAGACACAGACGGGAGCGCGGACGATGCGCGCCCTAGCGACGCGACACGTTCGTCGGTCGCGCCGTCCGACGTCCGGACCCGTCCGGTGGACCGCGCCGATCTGCTCGACGTCCTCCGCATCGAGCGGGCGTCGTTTTCGGAGCCGTGGCCGTATTCGGCGTTCGAATCGCTGCTCGACGCGCCGGCGTTCTTGGTCGCCGTCCGCGACGAGGGAAACGGAGAGGCGATCCTGGGCTACGTCGTCGGCGACGTGATGCCGAACCACGGCCGCGACATCGGCCACGTCAAGGACCTCGCGGTCCGGCCGGACGCCCGCGGCGAGGGTATCGGCCGGCAACTCCTCCGGGAGGCGATCGTCACGCTCTCGGTGGCGGGTGCGGCCGTGGTGAAGCTCGAAGTCCGCGAGAGCAACGAGACGGCCCGCTCGCTGTACCGCGACGAGGGCTTCGAGCCGACCCGCCGGATGTCGAACTACTACGACGACGGCGAAGACGCGCTGCTCTTGGTGATGGACCTCCGGTCGTGGGGGGCGGCGCGCGAGCGGTGACCTGCGGGCCAGCGCGCCCCGGCGTGTGCGAGACCCACAGGTCCTTGTATCGCGGCGGCGTGTGCCCGGCTATGGGCTTCGCCTGTCCCGTCTGTGAGACGCCGCAGCAGGATGCGACCCACCTCGCGAACCATCTGGCCTTCACCGCGATGGTCCACGGCGACGAGCACGAGGCGTGGCTGGACGAACATATCCCCGGGTGGTCGCAGTACGGCGAGGACGAACTCGCCCCCGAGGTGGCCGCCCTCGCCGAGGAGACAGACTACGAGCAGGTCTTCGAAGACACTGCCAGCGGCCACGGCCGTCTCGGCGCCCACGGACACGCCCCCGACGACGCCGTGGACGTCGATCCCGAGGCCGCCGCGAGGAGCGGACGGGGCTCGTTCGACGAGGAGACGCGAGCGGTCCTCGACGAAGCGCGCGAGCTGACCGCCCAGATGCTGGCGGCCGATCCCGACGAGCGCGACGCCGATCGCGCCTCGGACGACGAGTGACGGGAACGCGCCGCGACTCACCTCGACGAATGGAAGGAATCGGCCGACTGGAACGAGACCAGGTCGGGGCGAACAGTCGGCACCCGCTTTTGCGGCGCCTCGACGGACGCCGGCTCCCCGCGTCGGTGTGCCGAGCAACCGCGGCCCGACGCGGGACATCGTTCAGATCACAGAGGCGATGGCCCCGACATCGGATATAAACTCATCCCGTCGGACAGTATCACGCCGCGGTCGTGGAGCGGGCGGGGTTCGAGACCGAAAGCGTTTGTTCGCGAGTCGTCGACGTATGCGTATGGAGAGCGAGGGGACGCTGTCGCCGTCGTCGCTCGACGAGGCGCGCGCGGCGTTCGAGGCCGCCGGCCCGACCGCACAGCAGGTCGTCCGCGAGGTGGCGAAGGCGATGGGCTTCGACCGCGAGGAGTACACAGAACGAGTGACGAGCGAGGTGGTCGAGCGCGCGCGGAACGTCGTCTTCGCCGCTCGGCTGACCGTCACCGTCGGCTCCCGCGAGGAGTTCGACGCCTGGATCGCAGACCACCCCGACTACGAGGTGTTCGAGATCGGGAGTCCGGACGTCGACCGCGTCGTCTGGCACGCCGCCCCGTTCGCCGAGGCGGTCGCGGCGGCGACCTACCAGAACGAACGCGAGGCCGCGATCGGGACGCTCCGGCGACACGCGTTCAACCGGATCTATCGTCCCCGGTTCGAGGGTTCGAGTGACCACTATTAAGCCCGACCGAGACCGACAGGCGCCCGATGGCTGACGACAGAGGCCGACACGAGTCGCTGCCGGAGCCGGAGTGGCCCGTCCGGGAGTCTACGACCGAGTACGAGACGGGCTGGTACACCGGCGGCTACGACCTCGTCGAGCAGCCCGACGGGACGACGAAGCGCTACTACTGGGCCGAACTCGCGACGGCGGTCGTCGTCGTCGCCGTCGAGGACGGCTCGGTCCTGTTCGTCGAGCAGTACCGGCCGACTATCCGGGAGACACAACCGGAACTGCCCGCGGGCATCGTCGAGTCGGGCGAGTCCTACACCGCGGCGGCGACCCGCGAACTCCGCGAAGAGACCGGATTCGACGCCGAAAGCGTCGCCCTCCTAGAGGACTTCTGGTGTGCGACCGGCGTGCTCCGACACCGCCGCGGCTTCGTCTTCGCGACCGATCTCACGCCCGCCGAGCGCGACCTGGACGAAAACGAGTTCCTCTCTGTGCGCTCGGTCCCCGTCGCGGACGCCGTCGACGTCGCGCGTTCGTCGCCGACGAACGACGCGACGGTGGAGGGGATCCTCCTGGCGCGCGAAGAGGGACTGCTGTGAGCGACGCGCCCGACGGCGCAGACGTCAGCGTTAACCGCGACGACGGCCTTTCTCGTGTATGTTCGATGATCGCCCGGACCGCGACGAGGTGGTCCTCGCCGGCCGGTCGAACGTGGGGAAGTCGACGCTGATGCGGGAGCTGACCGGGCACTCGAAGTTCACGACCGGGCGGAAACCGGGAGTCACGCGCTCGCCCAACCACTTCGACTGGGCGTCGGACGACTTTATGTTCACGGACCTCCCCGGCTTCGGCTTTATGTCCGGCGTCGAAGCGGACCGACGCGAGCAGATCAAGACCGACGTCGTCCGGTACGTCGAGTCAAACGCCGCCGACATCCTCGCGGCGGTCCACGTCGTCGACGGCAAGAGCGTCGTCGACATCATCGACCGTCACTCCGGCCCCGACGAGGTCCCCCACGACGTCGAGCTGTTTCACTTCCTGTGGGACCTCGACATCCCGACGGTCGTCGCCGTCAACAAGATGGACAAGGTCGACGACCGAGACGAGCGGCTCGACGACCTCTGTGACCGCCTCGGCCTGCACCCGCCGTGGCAGCAGTGGCGCGAGACGATCGCGCCGATCAGCGCGAAGCGAGGAGACGTCGAGGCGCTGAACGAGGCGCTACGGACGCACTTCCACGAACAGAAGCGAGACGACCTGCTGAAGTTCGTCAGCTGACGCTTCTCCGTGTGGATCCGCGACATCGAAAGGACGGTGGCTCGGCGAAGTGGCGTCATCACAAGGGGCTGAGTGGGGGTAACCCTCGTCATCGCCACCGTACCGATCCTCGACGCGCGCGAGTGAAGAATCTCTCGTTCGGGACGGCGCCCGCGACTCGCCGTTCGGATATGGACGTTCGCGACGGGGAACCGATCACGGATCGGACGCGTCCCAGGCCGCGTTCCGGGCGTGGCGCTCTGCGACCGTCCCCACAGCGGCCGCGTCCAGCGTCCCCTCCTCGGTGGCGACGCCGTCGACGAGGCCCGCGGGGGTGACCTCGAAGGTGGGCGCATAGACCGCGACGTCGGCGTCGCCGTCGTAGACCGCGTCGGTCTCCGCGGTCGCGTCCGGCGCCCCGCGGTCGGTGCCGTCGGCGGGGTGGATCTTGTCGCGCGCGGCCACGACGTACACCGGGACGCCGGCGTCCCGCGCGGCGAGAGCGAGCACTCGCGTGCCGGTCTTGTTCACCACGTCGCCCGCCGGAAGCACGGCGTCGGCGCCAACGAGGACGGCGTCGACGTCGTATCGGGCGAGCGCGGTCGGGAGCGCCGCCTCGGTCGTCAGAGTCACCGCTGCGTCCGTGTGCTCGGCGGCCCACTCCGCGACCCCGACGCCCTCGCGTTCCGGGCGCGACTCCCCGACGACCACTCGCTCGGGACCGAGAGCCGAAAGCGCCTCGCGGACGGTCCCCGAGCGCGACAGCGTCGCGACCGCGGTCGCTCGGGCGTCTTCGAGCCGCCGGCCGGCCGTCGCCCCGGCGTCGGAGTCGGCCTGGAACGCCGCGCCCAGCGCTTCGATCGCTCGATCCCCGACGGCGTCGGGATCCGGCGGTCTCTCGTCGGTCGCGTCGATCGCCTCGCTGACGGTCCGATTCACCCGGTTCGCGACGGCGGCCATTCCGGGGCGCGCCTCGCGGAGGGCGCGCGCGGTCGCGACGACGTCGTTCCAGTCGTCGGCCTCGGCGGCGGCGTCGCGGAGCACTTCGAGGGCGCGGGCCGCGATCCACGCGGAGCCGTGTGTCCGGTCCTCCCGGACGGTCGCGACGCTGGGCGCGACGCGCCGCCAGGTCTCCCACAGCCGCGGGACCGTCGGTCGCTCCCGGATCGCGGTCGGGTCGACCCACTCGACCGCCGCGAGTTCCTCGTTGGGATCGACCTCGCGCGTGTCCGTCTCGAAGAGAAACGGGTGGACCGTGAACGACCCCTCTTCGTCGTCCACCGACAGCGGGGCGCCCGCCCGCACGAGTTCGAGGTCTACGTCCGTCAGGTCGACCTCTTCGCGAAGCTCCCGGCGGGCGTCGGCCTCGACGGTCGCGGCGTCGAACCCCGCTTCGCCCGGCTCGCTCTCGACGTATCCCGACACGCCGGCCCAGCGCCCCTGGTACGTCCCGACCTGCTCGCTCCGGCGCGTCAGGAGGACCTCCCCGCGCTCCCGCACGAAGCACGTCACTACGTGTGCCATCGCGTTCGCCTTGACGCCCGGGGCGAAACGTCTTTTCGGTGAGGACCCACTCGGAGTGAGAGCGCGGCGTCGGCGCCCTCGCGAGTGCGTCCGACAGTATACCGGAGACGCTGGCCAACACCTGTTTGCTTTTCACCGACGCGGCCCCTCCCCCGGTATGGAACTGTTCGCTGTTTCGGACCTGCCGGAGATAGCGGCGGGCGACGACATCGCGGCACTGGTCCGCGACCGCGTCGACCTCCGCCCCGGCGACGTGGTCTGTGTCGCCTCCACGATCGTCTCGAAGGCCGAGGGGCGGAGCGCCGACCTCGCGGAGTTCCCGGCCGGCCCCCGCGCCCGGGAGATCGCCGAGGCGCTCGAATCGCACACCGGCGAGTCGAAAGACCCCCGGTTCGCCCAGGCCGTCCTCGAAGAGAGCGTGGAGGTGCTGCTGGAGGCGCCGTTCCTCCTCACCGAGACGCGCTTCGGCCACGTCGGCGTGAACGCCGGGATCGACCGGTCGAACGTCCCCGACGGGGACCTGCTGTTGCTGCCGAAGCGACCCTCGGAGAGCGCCGAGCGGATTCGCGAGGGGGTCCCCGCAGAGCGAGTCGTCGTCACCGACACCTGCGGCCGGCCGTTCCGCCACGGTCAGCGCGGCGTCGCCATCGGCTGGGCCGGTCTCGCGCCCGCCCGCGACTGGCGCGGCGAGACGGACCGGGACGGGCGGGAACTCGACGTCACCGTCGAGAGCGTCGTCGACGAACTCGCGGCCGCCGCGAACCTCGTCGCGGGCGAGGGCGCCGGCGGCACGCCCGTCGTCGTCGTCCGCGACTTCGAGTGGGGCGACCACGGCGAGAGCGACGCCCACTTCCGCGACGTCGCGGGCGACTTCGTCCGACAGGCGGTCCGGGAGTGGTCGTATGCGTAACGAGCGCGCCGTCGACGGCGGCAGCGTCGGCGACACCGACGCCGAGGGAGAAAGCCCCCCTGACGACGGCCCGACGCTCGGGGTCGAACTGACGCCCGACGACCCCATTCCCGAGGTCGTCGACGCCGGCGCGGCGGCCGAACGCGCGGGCTACGACGTCGCGTTCGTGCCCTGCCACTACAACAACCGCGATCCCTTCGCCGCGCTCTCGCGGCTCGCCGCCGAGACGACGGCGCTGCGACTCGGCCCGGGCATCGCGAACCCCTACGAGCTCCACCCCGTGACGCTCGCCTCGAAGGCGGCGACGGTGGCGGAACTCTCGGACGGCCGGGCCGTGTTCGGCATCGGCCCGGGCGACCCATCGACGCTCCGGAACCTCGGGCTCGAAGACGAGCGGGGGCTGCGGTCGGTCCTGGAGGCGTTCGACGTCGCGCGCGACCTCTGGGCCGGCGAGCGCGTGACTCACGAGGGGACCTTCGAGGCCCGCGACGCCGGGTTGAACTTCCCGGTCCCGGGCGAGATTCCCGTCTACGTCGGCGGCGAGGGGCCGCATATGTGCCGGATGGCGGGCAAGCACGCCGACGGCCTCCTGTTCAACGGCTCGCATCCCGACGACCTCGCGTGGGCTCGCGACCGCGTCGAAGAGGGCCGCAAAGAGCGCGCCGACGAGCGCGGCGGCTTCGAGTTACTGGCGTACGCCAGCGTGAGCATCGCCGACGACGCCGCGACCGCCCGCGAGGCCGCCCGCCCGCCCGTCGCGTTCATCGTCGCGGGAGCGGCCCCGCCGGTGCTCGACAGACACGGGATCGACGCGTCGCTGGCAGACGAGATCGGCGAGCGGATCAGCGCGGGTGCGTTCGATGCGGCCTTCGAGCGCGTGACGCCGACGATGATCGACGCGTTCTCGATCGCCGGCACGCCCGCGACGGTCACAGAACGGATGGACTCGCTCTTGGCGCACGCCGACGGGATCGTCGTCGGCTCGCCGATCGGCCCGGAGACCGACGCGGCGATCGATCTCGCGGCCGCGGCGTTCGATCGCGCCGTCTGATAATATCTATTTTAATGCGGGCGGTTCCTGTACTCCAAGACACTCCCGAAGCGGTGCTACCGCTGCGCGCGGCCGGACGCGGTGGATTCGCGTGCGCTCGAGCCGACGCCGGCCAGCTGATTCGCCAGCGCGCCCAGCGCGAGCAGCGTGAGGTACGCCACCGTCGCCGTCGTGATCGCGCCGCCGACGAGGAAGGAGATCGCGGTGAGCGGGTCGACGCCGAGGAGGACGTCGAAGACGAAGATGCCCACGAGGTCTGCGATGCTCGTCACGAATCGCACGATGAAGCCGATGACGGTTACCATACCCGGCCGTTCGGCCATCACCGCCTTTATACTGTCGAACGCGACCGTTCCCGGGTGTTCGCTCCGAGGCACAGCCGGTGTTGCCCCGGCGGTCGCGAGCCGTCACGGCTAAGCCGTCGCCACCACTCGGCCCGCGTATGGCGCGGGACCGGTCGCTCGACGAGTTCGTCGGCACCGACACCGACAGAGACAGGGGCGGTGACAGCGACGCGGACGGCCACGGCGACGACACCGGCACGCCCGAGTCCGACGCCGACGCCGACGCCGACGCCGACGCCGACGCCGACGCCG
>JBDGUP010000034.1:0-11324 GCA_042215815.1 Haloquadratum sp. | reverse complement strand
AATCACTCTCTGAGACTCTCTTTCGCCTTCCTCGCCGCGTCCGCCACGTCGATGTCGTGCTGGCGGGCGTAGAGCGCCGCGGCGGCCTCCACGGAGACCCCGAGGCGACGCTGCTTCTCGTTGACCGCGGCGACGGCGTCCTGCTTGTCGTGACCGGCGGCGACGAGGGCGTCGAGGATGCGCTCGAACGCCGACTGCTCGCGGAGGAGCGACTGATCGGGTTCGTACTCCTCGGGGACGTCGACGTCTGCGGGATCGAACTGCGCGACGACGTCGTCGCCCTCGCGCGCGAGCAGTCCGCGCCCGGCCGCCACGTCGATGAGTCGCTGGGCCTGGTCCGGCGAGAACCAGTCGCGGTCCAGCGAGAGCGCGACGACGAACTGTCCCTCGCCGAGCCGCTCTGTCCCGTCCTGCTTGAACGGCACGGCGACGGTCACCTCGAGGCTCATATCACGTCCGACGCGCCCCGGCACAAGGAACCCTCGGTTCGGCCGTCGTCAGTGAAGGTCGGCCGTCCCGACGACCAAGAGCACCGCGGCGACGACGGACGCGATACTGCTCGCGACGCCGAGCGGCACGGCCGACGCGACGCCGACCGCGCCGCCGCAGGCGAGGCTGGCGCCCATCCCGCCCAGCACGTAGTCGATCCGCGTCGGCGCTCCGCGTGGCACTGCGCTCATTCTAATTAGATCTAATTAGAACGGCGGAAAGTATCTTGTGCTTTCCCGCGTGCGCACACCGGAGTTCCGTCAGTATCCCTCCGCGTCGGACGCGGTGGATTTCGACCGCGAGAGCGCCCACAGGACCAGGAGTACGCCCTCGATTCTGGCAGCGGTGTACACCCACGAGCGGACGTCGCCGTCGTCGGTCGTCGCCAGGCGCATCCAGGCGTCCACGAGGGCACGAGGAGCGAGCAGTTCGCCGATTCCGAACGCGAGCGCGAGCAGTCGCAGAGCCATACCGAACGGTTCGGCGGGCGGAACAATAGGCCTTCCGTGGCCGTGACCCACCGCTCATACTGATACTGTCGGACAGACGTTCGTGACTCAGGTCGGCACCCCGGGGTGCCGAGACGCGTCACAGCGTTCTGTCCGACAGTATGACTGTTACAACACTCCTTATCGGGGTCGCGGGATCGGCACGGCAGCGGGATCGATCGTCCGGGCGGCGTCGGTCCCGCCCTCGGCGACGACTACGACGGACTCGGCGTCGGTCTCGGGCGGTTCCTCGGAGGTCTCGTCCGGCAGGACGACCGTCGCGCCCGCCGCGATCGGCGCCAGGAGGCCGGCGGTCGCGACCGCCGGATCGGACAGCGGTGCGCGGACCATCACCGCGTCGCCCGGCCGTAGATTCGCGTCGGTGACGACGCTCGACGCGGCCGCGAGCAACTCGGCGTGGGTGTAGGTCCGGTCGCCCGCGACGAGCAGCGGATCCCCCGGCTCGACCGTCGCCGGATGTACGGCGGGGTTCTCGCCCCACACGACCGACTCCCAGTGCGTCGTCGACGGGTCGCTCGGCTCGCCACCGTGGACCGCGAGGTGGTGGCCCGGCGGCAGATCGAACGCGGTCTCCTGCTCTGTCGGCGCGAGGACGACCCGCGGCGGCTCCTCGCCGACGGTTCCCCCGAAGCGCGTCACCGCCCCGAGCTGGGCCGCGCCGTAGAACGCCAGCGCGGGTTCGGGGACCGCGTCGGGGACGACGAGGACCTCGTCGCCGGCTCGAACGCCCAGATAGCGGAGCACGTTTCCGGCCTTGTAGGCGGTGGTGACGAAGCTGCGGTAGCTGTACGATCGGCCCGAGACCGCAGCGCGCAGGGCGAGCCCCCCCGTCCGTCGGTCGCGGGCGACGAGGTCGCCGACGACGTCGGGGTCGGGACACGGCGGCGGGAGTTCACCGTCGCGGCTGCCGCCACCGTCCGGACCGGAATCGACGTTCATACCGGGTGTCGTGGTCGATCCGCAAAAACGGCGTCGGCTGCGGGTCGATTCCGGTCATACCGACTGCTCACAGACTAGTCATTATCAGGGCGCGCCGGCGACGACGAACGTGCTCGGCTCTGCGGCGCTGAGTTGCCGGCTCGAACGGGGCGCGACGCGGACCGCGTCGCCCGGTTCCATCGCCACTTCCGTCCCCTCGATGTCGATCGTCGCGCTCCCGTCGACGAGGTAGTACACCTCCTCGTGGCCTCCGTCGGCGTGATCGTGTTCCATCCCGCTCCAGCCGCCGTCGACGTCGACGACGGTGAATCCGAGGTTCTCGCAGTCGAGTTCGTCCCGGAGGAAGAACATTCCCGGTGCCTTCTCTGTGCCGTCTTCGTAGCTCGCCTTCGCGTGAGACATACCCGGACGTACGGGCGGCAGCCTCCTCAAAGTACGGGCTCGATGGTGAGCATCGTCCAGCCGTCCGACGTATCGAAAGAACAGTTCAACACGTGCGAGACTTCGGTACGAAAGCTGACCGAGCCGCTCGGGGCAACCGAACTCCGGGTCAATCAGGTCATCGTCGAGCCGGGTGAAGTGACCACGCCGCACACCCACGAGGGCCAAGAGGAAGTTTTCGTCGCGATGACCGACGGACGGCTCTCGATCGCGGGCGACGTACACGACGTGCCCGAAGGCAGCGTCGTGCGCGTCCATCCCGACACGGTCCGCAATCTGCTGAACGACACCGACGACGAGACTCACGTCTGGCCGGCGTTCGGCGCACCGCCCGTGGGATCGATCGAAGACTTCGGCGCGTCCGTCGTCGAAGACGGGGGCTGATCACGACCGATCGGAAGATCGTCTCTCCCGAAGCGGACGCCGTCCCGTCGGTCAGAAGGAGTTCTTGATCTTCTCGAAGAAGCCCTCGGTCACGTCGACGTCTTCGCCGCCGGCCTCGGCGAAGGCTTCGAGCGCTTCCTTCTGTTCCTCGTTGAGGTCTTCGGGCGTCACGACCTGCACCTGCACGTAGAGGTCGCCGTGGCCGCGGCCGCGGAGGTGGGGCATCCCCTCGCCGCGGATGCGGAACTCCTCGCCGCTTTGGGTCCCCGCGGGGATCTCCAGTTCGGTCGGCCCATCGAGAGTCGGCACCTCGACCGTCGCGCCGAAGACGGCCTTTGGGAAGGAGATCGGGTGGCGGTGATAGAGGTCGTCGCCGTCGCGCTCGAAGTCGTCGTGGTCGCGGACGGAGACGTCGATCAGGAGGTCGCCCCGCGGGCCGCCGTTCTCGCCGGGCGCGCCCTCGCGCTCCATCCGGAGCGTCTGGCCGTCGCGGATGCCCGCGGGGATGTCGACCGAGAGCGTCGCCTCCTCGCGTGTGATGCCGTCGCCGCCGCACACCGAGCAGGTCTCGCTGTAGATCTCGCCGGATCCCTCACACCGCGGACACGTCTGCGTCTGCTGGACGCGCCCGAGCGGCGTGTCGCGGACGGTCGTGGTCTGGCCGTGGCCGTCACACTGCGGACAGGTCTTGACGTCGGCGTCCGCGGGGTGTCCGCGGCCGTCGCACTCCGGGCACTCCTCGGGGCGCGTGAGCGTGAACTGTTTTTCGACGCCCTCGTAGACCTCTTCGAGGTCGAGGGTGACCTGCGTGCGGAGGTCCTGGCCCTGTCGGGGTCGGTCGCGGCGCTGGCCCTGTCCCTGACCGCCGCCGAAGAACTGGTTGAAGATGTCCTCGAAGGGGCTGCCCTGCCCGCCGCCCATTCCCCCGAAGGGGTTGCCCTGGCCGCGACCGCGCGCGCCGCCGGCACCGCCCCCGCCGGAACCGCCGCCGACGCCGCCGCGCTTTTCGGCCTCCTGGAAGCGCTCGTGGCCCAGCTGGTCGTACATCTGGCGCTTCTCGTCGTCGGTGAGGACCTCTTTGGCTTTCTTGATCTTCTTGAACTTCTCCTCGGCGTCCGCCTCGTCGGAGACGTCCGGGTGGTACTCCGCGGCCTTCTTCCGGTAGGCCTGCTTGATCTCGTCCTCGGTGGCGTCCCGGGAGACGCCGAGGACGTCGTAGAAGTCCTCGCTCATTCGTTGTCAGAGTCGTTATTCGTTGAGGTACTTCAACGGAACGGGTCCGGGGACCACATCGAGAACCGTGAGGGCTTTGCCAGGAGGGGTCCTACTCCTCGACAGTGAGTGCTGACGACGAGAGATACGTCCACCGCCCCGACGACGCCGGGAGCAGCGCGGAGAGCGCCGAGACCGCGGGCGTCGGCAGCCGTGGCTGGGTGCTCGTCGCCGTGCTCGTCGTCTGTCTCCTCGCCGTTCCCGGGGTCATCTACCTCCGACCGGGGATCCTCGCGGCGGTCGGCATCCCCTATCTCGCCTCGCTCCTCGTGTTGCCGCTGCTTCCCGCTGCCGCACTCGGACTCACGGCCGTCTGGGCGATGGCGGCAGCCACGCGCGATGACGAACGCGAGTAGTTCCGTATGATACGGTCTATTGTCACTGTATCGCTGGTTCGCCGGAACGGGGTGGCGAACCAGCGGTACACAGTGACAATAGACAGAATCAAGCGCATCTCGTTGGAAGAGCGTGTCTCCAACCGCCTCAACAGTGTCAAGGTCGAACTGATCGGTGAGATGTCCCCGGACGGTGTTGGCGTGCGGTGAGTCGTCTGTCGTTTCGCAGACGTGGTTGATCGAGGTCCCGCCGGCGCTGGCGCCGGCGAGGACCTCGTACAAGGTCTCTGTCGTGACCTCAACCTCCTCACCAAGGTCTATCGCAAGTTCCTCGTCAAGGCTGTTGACGACAAAATTAAGCAGGTGCTCTTCCTCTATCTCGCTGTCTGCTTCGGGTTGTTCCACATCCTCTCAAAGCAGACACTTCTCTAACCCGATATGATCGACTGATTTTTCACGAGGCGCAAAAATTCGCCGTGTATGAACTCACTCCGGGTGGAGAAACCACTCCTGATTGGAGTGGTGATCCTCTTGGTGGCGCTTGCCGGTTGTGGTGGGACGGTAGGCAACAAGCCAACCGTTTCTAACGTTGAAGCGACGGTGCTCAATAACAAGCCAGCGGTCGTATTCAATTACTCTACCTCTGACTCCGCGACTGTCTTGGTCAAGGGACCGAGCGGACGGGTGCTCGGGACGGATACGCTGGAGCCGAACAAGAGCGGCGGCTCGGTGGTTTTTTCGGACGCTGATGTGGGAAATTACACCTTTCTCATCCGAAAAAGAAACAAGAGAGTCTCGAAACGGACGGTTCACTTTGGCGGGCCGAACGTCAGTTTAACCAATACGTCGACGCAGTGGTCGGGAACCACTCTTTCACAAGTCATCGCCCCCGTTCGCAACAGCGGAGACCTACCCGCTCGCGTCTTGGAGGTGAAAGCGGCGGTTCACGGAAAGAAGATCCATCGGGACAAGTACGTCTGGATCGCCCCGAATGCCACTAAAACGATCTCGGCTGAGACCGAGATCAAGATTCGGGAAGGGACGATGGTGCGTGGCACTGTCACAGTCAAAACCGAAACACGGACGCTTCAGGACCGATTCTCACAAGCGGTCCAGAACCGAAGCTCGTGATTGTCCCGCGGTCGCTGCATCTCGCCACCTTAGCAGTCGTTATAGTGTCTATTGTCACTGTGTACCGCTGGTTCGCCGGAACGGGGTGGCGAACCAGCGGTAATGACTGACAATAGATACTATGATAATGACGGTTGTAGTCTCTTACCAGTGCTCTCCGACACGGGGCGGCGAGCACCGGTAAAAAGTTACAACCGTCATTATGAGACCCGACGGAGACGCCACCGATCCCCGACGCGTCCGCGACTTTTCGCGCTGAATGCGCTTCGACTTGTAGGTTTCCGAAAAGACTTATCACGCCGAGTGTGTGAGAACATCTCGCACAGATGTTCGAAGCGTTCTCCACGGGCTACTACCTGGGACGACTGTACGTCGAGCCGTCCGACCGGGACGTCCCCGCGATCGAACGGACGGTCCACGAGCAGATGAACGAGCGGCTCTACGGCGACGACGGGCTTTTCCGGACGGACGCCCCGCTCGTGATGAAACTCGATACGGGCCACATTCCCGTCCTCGGCGACGACGAGGTCCCCTCCGGAACCCTGGCGGTTCCCGAATCCGCCGGCGGGGAGGACCTCCCCGCCGAGCGCGACGTCCTCCTGGCCAAAGCCGACCGCGCGGCGGAACTCCTCCGGTACTCCGGCTATCGGTTCGGCGACGACGCGGCGGTCGCCTGATACTGTCTCTCGTCGGTCAGATACTGTCGGACGGAACCGTTGGGACCCTCGCGCCCCGTCCGGGGGATACACGGGCGTATCGGGACGTTCGCCCGACAGTATAAGTGGCACGCGGCCGCCCGTCGTGGTATGCTCGACGAGCTGCTCGGCCGCGCGGAGCTCAAAGACCGGATCGAGGAACTGGAGGAGGAAAACCGCCACCTCGAGCGCCGGGCCGAGGCCGAAGAGGAGCGCCGGGCCGAGGCCGCCCGGAAGCGACAGGAGGCCGAAGCAGAGATCAACCGGCTGGAAGATCGGATCGAAGGTCTCGAAGAGCGGGTCGAGCGCCTCTCGGGCGACGGCGAAACGAGCGTCGCCGTCCGCGGGACCGAAGCGATCGGCGGCGAGCGGCGCGAGGAGGTCCTCTCGCGGCTCTCGTCGTTCCGGACCGGGGCGGAAGGCGCGCTGACCGCGATGGTTCGAGAGGACGTCCCGGACGCCGTCACCGACGCGCTCGGCGAGCGCGCCGCGCTGGTCCGACGGACCGCCCCCTGTCTCGTCTGCGTCGACGACGCCGGACTCGTCGCCGCCGCGCTCGATCCCCCCACGCCGCCCGCGGCGTTCGCCGAGTGGAGCGACGCGTTCCGGATCGAGCGGTCGTGGTTCGTGCCCACAGAGCCGACCTGGGTCGCGCTCGTCCGCTCGGATCTGTTCGCACTCGGCATCTACGACGGCGACGCGGTGACGCTCGTCGACGACGTCGAGTCCGACGTGAGAGACGCCCACTCGAAGGGCGGCTTCTCCCAGGCGCGGTTCGAGCGGCGGCGCGACCAGCAGATCGACGACCACCTCGATCGGGCGCGCGAGGTCGTCGAGGCCCACGTCGGAAGCGAGGATCGATCCGGCGAGGGCAGCGACGCTGCCGGAACCGACAGTGGGGCCGACGCTGCCGGAACCGACAGCGCGGCCGACGACGCCGATCGGCTCCCCGCGCCCGACGCCGACCTCGTCGTTTTGGGTGAACGGACCGTCCTGGGGGAGTTCGCGGATCTCGCCGACTGGACGGCCGCCGTCGACGCCACCGGCGACCCCGAGGAGGCGCTCCGCGAGGCGGTCTGCGAGTTCTGGACCGTTCGGCTGTCGCTGCTCTGATACTGTCTCTTGTCATACTGACGGTTGTAGTCTCTTCCCGGTGCTCGCCGACACCGGGGCGGCGAGCACCGGTACATAGTTACAACCGTCAGTATCAGAACTGGTCCCAGCCGGTCGACCGATCGACCCGCCCGACCGCGACGGTTAACACCCTCGTCGCCGTCGGGTCTCGTATGACGACCACGGCTCCCCTGGGCGACACCCAGCGGGTCGTCCTCCTCGCACACGAGCAGTTCCCCGAGCGGGCGAAGACGGCGGTCGGCATCCTCAAGTACGCCGACTACGACGTCGTCGCCGTCCTCGACCGCGACACCGCCGGGACGGTCGCGACCGACCACCGATCGGACCTGCCCGAGGTGCCGATCGTCGCGTCGATGAGCGAAGCGCCCGACGCCGACGCCCTCGTCGTCGGGATCGCGCCGATCGGCGGCGGCTTCGACGACTCCTGGCGCCCGGACGTCCGCACCGCGATCGAGCGCGGGTGCGACGTCGTCGCCGGTCTCCACTACTTCCTCGCAGACGACGAGGAGTTCGCCGCCCTCGCGGCGGAACACGGCGTCGACATCCGCGACGTGCGAGAGCCCCCAGACGACCTGACGGTCGCGAGCGGCCGGAGCGCCGAGGTCGACGCCGAAGTGGTGCTGACAGTCGGCACCGACTGCTCGGTCGGGAAGATGACCGCCACGCTGGAACTGCTCGAAGCCGCGCGCGAGCGGGGTATCGACGCCGGATTCGTCCCGACCGGCCAGACGGGAATTATGATCGCGGGGCGGGGAACTCCGATCGACCGGGTCGTCTCGGACTTCACCGCGGGCGCGGTCGAGGAGATGATACTCGATGCCGGCGACGTCCACGACGTGCTGTTCGTCGAGGGCCAGGGGAGCATCGTCCACCCGGCGTACTCCGGGGTCACCTGCGGCATCCTCCACGGCGCGATGCCCGACTCGATGGTGCTGTGTCACGCGGCCGACCGCGGGGTCGTCCACGGCTACGAGTCGTTCTCGCTGCCGCCGCTCGCGGAGTACGTCGATCTCTACGAGGACCTCGCCGCGCCCGTCCGCGAGAGCGAGGTCGTCGCCGGCGCGCTGAACACCTCGGCCGTCGACGACGACGCGGCCGCGAGGGCCGCCGTCGACGCCTACGCCGGCGACCTCGGCGTTCCCGCGACCGACCCCGTCCGGTTCGACTCCGACGAAGTCCTCGACGCCGTGCTCGGGTCGGATCCGGGGGGGCGGTAGCGATGCTGTCGACCGAGTTCGAACGCGTCTCGCTCCCGCTCTCGGACGCGTTCACGATCTCTCGCGGCACTCGGGAGGTCGCCGAAAACGTCGTCGTCCGTATCGCGGACGGCGACGGGACGACCGGTCTCGGCGCCGCGGCTCCCGCCGCCCGCTACGGCGAGACGCCCGCGACGGTCGAGGCGGTGCTCTCGGACCTCCTGTCGGTCGTCGAATCCGTCGGGGATCCCCACGCGATCGATCGGATCGAGCGGGAGTGCCGCAGCGTGGTTCGAGACAATCCGGCGGCGCGCGCCGCCGTCGACGTCGCGCTCTACGACCTGGCGGCGAAGCGTCTGGAGATCCCGCTCTACCGGCAGTGGGGTCTCGACCCCGAGCGCGTCCCGAAGACGTCGTTCACGATCGGACTCGACACGACAGATCGGATGCGCGAGAAGACGAGGGACGCGGTCGCGGCCGGCTACGACGTGTTGAAGGTGAAAGTCGGGACCGACCGCGACGAGGAGATCGTCGCCGCCGTTCGCGACGCCGCGCCCGACGCCCGGATCCGCGTCGACGCCAACGAGGCCTGGACGCCGCGGGAGGCCATCGAGATGACAGACCGGCTCGCCGCCTACGACGTGGAGTTCCTCGAACAGCCGGTGCCGGCGGAGGACCCCGAGGGGCTGGGCTTCGTCGCCGAACGCTCGCCGCTGCCGATCGCCGCCGACGAGTCCTGCACCACGCTCGCGGACGTCCCCGCGATCGCCGACAGCGTGGACGTCGTCAACCTGAAGCTGATGAAGAGCGGCGGGCTCGCCCCCGTTCGCCGGATGATCGCCGCCGCCAGAGCACACGGGCTGGAGGTGATGCTCGGCTGTATGGTCGAGACGAACGCCGCCATCGCGGCCGCCTGCCACCTGGCGCCGCTCGTCGACTACGCCGACCTGGACGGCGCGCTCCTGCTCGCCGACGACGAGTACGCGGGCGTGCCGGTCGACGGGAGCGAGATCCGCCTCGGCGAACTCGGCGAGCGGGAACTGCCGGGCACCGGCGCGCGACCGACCTGACCGGGGTCCGAGACAGACTCGCTCTCGGTTCCGGACACACACGCTTAACCCCGAGCGGCGAATAGCGACGGGTAGATGTCCCAGGTCACGCTCATCGGCGATCGGCTCGCCACGCCCGGGACGGAGTTCGTCTACGAGGGCGAGTCGGAGGCGTGCGAGGGCTGTCCCTACCGGCAGCAGTGTCTGAACCTCACCGAGGGCGTCCGCTACGAGGTGACGGACGTCCGCGAGAGCGGCCAGTTACTCGACTGCGCCGTCCACGACACCGGCGTACGCGCCGTCGAAGTCGCCCCGGCGTCGATCACGGCGAACGTCGCCTCCCAGAGTGCCTACGCCGGCGGCAAGGTGAGCCTTCCCGGTCCCTGTCCACACACGGAGTGCCCGAGCCACGAATACTGCGTGCCCGAGGGTGCGGACTTCGAGACGGAGTATCGGATCGACGAGGTCCGCGGCGACCCGCCGCACGAGTTCTGTTATCTGGATCGAGAGCTGACGCTCGTGGAGTTAGCGCCGCCGGAGACAGAACAGACCTAACGGCCTCCGTCGGCCGCTCTACCGTGGGGCTATGCGAGGGTGCCCAGCCGATCGGCCGCGTAGCCGAACACGTTCTCGTACCCGTGCGCAGAGAGCAAGACGGGATAGAACTCGTCGTCCGCGCTGTAAGACTCGCCGTCGGCGGCGGCGACGGGGTCTCCGGGTACCACGCGCTCGAAGTTGTTGACGAAGACGCGGTAGTCGTCGGCGGGGTCTTTCGGGATCCGATCGAGCATCCGGTAGACGAACACGTCGTCCTCGTCGCGGCGGTGGAGGGACAGCGGCGGCTCTACGTCGCCCTCGATCGGCGCGGGGAGGACGCCGGTCGCCGAGAGGAACGCGCGCACGATCCAGTAGGCGTTCGTCGCGGCCTCTTCGCTCCCCTGGAGACCGGCCTCGACTTCGATCGTGTGCGCGTGATCGATGAGCCGCCCGCGCGCGAACTCGCCCGTCTCGACGAGGTGTCTGATCGGGAGGTGGGGGCAGATGGCGCGCGCGACGGCGCCGATCTCGTCGACGAGCGCGAAGGGCTCGGCGTACGACTGCGTCGAGTGGATCGAGAGGACCGTCTTCCCGCGGAGTTCGCGGATCAAGTCGTGTGCGAGCCGTCCCTCGTGCGTCTCCGCGTGCGGGTCGCCCGGGAACGCCCGGTTGAGGTCTTCGTCGAGATAGCGGACGCCCGCGTCGAGCGCCTCCTCGTTGGCGACGACGAGCTTCACCGGTCGCTGGACGTCGGGGTCGTCGGCGAGGAACCGCTCGATCGCCCGCTCGCCGCACGGCTCGTCTCCGTGGACCGATCCGACGACGGCAACCTCGGGTGTCCCCTCCCCGAGTTCGTAGATTCGCATCGAGTTACTACAGACGTCGAGGGGTCAAATCTCTTTATTTGTGGATCGCCTACGGTATCCCGTGAGCGATCACACCCGCGACGACACCGTCGGCCCGCCGACTCGCGGCTCGCCCACCGGCTGGAATCCCGACCGGACGGCGTCGAACGGGTGGGAACACGGGACGCTCCGCCGCGCGACGGTCCACGGCGTCCGACTCTACAACGCCCGGGAGTTCCACGCGGCACACGACTGCTTCGAGGTCGAGTGGTACAACTACGGCTCCGGGACCATCGAGAGCGCGTTCCTCCACGGGATGGTCCAGGTCGCGGCGGGCGCGTACAAGCACTTCGACTTCGAGGACGACG
>JBDGUP010000061.1:0-11413 GCA_042215815.1 Haloquadratum sp. | reverse complement strand
AGGACGACGACCTCTGTCTCTCGTGGGCGGGGATGCACGGCACCGGCTACGCCAATATGGCGATCACCCATACCGACCTCCTCATCGCGATCGGGACGCGCTTCGACGACCGCCTGACGGGCGGCATCGAGACGTTCGCGCCCGAGGCGGAGGTCATCCACGTCGACATCGACCCCGCCGAGATCTCGAAGAACGTCTACGCGGACTACCCGCTCGTCGGCGACGCGGGGATCGTCATCGAACAGCTCGACGAGGAGGTCGACGCGGCACCCGACGCCGAGGAGTGGCGCGATCAGGTCCAGACCTGGAAGGACGAGTACCCGATGGACTACGCCACGCCGGACGACGAGCCGCTGAAGCCGCAGTTCGTCGTCGAGGTCCTCGACGAGGCCACCGACGACGACACGATCGTCACGACCGGCGTCGGCCAGCACCAGATGTGGGCCGCCCAGTACTGGACGTTCACCGAGCCGCGGACGTGGGTGTCGAGCCACGGTCTCGGCACGATGGGCTACGGCCTGCCCGCCGCGATCGGCGCGCGGGTCGCCGCCGACGACGACCAGGACGTCGTCTGCGTCGACGGCGACGGATCGTTCCTGATGACGATACAGGAGCTGTCGGTGGCGGTCCGCGAGGAGTTGGACCTCACCGTCGCGGTCCTCAACAACGAGTACATCGGGATGGTCCGCCAGTGGCAGGACGCCTTCTTCGAGGGGCGCCGGATGGCGGCCGAGTACAACTGGTGTCCCGAGTTCGATATGCTCGCCGAGGCGTTCGGCGCGCGCGGGTTCCGCGTCGACGACTACGACGAGGTCGCAGACACCGTCGAGGAGGCGATCGCCTACGACGGCCCCTCGGTCATCGACTTCCACATCGACCCCGCAGAGAACGTCTACCCGATGGTCCCGTCGGGCGGCGCGAACGGCCAATTCGCACTCACGGAGGACCAGCTATGAGCTCCGAGGAGACAGACGGCCTCAGGGAGACAGCCGAGAGCGACGAAGCGCTGCCGAAACACGGGCTGAAGGGACCGGCGCCCGAAGAGCGCCCGCACCCCGAAGGGCGGCGCAACTCCCAGGGGATCCGCATCGACCCGCAGGCGGAGGCCGAACACGAACCCCGGCGGACGGTCATCTCGGCGCTCGTCGAGGACGACCCGGGGGTGCTCTCGCGCGTCTCCGGGCTGTTCTCCCGGCGGCAGTTCAACATCGACAGCCTCACCGTCGGCCCGACGACCGTCGAGAACCACTCGCGGATCACGATGGTCGTCGAAGAGCCGGAGCCGGGCATCGACCAGATCGAAAAGCAACTCGCAAAACTCAAGCCCGTGATCTCCGTCGGTGAACTCGACGACGACGCAGTGCGCACCGAGCTCGTCCTCCTGAAGATCGAGGGCGACGAGCCCGACAAGGTCCACGCCGTCACGGAGATGTACGACGGACAGACGCTCGACGCCGGTCCGGAGACCATCACGGTCCAGCTCACCGGCGACGAACAGGAGATCGACGACGCGATCGACGCCTACGAGCAGTTCGGCATCATCGAGATCGCCCGGACCGGCTACACGGCGCTCGCGCGCGGCGATCAGCCGACCGTGCCGGGCGAGAAACCGGGCACCGCAGACGAACCAACCCAACCGACGAACACACAATGACAGATCTGAACACGACTGTATACTACGACGACGACGCGGATCGTTCCTACATCGACGACAAGACCGTAGCCGTGATCGGCTACGGCAGCCAGGGCCACGCCCACTCGCAGAACCTCGCAGAGAGCGGCGTCGACGTGGTCGTGGGGCTGCGCGAGGACTCCTCGTCGCGCCAGGCGGCGAGAGACGACGGACTGCGCGTGGAGACGCCCGCCGACGCGGCCGCCGAGGCCGACATCGTCTCGATCCTGGTTCCGGACACGGTCCAGCCGGCGGTCTTCGAGGACGTCCGCGGCGGACTCGAAGCCGGCGACACGCTCCAGTTCGCCCACGGGTTCAACATCCACTACAACCAGATCCGGCCGCCGGAAGACGTCGACGTCACGATGGTCGCGCCGAAGTCGCCGGGCCACCTCGTCCGCCGGAACTACGAGGCCGACCAGGGGACGCCCGGTCTCGTCGCGGTCTATCAGGACACGACGGGCGAGGCCTTCGAGGAGGCGCTCGCGTACGCCCACGGCATCGGCTGCACCCGCGCCGGCGTCATCGAGACGACGTTCCGCGAGGAGACCGAGACCGACCTCTTCGGCGAGCAGGCCGTCCTCTGCGGCGGGATGACCGCTCTCGTCAAGGAGGGCTACGAGACGCTCGTGGACGCGGGGTACTCCCCCGAGATGGCGTACTTCGAGTGTCTCAACGAGATGAAGCTGATCGTCGACCTGATGTACGAAGGCGGCCTCGGCAATATGTGGGACTCCGTCTCCGACACCGCCGAGTACGGCGGGCTCTCGCGGGGCGACCGCATCATCGACGACCACGTCAGAGAGCAGATGGAAGGGCTCCTCGAGGAGGTCCAAGACGGCACGTTCGCCCGCGAGTGGATCGCAGAGAACCAGGCCGGCCGGCCCTCCTACACCCAGCTGAAGCGCGCCGAAGAGACCCACCACATCGAAGAGGTCGGCGAGCCCCTGCGCGACCTGTTCGCGTGGGGTGACGAAGAAGCCGAAGAGGCCGCCGAAGCGGCCGCAGACGACTGAGCGACGGAGACGACAGTGACACAGGTACACACAGAAACCCACGGTGATAGCGATGAGTGACGGAACGTTGTACGACAAAGTCTGGGAAGAACACACGGTCTCGGAGCTGCCGACCGGACAGACGCAGCTTTTCGTCGGACTCCACCTCATCCACGAGGTGACGAGCCCGCAGGCGTTCGGGATGCTGAAAGAGCGCGACCTCGAGGTCGCCTACCCCGAACTCACGCACGCGACGGTGGACCACATCATCCCGACGAAGGATCAGTCGCGGCCCTACAGCGACGACGCCGCCGAAGAGATGATGTCCGAACTCGAACGGAACGTCCGGGAGGCGGGCATCGAATTTTCCGATCCCGACTCGGGCGACCAGGGGATCGTCCACGTCATCGGGCCCGAGCAGGGGCTCACCCAGCCCGGCAAGACGATCGTCTGTGGCGACAGTCACACCTCGACCCACGGCGCGTTCGGCGCGCTGGCGTTCGGGATCGGGACGAGTCAGATCCGCGACGTCCTCGCGACCCAGACGGTCGCGATGGAGAAGAAAGACGTCCGGAAGATCGAGGTCACGGGCGAACTCGGCCCGGGCGTCGAGGCGAAGGACGTCATCCTCGAGGTGATCCGTCGGCTCGGCACCGAAGGCGGCGTCGGCTACGTCTACGAGTACGCCGGCGAGGCCATCGAGAACCTCGATATGGAGGGCCGGATGAGCATCTGTAACATGTCCATCGAGGGCGGCGCTCGCGCGGGCTACGTCAACCCCGACGAGACCACCTACGAGTGGCTGAAAGACACCGACTACTTCCGGGAGAACCCCGAGAAGTTCGAGGAACTCAAGCCCTACTGGGAGTCGATCCGCTCGGACGAGGACGCCGTCTACGACGACGTCGTCACCATCGACGGCTCCGAACTGGAGCCCGTCGTCACCTGGGGGACCACGCCCGGACAGGGCATCGGTATCTCCGAGCCGATCCCGGAACCCGAGTCGCTGCCCGAGGACAAACGGGAGACCGCGCGGCGCGCACAGGAGCATATGCGCGTCACCCCCGGCGAGACGATGGAGGGCTACCAGATCGACGTCGCGTTCCTCGGGTCGTGTACGAACGCGCGCCTGCCCGACCTCCGGCGGGCCGCCGAGGTCGTCGAGGGCGAGCAGGTCCACGAGGACGTTCGCGCGCTGGTCGTCCCGGGGAGCCAGCGCGTCAAGGCCGCCGCCGAGGCCGAGGGTCTCGACGAGATCTTCGAGGAGGCCGGCTTCGAGTGGCGCAACGCGGGCTGTTCGATGTGTCTCGGGATGAACGAAGACCAACTGGAGGGCGACGAGGCGTGTGCGTCGTCGTCGAACCGGAACTTCATCGGCCGGCAGGGCTCGAAGGACGGCCGGACCGTCCTGATGAACCCGCGGATGGTCGCCGCCGCGGCGATCGAAGGCGAGGTGACAGACGTGCGCGAACTGAAGGAGGTGGCCGTCGCATGAGCGACGAGATCCCAGAGATCGAATCTGTGACGGGCACGGGCGTTCCCATCCGCGGGAACGACATCGACACCGACCAGATCATCCCCGCGCGGTTCATGAAGGTCGTCACGTTCGACGGTCTCGGCGAGTTCGCGTTCTTCGACCAGCGGTTCGACGAGGACGACAACCCGAAGGAACACCCCTTCAACGACCCGCGGTTCCAGGACGCCTCGATCCTCGCTGTGAACGCCAACTTCGGCTGTGGCTCCTCGCGGGAACACGCCCCGCAGGCGCTGATGCGCTGGGGGATCGACGCCATCGTCGGCGAGTCCTTCGCCGAGATCTTCGCCGGCAACTGCCTCGCGCTTGGCATCCCCACGGTCACGGCGGACCACGAGACGGTCGTCGCCCTGCAGGAGTGGATCGACGAACACCCCGACGGCGAGATCGAAGTGGACGTCGAATCCGAGACCGTCACCTACGGCGACACGACCGTCGAGGCGACCGTCGACGACGCACAGCGGCGGGCGCTCACCGAGGGCGTCTGGGACACGACGGCGCTTATGAAGTCCAACGCCGACGCGGTCGCCGAGAAAGCCGCCGAACTGCCCTACGTCGATGTCTGAGGAAATCGCCGTCATCGAGGGCGACGGCATCGGGCGCGAGGTCGTCCCGGCGGCGGTCTCCGTCCTCGACGCCGTCGGCGACTTCGCGTTCGTCGAGGCCGAGGCGGGCGACGCCGTGAAGGCGGAGACGGGCGAGGCGCTCCCCCGGGAGACCTACGAGACGGTCGCCGACGCGGACGCGACGCTGTTCGGCGCGGCGGGCGAGACCGCGGCCGACGTCATCCTCCCGCTGCGGGAGGCGGTCGGCTCGTTCGTCAACGTCCGTCCCGCGCGGGCCTACCCCGGCGTCGACGCGGTCCGGCCGGAGACCGACCTGGTCTTCCTGCGTGAGAACACCGAGGGCGTCTACGCGGGCCACGAGGACCGCCTCTCGTCGGACCTCTCGACGCTGACGCGGGTCGTCACCACCTCCGCTTCCGAACGGCTGGCCGAGTTCGCCTGCGAGTACGTCGAAGAGCGCGGCGTCGAGGGGTTCCACGTCGCCCACAAGGCGAACGTGATGCGCGAGACCGACGGCCGCTTCCGCGACGCCGTCGTCGACGTGGCCGACGCCGAGGGCGTCGAGACCGAGGAGGTTCTGATGGACGCCTTCGCGACCCGGATCTGTCTCGACCCGGCGCAGTTCGACGTCGTGGTCTGTCCGAACCTCGCGGGCGACGTGCTCTCGGACCTCGCGGCCGGGCTCGTCGGCGGTCTCGGCCTGCTCCCCTCGGCGAACGTCGGGCCGGACAACGCGCTGTTCGAGCCGGTCCACGGCACCGCGCCCGACATCGCGGGCGAGGGCGTCGCCAACCCCTCGGCGGCGATCCTCTCGGCGGCGATGCTCCTCGATCACCTCGGCTACGCCGACGAGGCCGACGCCGTCCGGGGGGCCGTCGAATCGGTGCTCGAAGACGGACCGCGAACGCCCGACCTCGGCGGCGACGCCGGCACCGACGCGGTCACCGACGCGGTCTTGGATCGGATCGACTGATCCCGCCCCCGGATCCGGGCCTGTTTTCACCGGGGAGGACACACCCACGCCTAATGGACGACGAGTTACGCGAACGCGTCGAGCGCGAGGCCGAAAAGCACGCGCTGCTCAACGCGGTCAAGTACGAGAGCGACGCCGAGGTCGGCGCCGTGATGGGTCCCCTGATGGGCGAAAACCCCGAGTTCCGCGAGCACAGCGACGAGATCCCCGGCGTCGTCGGCGACGTCGTCGCCCGCGTGAACGGTCTCTCTACCGCCGAAAAGCGCGACCGCCTCGAATCGCTCGCCCCCGAGGAACTCGCCGAGATCGAAGCCGAAGACGGGGGTAACGAGCACGACCTCCCGGACCTGCCGAACGTCGACGACTACGACGAGGTGCGGATGCGCGCCGCGCCGAACCCCAACGGCCCGTGGCACATCGGCCACGCCCGGATGCCCGCGGTCATCGGGACCTACGAGGAGCGCTACGACGGCTCGTTCATCGTTCGCTTCGACGACACCGACCCCGAGACGAAGCGCCCGGACCTCGACGCCTACGACGCCATCCTGGACGACATCGACTACCTCGGTTTCGAGCCGGACGACGTCATCCTCGCTTCGGACCGCCTGGAGATCTACTACGCACACGCCCGCGAACTGATCGACCGCGGCGGCGCCTACACCTGTTCGTGCGGGGGCGAGGAGTTCTCCGCGCTGAAGAACAGCGGCGAGGCGTGCCCCCACCGCGACAAGGACGAAGCGACGGTGAAATCGGAGTTCGAGGCGATGGTCGACGGCGAGTACGACGCCGGCGAGATGGTGCTGCGGGTCCGGACCGACATCGAACACAAGAACCCCGCGCTGCGCGACTGGGTCGCGTTCCGGCTGATCGACACGCCGCACCCGCGCGAGGCGGCCAAGGAGTACCGGTGCTGGCCGATGCTCGACTTCCAGTCGGGCGTCGACGACCACCTCACGGGGATCACACACATCATCCGCGGTATCGACCTGCAGGACTCTGCCAAGCGCCAGCAGTTCGTCTACGACTACTTCGGGTGGGAGTACCCCGAAGTGATCCACTGGGGCCACGTCCAGGTCGACGCCTACGACGTGAAGCTCTCGACGTCGACGCTGAAAGCGAAGATCGAAGCGGGCGAACTCGACGGCTGGGACGACCCGCGCGCGCCGACGCTGAAGAGCCTCCGTCGGCGCGGCATCCGGGGGGAGGCCGTGGTGGAGGCCCTGACCGCGCTCGGCACCTCGACCTCGAACGTGGACCTCTCTGTGAGTTCGATCTACGCCGCCAACCGGGAACTCGTCGACGACGAGGCCGCGCGGTACTTCCTCGTGCGCGACGGCGAGCGCTTCGACGTGCGTGGCGGCCCCGCGGCCGGCCATCCACCGCTCCATCCCGAGGACGAGGCGCGCGGCGAGCGGACCGTCCCCGCGACCGACGGCGTCGTGATCGAGCCGGCGGACGTCCCCGACGAGGGCGAGCGCGTCTGGCTCAAGGGCTACGTCTGCGTTCGCCGCGAGGGCGACGCCCTCGTCGCGACCGGCGACGACATCGACGTGGTCCGGTCGGGCGACGTCGACGTGGTCCACTGGGCGCCCGCCGCGGACAACGTCCCGGTCCGGATGCGGACGCCCGACGGCGACGTGACGGGCGTCGCCGAACCCGACTTCGCCGAGACCGACGTCGACGACGTGATCCAGTTCGAGCGGATCGGCTTCGCGCGCGTCGACGCGCACGACGCAGACGGGAGCGAGGGCGGCGACACAGCGCGCGGCGACGGCGAATCGGTCGTCTACTGGGCGCACCCGTAGCGCGCCGTGGCGCGTGGCCGCGCGTCGTTGCGCGAGTCCGCTGATACTGTCGGACGAACGTCCTGCTACTCCTGGGAATCGCCCGGAGGGGTAGGAGGGTAGAAACGGTTTCGTCCGACAGGATTTGAATCCGAATCAATTGGACGGAAAACGGGATAAATCATCCCTGAAGCAGACGAAATTCCGGTTCACGGACTCGACGGTTTAGGTGGTGCCGGTCCCTCGTTCCGCCCGGAGATCGACGATGAACCGACACACCCCACTCGTGGTCGCCGTCGCTGCTCTCGTCGTCGCGACGGGGGCGGTGGCCGCGGCCCCGTCCGCAGGATCGACCCCGATCGAACAGCCAGCCCAGGGCGACGCCGGAGAGATGGGTCCGCCGACGGACCTCCCGAGTCCCGTGCCGGACTTCGTCTCCGACATCCACGACCTCGTCGGGCAGTTCCTCGACGGCGCGCTCGACGCGCTCGGGCCGAACGTCAGCGACGCGGCCGGAAACGGCGCATCGACCGCGACGCCCACCCAGTAACGTTAATGGCACGCCAACACGTCCCACACACGACCAATGAAGCCGAATCCGACCGTCGTCGTCGCCGTCATCATCGCCCTCGGCGCCGGTCTCGTCATCGTCGGCGGCGACGCCCTCTTCGGTGACGACGACGCGACGTCCGAGCCGTTCCCGACCGCGACGCCGACGGCGCAGCCGACGGCGGAGAGCCAGAGCGGCGGCGGTAGCGACGCGACGGCGACCGCGACGCCGACGCCGCCGTTCACCCTCACGATCCAGAGCGTCGAACAGTGCGGCCAGACCTGCCGGGACGTCACCTCGTCGCTGACGAACCAGCAGAACGAAACCGCCGAGAGCGTCACCGTCTACACCCGGATCTTCGCCGGGCGGGGGACCAGCGGCGACGTCGTCTGGCGCGGCGAGGCGGCGGTGGGCACGCTCGCCCCCGGCGAGACCTACACGACGACCCGGACGGTCGACCTGACCTTCTCGGAGGCGCTGGCCGTCAAGAATCGGGACGGCTGGATCACGATACAGACCACAGTCGAGACCGCCGACAGGACGGTCACGTTCACCCAGCAGCGACAGGTCGCGTGAGCGCCTCCCGAAACGGACGGCAATCCCTATACCCCCGCGCGCCGAACGGGCGGTATGGAGCTGGAAGTTCGGGCCGTCTCGGGACTCTCCCCCGACGAGCGCGCGGCGTTTTTCGACCGCGACGCGGGCATCGACGCCGTCCGGAGCGACGTCCGCGACATCGTCGACCGCGTGCGCGAGGAGGGCGACGTCGCCGTCCGCGAGTTCTGTCGGGAGTTCGACGGCGTCGAGGTGGGGAACCTCGACGTGACCGACGAGGCAGAGCGCGCCTACGAGTCGATCGACGACGAGGTCCGGACGGCGATCGAAGACGCCGCCGAGAACGTCACCGCGTTCCACGAGCGGCAGGTCCCCGAAGACTGGCGGGAATCGTTCGGCAGTGAGAGAGGGGACCGAAAAGCGGTCTACGAACTCGGGCGTCGCTTCCGGTCCCTAGAGCGGGCGGGCGTCTACGCGCCCGGCGGGACGGCGGCCTACCCGTCGAGCGTCCTGATGGGCGTCATCCCGGCGAAGGTGGCCGGTGTCGACCACGTCGCGCTCGCGACGCCGCCCGGGGAGCCGACGAACCCCGTGACGCTCGCGGCCGCGCACGTCGCCGGCGCCGACCGGGTGTACAGCGTCGGCGGCGCGCAGGCCATCGCCGCGCTCGCGTACGGCACCGAGACCGTCGAGGCGACACAGAAGGTCGTCGGGCCCGGGAACAAGTGGGTCACCGCGGCGAAAGCGGCTGTCCGCGGCCACGTCGACATCGACTTCCTGGCCGGTCCCTCGGAGATCCTCGTCCTCGCGGACGGGACTGCCAACCCCGACCTGGTCGCGGCCGACCTCGTCGCGCAGGCCGAACACGACACGAACGCTTCGGTCGTCGCCGTCACGGACGACGAGACCCTCGCAGAGGAGATCGTCGCCGCCGTCGACGTCCACGCCGCGGGCCGCGAGCGAGAAGACGTCATCCGGGGTGCGCTGGAGAACGACGCCTCGGGAGTCCTCCACGCGCGGTCGATGTCGGAGGCCGTCCTGTTCGCCGAGGAGTACGCCGCCGAACACCTCTCGATCCAGGCCGCAGACGAGGAGGCGCTGCTCGGCCGCATCACGAACGCCGGGAGCGTCTTCCTCGGGCCGTACACGCCGGTCGCCGCCGGCGACTACGCGTCGGGGACCAACCACGTCCTGCCGACCTCCGGCGGCGCGAAGCGCTACGGCGGTCTCTCGGTCGACACCTTCCTCCGGTCGACGACCGTCCAGCGACTGGACCGCGAGGGGCTCTCGACGCTCTCGGAGACGATCACGACGCTCGCGGACGCCGAGGGGCTGGAGGCCCACGCCGAGAGCGTCCGGGCCCGGTTCGCAGGCGTCCCAGAGGACGGAGCGTCGACGGCCGAGACCGGGGACGGCGACGAGACGTCGGCGCCCGACCCGGAGTGAGCGATGACCGGCCGCGATCGCCGTCCGCCGTCGTTCGCCGACGCCTGTGAGGCAGTGCTCGCGGCGCCGAGCGGCGAGCACTCCGCGGCAACCTCGCTCGCGCCGATCCACGCCCGAACGATCCCCGACGGGTGGGGCGAGCGGCGGGCGCGCCTCGTCGCCTCGCGCTTCTCTCCGGACGTCGATCGCGTGCTCGAACTCGGCTGCGACACCGGACGGCTGCTTCGACACCTCGACGACGGGTACGACGCCGTCGGCGTCGACGACCGTCGCGACCACCTCCGGTTCGCCGCCGCCCTGGGCGCGTCCGTCGTCGCCGGCGATCCCGTTCGGCCGCCGCTCCGACCCGCGTTCGACGGCGTCTGTGCCGTCGAACCGGCCGTCGGGCGCGCGTCCCCCGTCGACCTGGGCGTGGCGGCCTACGGCGCCCTGCGGCCGGGCGGCATCGTCGTGATCGCCGCCCCGACGGCACCGACCGCCGTCGTCGAACCCGGCGTGGAGACCTACAGCGGCTCGCGGTACCTCCTCGAACGCGCCGTCGACGTCGCAGCCGACGGGGCGGTCGCCGTCGACTACCGGGTGACAGACCGCCGGACGGGCGACACCGCCGTGGCGACCGAGCGGCGCCGGATCGAGACGACGACCGCAGACGGACTCACCGCCGCACTCCACACGGCGGGGTTCGAACGCGTCCTCGTCGCCGGCGAGAGCGACCTCCCGGGGGTCGTGGTCGGTACGGGCGTGCGCCCGGTCGAAACGGGGGAGACGACCGACGCGCTGGCGCCCCCGCTTCCCGACCCCGACGACGGCCGGGATCGGCGTCAAGATTAACTCCGTGTGTCTGTAAGAGGACACCTATGAGTACAGAAACGGCTAGCGGAGAGGGCGAGATGCCGGTCACCGTCACGCCGGACGCCGCATCGGAAGCGCTCCGACTGATCGAGTCCGAGGGGCTCGACACCGACGAGGCCGGGCTTCGCCTGTTCGTCCAGCAGGGCGGGTGCGCGGGGCTCTCCTATGGGATGCGGTTCGACCACGAGCCCGAGCCGGACGACGAGGTCGTCGAACAGCACGGTCTCCGGGTGTTCGTCGATCCCGCGAGCCAGAACTACATCGGCGGCTCGACGCTCCGCTACGAGGGCGGACTCCAGGGCGCGGGCTTCCACGTGGAGAACCCGAACGTCGTCAGCGAGTGCGGATGCGGCGAGTCGTTCCGGACCTGATGGCCGTCGAACTCGATGCGGTCGACGCGCCCGACGGCGAGACGGTGTACACGATGGTTGTCGTCTCTTATCTGTCCTCGGTGTGTCAACCCGTAGCAAGATTTATGCTGTGGGC
>JBDGUP010000079.1:0-11822 GCA_042215815.1 Haloquadratum sp. | reverse complement strand
CCGTCGCGCCGCCGATCTGCGGAAAATCGAGCGAACAGACGAGCAAAAAGCCTATAATTACGACCGGGTAAGGATCGGATAGCGATGTTCGGAACTATCACCCCTCTGTTCCCGGGGCTGCCGGGCGGGCCGGAGCTACTCATCGTCCTGCTCGTGTTAGTGCTGCTGTTCGGCGCCAACAAGATCCCGAAACTCGCCCGCTCGACGGGCCAGGCGATGGGCGAGTTCAAGCGCGGCCGCGAGGAGATCGAAGAGGAGCTCAAGCAGATGGACGAAGGCGAAGAAGACGAAGAAGAGACCGCGACGTCGACCTCGTCTGAGACCTCGACCTCGACGGAGACCTCGACCGAGACGAACTGATAATGTCTCTTGTCAGTCCGTACCGCTGGTTCGTCGCCCCGTTCCGGCGAACCAGCGGTGAACAGTGACAATAGACGTTATGAGGCCCCCCTCCAGCGTCCCCGTCCCGCCCGTGCTTTCTCGAACCCGTCATCTGTTTATGTCCCCGCTCTCCCGCTCGCGATGGGACGTGTGGCCCAGTGGACCAAGGCGAGGGGTTCCTAACCCCTAGAGCGCGGGTTCGAATCCCGTCACGTCCGCTCGTGCGACGCACGAAGAGAGACGCAGAGCGAGCACGCCCGACCGTGGTCCGAATCCCGTCACGCCCGTTTTCCGCCGAGCGACAGGGCGCCCATCACAGACCGAGAAAGAGCAGTCCGCTCGCCGCGACGACGCCCAGAACGATAGAGACCAGCCGCCCCAGTCGGTAAGTTCTCGTGATCGCGTCGACGTCTGCCAGGCCGGAGAAAAACGCCGTGGCGTACACGCCCGAGGTGCCGAACCACTCGTGTGCGGATTCGGAGACCAGAAGCACGGCGGCGAAGACCGCACCGAACAGGAGTGCCGGCCTGAGTCGAAACGGGTTTTGCAACGCTTCGGGTTCGACCGTCTCGTCCGACGCCGTCCGCCAGTAGAGCGCTCCCGCAGCGACGACCCCGACGGCGGTCATCGATCCCAATGGGATCGCTGCACTCGCGAGCAGAGCCGGATTGACGACTGCGACCTCGATGAGCGCCCGCGGGAACATCACGATCGACGCGATGACGACCGCGAACGCGCAGACGTGATACAGCGTCTCGTTCTGCGTCGTCTTCTCCGCCATCGACACCGTCGTCGCCGTCGAGGAGACGAACCCGCCGATGACCCCGGTCACCGCGATGCTCCGTTCCGGCCCGAGGAACTGGCCGAGCACGTACGCGACGAACCCGAGGCCGGTGACGAACACGACCATCAGCCAGACGAACCGCGGATTGAGCCCGTAGAGCGGATCGAGCGAGCGGTTCGGAAGCGCCGGCAGCACGACGAGGACGACGAGGATGAACTTGACCGAGGCCCGGCGTTCGGTCTCGTCGATCCGGTCGGCGAAGTCGTGAATCGGGTCCTTGATCGAGAGGAGCACCGTAACGACACCGCCGACGACGATGGCCGTCACCGCGCCGGCGTCCGAGTGCATCGCCGCCGCGCCCAGTATCACGGTGAGGAGTGCGGCCATCACCGTCGTCAGCCCGATATCTCTCTCGTACCAGATCTTCCCGGCGTATGCGACGGTGAGTGGGACCGCGACCACGCCGAGGGCGATCGGAAGCATCGACGGGAAAAACGCCGCGACGAGCGCCCCGTAGAGCGCGAACAGGGGGAACGTGCGACTCCCCGCGAACGTCCCGCCCGACTCGCTTTGTTCGCGTTCCAACCCGATGAGCGCGCCGAGTCCGACGCCGACGAAGAGATGCAAGAGAACTTCGACGAGCGGATCGGTTAGCGGATCGACCATCGTGTAGAGAACGGGCGAGCCTCACCGTCAAACCACGGGATGGACGCCGGCGAGTGGGCCACGACGACGCCCCGGTCCGATCAGAGGTCGATCCGGTCGCCGATCTCTGCGATCTCCAGCGTGTCCGGATAGGTGTAGCTTCGGCTGTGGTGATGCAGCGCTTTCGGGTCGGCGGTGAGTCCCTTCCACATATCCCAGTGGCTCGGGAGCAAGCGATCGATCCGGAGGTCCGAGGCGGCCTTCACGACTTCGTTCTCCGTCGAATACCACCGCTTGCGGGTCGGCTCTCGCGTCTCCTTGTCGGGGACGGTACCGATCGCGCCGAACGCGAGCACGCCGAGATCGATCTCGTACCGTTCGCCCAGTTCGTCGAAGTCCGCGTGCGGCTTCGTGTCGCCGCCGTGGAAGAACGTCCCCGTCTCGTGTTCGAACACGTAGGAGACCGGGTGCGTGGAGTCGGGGTCGTTCGAGATCTCGACGTGGACGGTGAACTCGCCCACCGAGAGGGCGTCGCCCTCGGCGACCGTCGAAAACTGGGCGGCGTCGAGGTCGTACGCCGCCGGCCAGGCCTCGCCGTCGCGCGCCTTCGCGACCGAGTCGTCGGGACCGTAGAACGTCGCTCCCGTGTTCTCGAGGATCGGCGCCTGACTCGGACCGTGCGTGTGATCGGTGTGTTCGTGGGTGGCGAAGACGGCGTCCATCGACGCGACGTCCTCGGGCGCGAACGGCACCGGGATCATCCGGATGGTCCGCGGCGGATCGCCGGTCCCGAGGTAGGGATCGATCGCGACGGTCGTCCCGTCGCGCCCCTTCAGGATGAAGCCGTTGCAGCCCAGATACCAGACGGCGACGGTGTCCGGATCGGCCGATTCGACGGCGCGAGGGAGCCAGTCGCCCCAGTCGCTGTGGATCATACTCGTACGTCTCGGTGGGAGGGCCTGCCGACTACTAATGGCTGTTGTCGGCCCCCGGTCGCGACGTCGTTATCATACTGTCTCTTGTCACTGTGTACCGGTGGTTCGCCACCCCGTTCCGGCGAACCAGCGGCACGGACTGATACTGTCGGACAGACGTTCGTGAATCAGTTCGGCACCTCGGAGGGTGCCGAGACGCGTCACATCGTTCTGTCCGACAGTATGACAAGAGACAGTATCAGAGCGGGACGGGGAGCCACCGCAACAGCGCGAGCGCGTCCCGCGTCGGAACGATCGGGTCGTGCAGCACGAGCCAATCGAGCAGCGTCAACCCCAGTCCGTGCGCGACGATCGAAGGGAGCAGCGACCGGCTGTCGTAGTCGACGGCACCGAAGAGGACGTCCGTCGGCCCCGACAGCAGCAGTTCGATCGGGGGCTTGCCGACGTGGTGAAACGCGTACACGACGGGGCTGATGAAGACGCTCTTGAACCCGAACTCTTCGCTCACCCCGACACAGAGGAGGCCGCGGTAGTACGTCTCGGCGGCGACGACGACGAGCAATTGGCCGAGGGCGTGCGGCAGGAAGTCCGAGAGCGCGGTCGAGGTCTCCCACATCGGATAGTACGCGCGGACGCTCGGCAGCGACGACCCGACGAGATAGAACGGCAGGACGAACGCCGCCAGCACGAGCGTGTTCCGGAGGGCGCGCCGGTCGACGCGATACCCGAGGTCGCGACCGTGCGTCACCGCGAGCGCCGCCGGAACGGCGAGAAAGACGATGGCGTCGCGGACCACGCGCGCCGTGAGATCTGCGGGCGGAACCCGCCACCAGCCCCAGACCGCAGAGAGCGCGAGCCCGAAAAGCAGCGACCGCTGGAGCCAGGTGGAGCCGGCAGCGGCGTCGCGGAGGCGCGCGTGGACGGACACCGTCGCGGAGGCGGGGGCCTACTCCGTCTCGACGGGACCGTCGCCGACGACGCCCCTGACGAGCGATACGAACGTCTGCCGGGAGTCGACGTACGTCTCGTCGACCGATTCGAGCACGTCCGAGAGCGTCTGCGGTCCCGACGGGGTCCGGATGACGCTGTCGCCCTCCTGGGCTTCGATCCGGCTCAGCTCGTGCGGCCACGTGAGCCGCGCGGCGACGCGGGCCAGCGGTTGGCCCTCGACGGGCGTCTCCTCGCCCAACTCGACGACGGGGCCCTCGGATTCCGCTTCGTCTGCCATATTCCACCCTTTCTGACCCCCGGCAATAATCCCTTCGACACGTTCTGGAGTCGGATACGGCGGTCCCGCGGCGGAACACCGGTCGTCGTGCGTCCGTCTGACGCATCGTTTTGTGCCGGGGCCTCGAAGGGCACCTATGACCAGTCTCTCGGAGGTATACGGAAAGAAGCAGCGGGGAGCGAGCCTCCGGCGACTGCTGTTCGGACTGGTGCTTTTCCTCGCCGGGTCGCTGTTGGTCGTCGCGGGGATGGTCCTCGCCACGACCGACGTCCTCTATGGGACCGAGCCGGCCGCGCTGACCGCGAAACGCCAACTCGGGGGCGTCCTCGCGGGCGTCGGGGTCCCCGCGGTGTTCCTCGGCATCTTCGCCGTCTTGCCGTCGGGGCGGCTCACGAAGGCGGCGGCGGTCGTCGGCGCCGGCGTCGCCGTGATGGGCGTCGCGCTCTTCACGTACGCGTACCCCTGTCGGTGGTCGGGATCGCTCTGCGGCGCCGGCAAGCCGAACCTGACGCTCATGACCCTCGGCGTCTACTTCGTCGGGGCGATCATCACCTTCTGGTGTCTCTTCGTCGGCGTGGCGAACTTCAAGACGCGGAACGACCCCGGCGGCACGGCCACGGTCAACGTCACCCGCACGAGCGAGACGAAGTACGTCCCCGTCGAGCGCTCCCGCGGCGGGTCCGGCGGGATCGGTCTCTTCGGCGGCACGCCCGACGGCGAGGTCGAGACGCAGACCGGCGGCCGGGGCGACGGCCGCGCCGGGGCGGCCTCGGACGGCGGAACCGACGCCGAGTCGATCTCGTCGCCGCTCGACGGGGCGAATCAGGCCGCGTCGTCGACCCCGTCGACCGCGCAGACGAACGAGACCGGAAACGGGCCGGCGTCCGGCAGCGACGACGAGTCGTCGGCGACGCCCGCGGACGTCGCCGACGCGTACTGCGGGAACTGCGCTCACTTCGAGTACGTTCGCACGGAGTCCGGGATCCAGCCCTACTGCGGCGCCCACGAGGAACTGATGGACGATATGGACCCCTGCGAGCGGTGGTCCTCGCGGACGCAGCGGTCGTAACTGTCGGACGAAACCGTTGATACGGTCGGACAGAACGCTGTGAAGCGTCTCGGCACCCCGAGGGCCGATCTGATTCACGAACGTCTGTCCGACAGTATGATACTCTCGTCCCCCTCCGGGGGATTCCCAGGAGTAGCAGGACGTTCGTCCGACAGTGTAGCTGCAGTCTTATAGTCCCGCCAGCGTCGCCGCCACGTCGTCCCAGTGACTCCCCTTCCAGAACGCCTGACCGCAGGCCAGACAACGCCAGCAGTCCGTCTCGGCGGGATCGGGCGCGTACGCCGGCAGCGGCTCGTCGGAATCGACCGGCCGGAGTTCGCCGTTACACGCGCCACAGCGCGTCGGCGGATCGGCGAGTGAGAGCGAGTAGCCGGCGTCGCGGACCTCTCGGAGCTGGTCGCGCACGTCCCGCGAAGACAGGAGGACGGCGTCGTCGGCCCGCGACGCCAGGTCGCTGTCGCGAGTGAGGAGCGTCCGTTCCGAGGCGCGCACGCGGGCGAGAATCTCGTCGTCGGTCGGGTCGTGTCCCGGCGTTCTGCCCCACTCGCCGTCGACGTCGAGGACGTACTCCGTATCGTAGCCGCACATCCGCAGGTACGTCGTCAGCTTGCCGAGCATCGCGTCGACGAGGAATCGCTCGGGAGTCGGAGCGGAGTCTGTCATCGCTGTCAGTGCAGGAACGACCGTACCGCGTCGACGTCTCTCGCGTTCAGTACGTCGCACCGCTCGCACCACCCGCGGCGCGCCGTGTGCACCCCGTAGCGGACGTACTCGAGCGCGCCCGGCGCGTGTCCGTCGGTGTTGCTGACGATGGTCGCCCCTTCGTCGATGGCCGTGCGGACCTGTTCGCCACGGAGGTCCAGCCGCGCGGGGTCGGCGTTGATCTCCAGTGCGGTCCCGGCGTCCGCGGCGGCCGCGGCGATCCGGGCGACGTCGAGGTCCAGCCCCGCGCGTTCGTTGATCAGCCGTCCCGTCGGATGACCGAGAACGTCGACGCTCGGGTGCTCTGCGGCCCGGACGAGCCGATCGGTCGCCGCCTCGCGGTCCTGATCGAGCGCGGCGTGCGGCGACGCGACGACGACGTCGAGCGCCTCGAGGAGAGCGTCGTCGGTCGAGAGTCCGCCGTCGGCGTCGATGTTCGTCTCGACCCCGTGCAGGAGCGTGAGGTCCGCGTCGAGTTCGCCCCGGGCGTCGTCGACCGCGTCCATCTGCTCTCGCAACCCGTCGTCGTCGAGACCGACGCCGCCGACCATCCCCGGTCCCGTCGCGTGGTCCGTGACGGCGTAGTAGTCGTAGCCGCGCGCTGCGGCCGCCGCGGCCATCTCCGCGATCGACGCCCGACCGTCGGACCACTCGGTGTGCGTATGGAGGTCGCCGCGGACGTCGCCCTCCTCGATGAGATCGGGGAGCGCCCCCTCGCGCGCGGCGTCGATCTCGCCGGTTCCCCGCCGGAGTTCCGGCGGGACGAACGGCAGATCCAGCGCCGCGTACATCGAGGCTTCGGTCCCCCCGGCGACCCGCGTTCCGACGCGCTGGCCCGCGTCCGGATCGTCGACGTCTGCGACCTCGAAGACGCCGTACTCGTTCATCTTGCGGTCCCGCTCGATCGCGAGGTTCCGGAGCGCCACGTTGTGGTCCGTGCTGCCGGTGAAGTACTGCAGCGCCGCCCCGAACTCCTCGGGGACGACGACGCGGAGGTCGACCCGGATGTCGTCGACGCGGACGCCGGCCTTCGACCCGCCCGCCTCGATGACGTCGCCGACGGGCGGCCAGTCGACGAACGCGTCGACGACTGCCTCGCCCGCGTCGCTGGCCACGAGGACGTCCACGTCGCCGACGGTGTCCTTCCATCGGCGGATCGACCCCGCGACCTCGACCCGTTCTGCGGCGTCGACCGCCCGCAGGTACGCGAGGGCGTCGTCGGCGAGCGGGCGCACGTCGCCGAGCCGCTCGCGCTCTCGGGCCTGCCGCGCGAACGCGACGTTCTCGCGGATGTTCTGTTCGGTCTTCGGACCGAAGCCAGTCACCTCTCGGATCTCTCCCGCGTCGGCGGCCGCCGCCAGTTCGTCGAGCGTGGTGATTCCGAGCGCCTCGTAGAGCTTTCCGGCCGTCTTCGGGCCGACGCCCTCGACGCGCGTGAGCGCTTCCATCTCGATCGGGTACCTCTCGCGGAGGTCTTCGAGTTCGCCGATCTCCCCGCTCTCGAGGTACTCGACCACCTTCGAGGCGATCGCGTCGCCGACGCCGTCGATCTCTTCGAGGGCCGACGCGCCGTCGGCCGCCAGGGATTCGATCGGCTCGGGGTACTCGCGGACGTTCTGGGCGGCCCGCCGGTAGACGGTCGGCTTGTACTCGACGCCGTCGGCTTCGAGGAGATCGGCGAGCGCTTCGAGCTGGCGGGCCACCTCGGCGTTCCGGCTCACGGCCGGCTCCCCGTCGTCCGGCCGCCGTCTTCGTGTCCCAACGCCTGCTTCAGGAAGGACATCCAGCGCTTCTGGTCGGCCGCCTCCTGCACGTCGGCCTCCTGTTCGAGATCGACCGGCTGGAGCTGCTCCAGCGCGTTCAGCGCCCGATCGATACCGATGATGCTCTCGGCGAGGCGCTCGCCCCGATCGTAGGGGATGTCCCCCGATTCGAGCTCCTGGAGGCGCTCGCGGCGCTCGCGCCGGAGGTTCTTCTTCGCCCGGTCGACCCGGTCCTGCTCGCTCGCGGGGATCGTGTCGCGGCGCTTGATCTCGAAGACGAAATCCCGGAGTTCGACCTCGTCGCCCTGGACGTCGATCGCGTCGGGGATGTCGACGCCCACGGTGGCCGCCTCGCGGTTGATGCGCTCCAACAGCTGCTTTCGCTCGAACTCCTTCACGGCTTCACTCCCGATTGGCGCGCCGAACACTTCGCTCCTTCGCCGTCGCCGGGGGGTCCGACGCGACGCGTCGGCGGTGCGGATCCCCCGAGGCCAGCCCCGTCAGCGACGCCGGCAGACTTCGGACGGAGACGAAACTTCTTATGGCTCAGCGGGGAATACGGACGGTATGGGACTGTTCGACCGACTGCGCGGCAACGACCAGCCGCGCGTCGCTTTCGTCGGTATCGACGGGGTGCCCTACAGCTTGCTGTCGGAGCACCCCGACAGGTTTCCGAACTTCGCCGCCCTCGCCGACGAGGGCAGCGCGGGCGCGATAGAGAGCATCGTCCCGCCGGAGTCGTCGGCCTGCTGGCCCTCGCTCACGACGGGCGTGAACCCCGGCGAGACCGGGGTGTACGGCTTCCAGGACCGCGAGAACGGGTCCTACGACACCTACGTGCCGATGGGGCGAGACGTCCAGGCGACCCGGCTGTGGGACCGCGTGACCGACGCCGGCCGGCAGGCCAGCGTGATGAACGTCCCGGTGACCTTCCCGCCGCAGCGGAACGTCCAGCGGATGGTCTCGGGGTTCCTCTCGCCCGGCGTCGACAAGGCCGCCCACCCCGACGAGTTCCGCGACGAACTCGAGGAACTGAACTACCGGATCGACGTCAACGCCAAACTCGGCCACGACGCGGACAAGTCCGACTTCATCGAGAACGCCCACGAGACGCTTGACCGGCGGTACGAGGCGTTCTCACGGGTGCTGGACCGCGACGACTGGGACCTCTTTTTCGGCGTCTTTATGACGACCGACCGGGTGAACCACTTCCTCTTCAGAGACTACGAGCAAGAGGGCGAAAACGAGGCGGCGTTCTTCGAGTTCTACGAGAAGGTCGACGAGTACGTCGGCGAGATCCGCGAGTCGCTCCCGGAGGACGTCACCCTCGTGGTCGCCTCCGATCACGGGTTCACCTCGCTCGAGTACGAGGTCCACTGCAACGCCTGGCTCGAAGAGGAGGGCTGGCTCTCCTACGCGGACGACGACCACGAGGAACTCGGCGACATCGCCGACGAGACGCGCGCGTACTCGCTCATCCCCGGTCGCTTCTACATCAACCTCGAGGGGCGCGAGCCGCGCGGCAGCGTCCCCCAAGACGAATACGAGGAGACGCGCGCAGAACTCACGTCGATGCTCGAATCCCTCGAGGGGCCGAACGGTCGGAAGGTAGCGGACCGCGTCGTCGAGAAGGAAGACGCGTTCCGCGGCGACCACGACGACATCGCGCCGGACCTCGTCGTCGTCCCGAACCACGGCTTCGACCTCAAGTCGGGGTTCACGGGCCACGACGAGGTGTTCGACACCGGGCCGCGGAACGGGATGCACAGCTTCGACGACGCCGCCCTGTTCGTCGACGACCCGGAGGTCGAAATCGAGGGCGTCACCCCGGACCTCTACGACATCGCACCGACGATTCTCGACCTGCTGGACGTCGAGTACTCCCGGACCGAGTTCGACGGTGCGAGCCTGCTCAAGCAGTGATATCGTAGCGTTTGCAACTGATTGCACATCCGATCGCATACCGTCGTGCGATCGAGTGAGCAAAGCGTCCGGGTTTCCGCCTACAGCAGGTCGTCGAGGTCGTCGTTCGCCCACTGATCGGCCGGGTCGCCGCCGGCGGCGCCGCGTTCGTCGGCGGCCTGTGCCTCCTCGGCCCGCTGCATAAACGTCTCCAGGCGGTCGGAGCGCTCGACACCCCCCAGCAGGATCAGGGAGGCGAGGCGGTCGCTCGACAGCGGGAAGTCGCCGCCGCGGACCTGCAGGCTGCCGGTCTCTTCTTCGACCCAGCTTCGGGCCCGCTCGACGCCCTTCCGCGGGATGCGGTCGGAATCGCCGGCGACGACGACGAGCGCGGCGTCGGCGTCTGTCGCGTCCGGGAGGCTCGAACCGGAGAGGAGGGCGCGCCGGGTGACGCTCATCACGGTGTTGATGTTCTCTTCGGGGTCTGTGGCCGCCTCCGCAGAGGCGTAGCCGAGCGCGGCGATCCCGCCGGTGCGGAGCGTGTTGATGATCTCCGAGGAGTCGACGACGCTCTCGGCGACGCCTTCGACCGCCTCGCCGGCGGCCAAGAGGAGACCGACGCGCGTCGCGATCGCCTCGTTGATCGCGTCGAAGCCCTCGGTGATGCTCTCGCCCGACGACCGGAAGGCGTCGTTGTCGACGAGGAGGAGCGCGTCGGCCTCGCGGGCGAACGTCTTCAGCGACCGGCCGGCGTTGACCTGGTACATCGCCCCCTCGTCGCGGCCGGGGAGGATGCCCAGCCCGTAGACGGGGACGTCGTAGATCCGCTTGAGTGCCTTCGCGAGGACGGGCGCGCCGCCGCTGCCGGTCCCGCCGCCGAGCCCCGCGATCACGAAGATCGACTCGGTCCCGGCGGTGATGCGGCCGTCGAGCGCAGAGAGCACCTCCTGGCTGTCCGACTGCATCACTTCGGTGCCGAGTTCGTTGTCGCCCCCGACGCCGTGGCCCTTCACGCGGTCCTGTCCGACGAGTACGGTCTCGAAGGGGAGATCCTGCAGGTCGGCCTTCGCGGTGTTGACCGCGAGCGCGCCGCGGACGGCGCCGAACCCCATCCGCTCGTCGTACTCGACCAGTTCGCGGGTGAGCTTCCCACCGGCCTGGCCGACGCCGATCAGGACGGTCTTCATAGGGGACACTGTGACCGAGGCGGACTTCAACGTTCGCCCGCGACGGGACCCCGACTCCTGACCGGTGGCAGTCCGACCCGATACTTTACAAGCCATACCGCGACCACGCCCCCTATGCCGAACCATCCAGACCGGGCCGAGACCGCGCCTTCTGATACTGTCCGACAGGATGACGGCGAGTCGCCCCCCGAAGACGTCGAAGAGCGACTCGCAACCCTCGAACGCCGACAGACGGCCGTCGAGGCCGAACTCGAATCGATCCGGGGGCTGCTCGGCGGTGTCGACGCGATCGACCGGTCCGTCGACCGGCGCGCGTCGATCGCGCTCGCGAAGGTCGAAGCTCTCGAGGCGTCGATCGGACGCGACGCTACGGTGCCGGACGGCGACGACGCGCGGACGGACGCCATCGACGGACTCGCGACCGACCCCGACGCGCTCGCGGATCGAGAGTTCACGCCGGCGGCGTCCGATCCGGGGGCCGACGCCGACGAACGGGACCGGGCGTCGCTCGCGTCGCGGCTCTGCGGCGCGTTCCGGTGATCCGGGTGGTCGTCGCCGCCGTACTCACGGTGGCGACGCTCGCGGCCGTCGCCCCGGCAGTCGACGACGCGCGGGCGACGCGGGTCGACGCGGTGACCGAGGGGACCGTCGAGCGGATCGAGCGGGCGGGCCGGACGCTCGCGTCGACCGAGGACGCGACGCGGACGCGCGAACTGGCGGCGACCCGCCGTATCGAGGTCGCGATCCCGCGGGCCTCGCTGACGGTCGCGCGGACCCGGTTCGTCGCCGTCGGCGGTCGACCGGGCGGCCCGGGCAACCGATCGGTCCTCGCCTACGCCACCGCGTCGGCGCCGACGCGACTCCGCGGACTCTCGCTTCCGGTGCCGGTCCGGACCCCGGACGGTCCCGTGGTGCTGCGCGGGGCCGGCCGGCGCGCGATCGAGATCGCACTGGTGCGGACGCCGGCGTCTGCGGCCGGCGACGCCGGCGGTCCCGCGCTCGTCGTCACGCGGAGCACCGACGCGTGATAATGACGGTTGCAACTCTACTGTCGGACGAAACCGTTGATACGCTCGTACCCCCTCCGGGGGATACCCAGGAGTATCATACTGTCGGACAGAACGATGTGACGCGTCTCGGCACCCCGAGGTGCCGATCTGATTCACGAACTTCTGTCCGACAGTATCAGGACGTTCGTCCGACAGTATATATACCGGGACGGGACC
>JBDGUP010000126.1:0-12027 GCA_042215815.1 Haloquadratum sp. | reverse complement strand
AGGCCGGTCATCCGGTGGCCGGATGCCACGGCCTTCAGGCCGTGGAGGAGGTCACGCCGCACCCGCGGGGAAGGTATGCGGAACAACAGACAGAATGACTACGCCCGAACGCTATGCCACCGTCGGCAAACGCCTCGCCGCGGTCCTGGCTGTTCTCGGAGTCTGGATCGCCGTCGCTCCGTTCGTCCTCTCCAGCGCGGAATTCGAACTCACCCACATCGTCGTCGGCGGGAGTATCGCGGCCCTCGCGGCGGGGTACATACTGCAGCTGCACCGGGAACCGGAGACGAAGCTCGCGTCGCTCTGGTTCATCCTCGTCCTCGGCGTCCTCCTGCTGAGCGGGGTACTACTCGCGCACACGCCCGGGACTGTCTTCTTCTGGAGCACGGTCGTCACGTCGGCGCTCGTGGTCTTCCTCGCGATAGCCACCCTCCTCTGGGGGTCCCGATTCGGCGCCTCGAAGGGAGAGACGACGACGATTTTCGAGAAATAAGACGATGTCAGGTCGATTCGGTCTCAGAGAATGTGTCTCGATGGCCCTGGGCGGGATGATCGGCGGCGGGATCTACGCCGTCCTGGGCGTGGTTGCCAAGGTCGCGATGTTCGCGACGTGGTTCGGCTTCGTCGCCGCGGGCGTCGTGGCGATCTGTGCCAGCTACTCGTACAACAAGCTCAACGAGATCGGCGAGACGCGCGGCGGATCGGTCTCGTTCGTCCAGGAGTTCGTCGGGAACGCCACCGTCGCCGGGATGGTCGGCTGGTCCCTGCTCTTCGGCTACATCGGCTCGATGGCGATGTACGCGTTCGCGTTCGCGGAGTTCACGATCGGGTTCAATATGATCCCACCCGCCGCCGCGGGGGTCCCGCTCCGGCCGATCGTCTCCGTCCTCGCGGTGGTCCTGTTCGTGGTCCTGAACGTCGCCGGGGCCCGCGTCACCGGCTCCGCGGAGAACGTGCTCGTCGCCGCGAAGGTCGGCATCCTGGTCGCGTTCGGCGTCTGGGGGCTGTTCTATCTGGTTCCGATCGCGAGCCAACCGACGAAGCTCGGTCTCAGTCAAATAAGAGGTGTGACGCCGCTCGTCGCGGCCGCGATCGCCTTCGTCGCCTTCCAGGGCTGGCAGCTGCTGTTCTACGACCAAGAGAGCATCGAAGACCCCCTGGAGACGATTCCGAGAGCGGTGTATCTCTCCATTCCCGCGGCCGTCGCGATCTATGTGATGGTCGCCGTCGTCACGACGAATCTCGCGCCCCGCGCCATTCAGACGCACCCGCACGTCGCCCTCGCCGACGCCGCGTCGGCGATGCTCGGCTACGTCGGGCTCTCCGAACTCGGGTTCTTCATCGTCTCGCTGTCCGCGCTGTTCTCTACCGGGAGCGCGATCAACGCCACCCTGTTTTCGAGCGCCCACTTCGCGAAAGGGATGCTCAGTGCGGACCTCCTGCCGGACCAGTTCGGAAGCACAGAGACCGACGGCGTTCCAGAAAAGACCATCGTCATCCTCGGAGCGATCACCGCCGCGTTCACCGCGTGGGGGAGTCTCAAAGCGATCACGTCCTTCGCGTCGCTGGCGTTCATCGTGGTCTTCGGCTCGATGAGCGTCCTCGCCGTCCAGCATCGAGATCACGAAGCGATCAATCCGATCCCGCCCGCCGTCGGCGCGGTCGGGACGTTCGTGTTCGCACCGGTGATGTTCTGGAACCTCTATCACCGCGAACCGAACACCTTCTGGATGGTCCTGCTCATCGCCGCGCTCGTCGTCGGGGTGGAACTCCTCTATTTCGAACGCGATCAGTTCCCCGACGGCCTCGAAGACGACCTCGAAACGCTGGCGGAAGCTATCGATCGGGCCGAAGCGAGCAGCGACGAAGAAGACGGGTAGGCCGGCGCGGCACCGAGAGCGCGATGATCATGGACGGCCGCTGTCCAAGCGACGATCGCGGACGCGCCGCTTTTACCCGGCGAGCACCAAGCGACGGAGAGGAATGGCGGCCACGACCCTCCACCGTCCGGCCCACCGGGACGCGCTGGGCCTCCTCGAATCCGCGTTCGACGACGGCCGGATGGTGACGGTGTTCGGGCGGTGCACCGTCGAGTACGACGGCCGGGCGGCCTCAAGCCTCGGCCCGGGCGACCGGCTCGTGATCTGCAAGCCCGACGGTACCGTCCTCGTCCACACCGACGAAAAGCGCACGCCGGTGAACTGGCAGCCGCCGGGGTGTACCCACCACGCCAGCGTCCGCGACGGTCGTCTCAGGCTCCGGAGCGAACGGTCCTCGCCGGACGAGCGGCTCGACGTCGCGTTCCTGCGTCTCGAACAGGTGGCCGCCTACGAGGTGAACGATCGGAGCGACCTGACGCTCACCGGAAGCGAGGCGGACCTGCGCCGCCGGATCCTCGACGATCCCGACCTCGTGGAAGCCGGATTCGTCCCAGAGGCGACAGAGCGAGAGACGGCCGCCGGACCGGTGGACGTCTTCGGACGCGACGACGCGGAGCGACCGGTAGTCGTCGAGCTGAAACGGCGGCGCGTCGGTCCCGCCGCGGCCGGTCAGCTCCAGCGGTACGTCGAGGCGGTCGACGAGGAGTTCCCCGACGAGGGCGTGCGCGGCATCCTCGTCGCGCCCTCGGTGACCGACCGGGCGCGGTCGCTGCTGGCCGAACGCGACCTGGAGTTCGTCCCCCTGGAACCGGTCGACGAAGACGGAATCGACAGTATCAGGAGATGAGGAGCTTCTCGCCCTTCTCGACGTCGATGCGGCACGGCGGCGACATCTTGTTGTACGCGCGCCGGAGCGCGTCCTTCGCGACGTCGGCGTCCTCGGGGTCGCAGTAGACGGTGAAGACGCGCTCGTTGGCCTGGACGCGCGCGGCGGTGCCGACGGGCTTGCCGAACGCCTGTCGCATCCCGTCGGAGACGCGGTCCGCGCCGGCCCCCGTCGCCTGCTTGTTCTCGCGCAGGATCTGGTGGGGGAACTTCCGGAGGACCATCTTGTAGTTCTCCTGGCCGACCTCCTTGAGCATCACGCGGTTCGCCGACAGCCGCGCGGACTCCAGGGAACCGTGACGGACCTGACACTCCTCCTCCAGCCGGAGGCTGATGTGGACCGGGTAGTCCTGCGGGCCGGTCTGGAGGTTGCCCATATTGTGCTGTGCGATCTTCGAGCCGGGAATCCCCGTGACGTACTCCCGCCGCGTGTAGGACGGTTTCGACAGTTCCCGGTACATGGAGGCCGGTTTGTCGGACATAGTTACTTGTGCGGATGAACGCCGATACGACCTAAAAGCGCTTCGAACTGGTCGCCGCCGGGGCTCATACTGACCAGTCTCACTGTTTGCCGGCGGTCGCCGTGATATGACGGTTGTCGTCTCTTAGCGGTGCTCGCCGCCCCGTGTCGGCGAGCACCGGTACATATAGTAGCGTTTGCAAGTCTTCACTCATCGATCACACGCAGTCGTGCGATCGGATGAGTACTCATAGTGATTATCGCAAGTCTTGATAGACTTCTCGCCGGACGGTACGGCGAGGATCTATGCACAGTTGCGATAATCACTATCAGTTGCAAACGCTACTATAGTTACAACCGTCAGTATGAACGGGGGTGGTGATCACCGGTCCACAGTATGAGATCACTCGAACTCGGTCAGCTCCGACTCGAAGTCGGACTCGTCGGCCGGCGCGGCGTGCGCCTCGCGGTAGCGGTCCCGGTACTTCTGGATCTTCCGGAGCAGAAAGAGCCCGAAGACCCCGTCGTAGATGACCACATAGACCAGGAACGGCGCGAGCCCCGACAGCCCGGTGACAGCCGAGATGATCGCCGAGCCGATGCCGACGGTCGTGTTGTAGGTCCCGTGGACGAACGCCGCGAGCAGGATCCCCTTCACGACGATCGGACCGCGCTTGCCGGGGTTGTACTTCGCGAGACCGAGGTAGTAGCCGGCGATCGCCGAGTAGATGACGTGTCCCGGACCGGCCAGCGCCCGGACGGCGGTGATTCCGCCGCCGACGCCGATGATCCCGAGGCCTATATCCAGTCCGGTGTCGGGGATCTGCCGCATAATGTAGAGCGCGTTCTCGATGACGGCGAAGCCGAGCCCCGCCATCGCGCCGTAGACCGCGCCGTCGAGGACGGCGTCGAACCGCTCGTCGGTGTAGGCGTACAGCCGGACCGCGAGGAGCTTCACGGTCTCTTCGACCGGGCCGACGATGAGATAGAAAAAGAGGATCGATCCGACGAACCCGAGCACCTGGAAGTACGGCTTGAGGAGGCTGTTGAGAACGGCCGCGAAGTTCGCCGTGAGGACGCCGAGGAGGAACGTCGCGACGAGGAGCGAGAGCGGTTCGCTCGACGTCACGTCCGTGGAGTAGACGTAGGCGGCGAGACCGAGCGCCGGGACGGCCGAGAGGATCGTGAGCAGTCCCGTCTGCGGGTCGGTCAGCGCGGCGAGACCGCCGATCCCGAGGAGCAAGAGAAGCGCGACCAGCACCACCGCGATGCGGGCCGAACTGGCGGCGACGCGCCAGACGACCGCCGCGAGCCTGTCGGTCGGCGTCCTGACCTCCCACGTCGCCACGTCGTAGAGGTCCATCGACCCGTCCGACGCCGCTTCGATCGGATCCTGTCTGTCCTGCATCGATCCCGGATTCGCTCCCCGCTCTCAAAGGCTTTCGGACGGCCGGAGCCGCAGGTAGTGGAACGATACGAAAGTAATCACTCTCAAGAGCCGCCGGGTCGTAGCGGCGCACAGGATGCACTTCGACCAGCGAACCCAGGCCGCACTGCGGGAGATCGGACTCACGCGGGAGGACATCCGTGAGGCCTCCCAGCTCGTCTCGGAGGCGGTCGAACGCGACGCCGCGGACCTCCGGGAGTTCTTCGCCCGCGACGTCGTCTACTCGGATATGGAGATGGCCCACAGCAGCGGCGACATCCAGGAACACGACGTCGAGTTCGTCGACCTGTTCACCCACGGCAGCGACCTCCGGGGGTACCTCCGCTTCGACACCTGGGGCGTGCCGGTCGAAGACGGCCGCGTGCTCTCGGACGCGGTCGTCGAACTCACGCTCGGTCCGACCGTCAACGACCGCGTCCGGTTCGCCCACCGCGAGGACGCGCTGTGAGACGGACGCCGTCCCCCACAGACGATGACTGACGACACACCCACCGCTCGCGTCCGGGTCCGGGGGATCTACGCGACCGCCGTCACGCGGTTGCTGCTCGAGGCCGGCCACGACGTCGTGCAGGCCTCCGAGCCGATCCGCGAGCGGTTCGACGCGGAGTTCGCCGACGGGAACCACGAGGCGACGGTCGCGACGACCGACGACCGCCAGGGAGTCGGGATCCACGGCGACGCCGACGCCGTCGGGGCGGTCGACGCCGAACTCCGGGCCGGCGGGAAAGGAGAGGACGACTCCGGCCGTCTCGGCCGCGACAGCTTCGGCTGGGACGACCCGGCGCCGGCGGGCGCGGTCTTCGACGCGGCGGTGACAGAGACGGGAGGCTCCGGCGCGATCTGCGACCTCGGCGAGCGCGAGGGGTACCTCCCCTACAGCGAGTCGGACGGCTACGTCGACGTCGGCGACGTGCTGCGGGTGCAGGTGCGCGAGAGCGCGCCGCCGTGGGCCGACCGGCGGCCGGAACTCGGGACCGCCATCCACGCCGACGGCGGACTCGCGACCCTGGTGTGGGGCCGCGAGGGAACGACCGTCGACACGCGCGACGACGCCGCGGGGCGCGAACTCGCCGGGATGACGGACCTGCTCTCGGCGACGCCGCCCGACGACTGGGGGATCGTTTGGGCGCACGCGGCCACGCGTGCCGGGATGGACGCGCTCGAAGCCGCGCTCGAACGGGCGATCGACCGCGCGGAGGCGCTCGAAGCCGCGCTCGGAGACGAGGACGCGAGCGTCACGAACGACGGGGCCGCCACGACGGACGCGTCCGAGAGTGAGACCGGACGGCGCGCGGCGCCCGCGGCCGGCCGGTGGCGCTGGTTCGGGCGCGAGACGCGCTTCGCGCTCGACGAGGTCCGACGGACGGTGTCGCCGACGATGCCCGGCCACCACCGGACGAAGGCGGGAAGCGAGACCGCGAGCGCGGGCGTCGATCTCGCGGAGGCGCTCTGCGGGGCGGAACCCGACGACGGCGGCGAGAGCGACTTCCCGTTCGACGTGGTGACCCGACAGTGCGGCCCGACCGAAGGCGACGTGGTCTCGATCCGGCACGGCAAGCCAGACGGGCGCGCGTTCTCGCTCGGCGAGGGCGACGTCACCGACCGGGGCGCCGACGGGACCGTCGAGGTGACGCGCACGCTCTCGGGCGGCGGCACCTACGACGCGCTCGGGACGCCGCGCGAGGCGGGCGACACCGCGGTCACGAAGGTCCGCGAGGGGCGCTGGTGGTATCCCACCGTCTACCGCGGCGCCGACCGAGAGCCGAAGGGGACCTACGTCAACGTCTGTACCCCCGTCGAGTGCTTCCCCGATGCGATCCGGTATATCGATCTCCACGTCGACGTGGTGAAGCGTCCGGACGGGCCGGTAGAGCGGGTCGACGACGACGAACTCGACGCGTCGGTCGCGGCGGGGAACGTCCCCGAAGCGGTCGCGGCGAAGGCGCGTTCGGTGGCGACGAGCCTGGAACGGGCGCTTTCCGACTGATATCGAGCGGAGAACAGCAACTTTATCAGTCGCTCGGGGCGAACTCAACCCAAGATTACTCTCTAGGAGGTCAATGGTGACACAACAAACACAGCAACCGGAGGTGAACATCGGGCTCGTCGGGCACGTCGACCACGGGAAGACGACCCTCGTGCAGGCGCTGTCCGGATCGTGGACGGACCAGCACTCCGAGGAGATGAAGCGCGGCATCTCGATCCGCCTCGGCTACGCCGACGCCACGTTCCGGAAGGTACCCGGCGTCGACCCGCCGGAGTGCTACACGGTCGAAGAGACCGGCCCCGAGGGCGAAGAGACCGAGCCGATTCGGACGGTCTCGTTCGTCGACGCGCCGGGCCACGAGACGCTGATGGCGACGATGCTGTCCGGTGCGGCCATCATGGACGGCGCCGTGCTCGTCGTGAGCGCGACCGAGGACGTCCCGCAGGCCCAGACCGAAGAACACCTGATGGCACTGGACATCATCGGGATCGACAACATCGTCATCGCCCAGAACAAGATCGATCTGGTCGACCGCGACCGCGCGGTCGAGTCCCACGAGCAGATCCGGGAGTTCGTCGAGGGGACCGTCGCGGCGGACGCGCCGATCGTCCCCGTCAGCGCACAGCAGGAAGTGAACATCGACCTCCTGATCGACGCCATCGAGCGGGAGATTCCGACCCCCGATCGCGACGAGACCAAGCCGCCGCGGCTGTATGCGGCGCGCTCGTTCGACATCAACCGCCCCGGCACGACGTGGGAAGACCTCGCCGGCGGCGTCGTCGGCGGGTCGGTCGCACAGGGGAGACTCACGGTGGGCGAAGAGATCGAACTCCGTCCCGGCCGCGAGGTCGAAGAGGGCGGCCAGACGGAGTGGCAGCCCATCACGACGGAGGTCCGCTCGCTGCAGGCGGGCAGCCGGACCGTCGAGGAGGTCCGCCCCGGCGGGCTCTGCGGCGTGGGGACGGGACTGGACCCGAGCCTCACCAAGGGCGACGCGCTCGCCGGACAGATCGCGGGCGAGCCCGGCACGCTCCCGCCGACCCACGAACAGTTCACGATGGACGTCGAACTGCTCGACCGGATCGTCGGCGAGGACGAGGGCTCGGTCGAGGAGATCTCGACCGGCGAACCGCTGATGCTCACCGTCGGCACCGCGACCACCGTCGGCTCGGTCACGAGCGCGCGGACCGGCGAGGCCGAGGTGGCGCTGAAGCGTCCCGTCTGTGCAGAGTCCGGCGCGAAGATCGCGATCAACCGACGGGTCGGCGCGCGCTGGCGACTCATCGGGATCGGAACGCTGCAGTGACGAGCGCGAGGTCGACCTCCCCACCCCCACGAGACGAGAGGAGATGACAACCGTGATCCTGGATACGAACGCGCTGATGATGCCGGTCGAACTCGACGTCCGCGTCTTCGACGAGCTCGAACGCCTCGTCGGGGCGGACGCCGACCTGGCCGTCCCGCGCGCGGTCGTCGCCGAACTGGAGAAACTCAGCGAGGCCGGCAACGGCGCCGAAGCGACGGCCGCGAGCGTGGGTCGCGACCTCGTCTCGCGGTGTCGCGTCGTCGAGACGGGCCAGTCGTACGCCGACGACGCGGTGGTCGAACTCGCGGCACAGGAGGGCGATTACGTCCTCACGAACGATAGACCGCTCCGCGACCGGTTGCTCGAACGCGGGATTCGCGTAATCGGTTTAAGGGGGCGAAACGCATTGGAAATAACAGAACCATAACGTATGTACAAACGGGTACGACTCAAGGACACAGTGGAGGTGCCGCCAGAGCACCTCGCGGACGTGACGCCACAGCGGGTCAAGCGACTCCTGCAGGACAAACTCGAAGGTCGGATGGACGAGGAGGTCGGCAGCGTCGTCAGCGTCGTCGACGTCCTCGACATCGGCGAGGGGACGGTGCTCCCCGGCCGCGCCGGCGTCTACTACGAGGCGGAGTTCGACGCCATCACCTTCGACCCCTCGATGCAGGAGGTCGTCGACGGCGAGGTCGTCGAAGTCGTCGAGTTCGGTGCGTTCGTCGGCATCGGTCCGGTCGACGGCCTGCTGCACGTCTCACAGATCTCCGACGAGTATCTGTCCTACGACGGCGAGAACCAGCAGCTGGCCTCGACAGAGTCGAACCGGACGCTCGGCGTCGGCGACTCCGTCCGCGTCCGCATCGTGACGAAGAGCATCGACGAGCGCAACCCCCGCGACTCGAAGATCGGCCTCACCGCGAAGCAGCCCGGCCTCGGCAAGCACGGCTGGCTCGAAGCGGAGCGCCAGGCCACCACCCCCACGACCGAAGCGGAGGGGACCTAGATGGCGGAGTCCCGTCTCGCCTGCCGGGAGTGTCACTACATCAACGACCCGGACGCGCAGGCGTGTGAGAACTGCGGATCGAGCAGTCTCACCGAAGACTGGGCGGGCTACGTCGTCATCACGCACCCCGAGCGGTCTGAGATCGCAGAAGAGATGAACGTCACCGAGCCGGGCGGGTACGCGCTGAAGGTCCGCTGAGCGGATGCTATCGCTGCCCGAGGACCTCCGCGGCGCGTTCAAAGAGCCCTTCGGACCGGTCTACGAGGACGCCGACGCCCTTCTCGCCGACGCCGGCCGGCCGGTGATCGCCGTCGGCGACGTCGTCACCTACCACCTCCGACAGGCCGGTCACCGCCCCGCCGTCGCGGTCGTCGACGGCCGGACGAAACGCGAATCCGTCGACGCGGAGATCCGGGCGGCCCTCGCGGATCCCGACCACCGCCGCGACGTCGCGAACCCGCCGGGAACGCTCTCGAAGGGCCTGCTCTCGACGCTGGCCGACGCCGTCCGCGACGGGGAGCCGATCACGATCGTCGTCGACGGCGAAGAGGACCTCGCGGCGCTCCCGGCGGTGCTCGTCGCCCCGCGCGGGGCGACGGTCGTCTACGGGCAGCCCGGCGAGGGGATGGCCGCGATCGAGGTGACCGACGAGGCGAAAGCGGAGATGCGCTCGCTGATCGAACGGATGGACGGCGACGTCGCGGGCGCGCTCGCCGCCCTCGACATCGAGGCCTGATCATAGGGAGTGTCGTCCGTTCGGCTCTTCGAAATCCTTTTACTCCTTTCGGATGGAAGGTAGGACAACTGAACTATGGAAATCGACATCATCTCCGAGGACGCGAACCCGATGTTGCACCGGTCCGACGTCCGATTCGAGATCACACACGAAGACGCGACGCCGTCTCGCCTCTCCGTCCGCGACAGCCTCGCGGCGAAACTCAACAAGGAGTCCGACGAGGTCGTCGTCCACGAACTCGACACGAAGTTCGGGATGCGAAAGACCGTCGGCTACGCGAAGGTCTACGACTCCCCAGACTACGCCCGCGACGTCGAACAGGAGCACATGCTCGAACGGAACAAGATCGAGGCCGACGACGAGGCCGAGGTCGAGGCCGAAGAGGCCTGAACCGATCGTAGCGACAGCAGATCACCGCCTTCTCGATTCGATGCGAATCGTCGGAATCGAAGGGACCGCGTGGGCCGCGAGCGCGGCGCTCTACGACACCGAGACCGGCGAGGTCGCCGTCGAATCGGACCCCTACGAGCCCGATAGCGGCGGCATTCACCCGCGCGAGGCGGCCGAACATATGGGCACGGCCATTCCCGAGGTCGTCGAGGCGATCCTCGATCGGGCCGCCGAGACTGCGCCCGCGTCGCCGAGCGACGACGGTCCCGGGGACGACGACCACTCGGACGCGCTCGGCGTCGACGCCGTCGCCTTCTCCCGGGGACCGGGACTCGGTCCCTGTCTCCGCATCGTCGGGACCGCGGCGCGATCGCTGGCGCAGGCGCTCGGCGTCCCGCTCGTCGGAGTGAACCATATGGTCGCCCACCTGGAGATCGGCCGCCACCAGGCGGGGTTCGACTCTCCCGTCTGTCTGAACGCCTCGGGGGCGAACGCGCACCTGCTGGGCTACCACGACGGTCGGTACCGCATCCTCGGCGAGACGATGGACACCGGCGTCGGGAACGCCATCGACAAGTTCACGCGCCATCTCGGCTGGTCGCACCCGGGTGGACCGAAGGTCGAAGCGCGGGCGCGCGAGGGCGACTACTACGACCTCCCGTACGTCGTCAAGGGGATGGACTTCTCCTTTTCGGGGATTATGTCCGCGGCGAAAGACGCCGTCGACGAGGGGGTCCCGGTCGAAGACGTCTGCGCCGGACTACAGGAGACGATCTTCGCGATGCTGACCGAGGTGGCAGAGCGGGCGCTGTCGCTCACGGGGACGGACGAACTCGTCCTCGGCGGGGGCGTCGGACAGAACGCCCGCCTCCGCGAGATGCTCGCGTCGATGTGTGAACAGCGCGGTGCCGCATTCCACGCGCCCGAACCCCGGTTCCTGCGGGACAACGCCGGGATGATCGCGGTCCTCGGCGCGAAGATGTACGCCGCGGGCGACACGCTCGAGGTAGCCTCGTCGTCGGTCGAACCGGACTTCCGCCCCGACGAGGTGGCCGTCACCTGGCGCGGCGACGAGGAGTCGGTCGTCCGCGCTCCGACCGCCGCGGGCACCGTCCAGGGTGCCGAGGCGACGGTCTCGATCGAGTCCGACCGGGTGATCAAGCGACGCGTGCCCAGGGAGTATCGCCATCCCGCGCTCGACGAACGGCTCCGCGCCGAGCGGACCCGCGCGGAGGCGCGCCTCACCAGTGCGGCGCGACGCGAGGGCGTCCCCACGCCCGTCGTCTACGACGTCGATCCCGTCGACGGGACGCTCGTCTTCCAGCGCGTCGGTGACGACGACCTCGCGGCGGCTCTCTCCCCCGACCGGTGCCGCACCGTCGGGCGACACCTCGCGACGATCCACGGCGCGGGGTTCGTCCACGGCGACCCCACCACGCGGAACGTCCGCGTCGGCGACGAACGGACCTACCTCATCGACTTCGGCCTGGGCTACCACACGGGTCACATCGAGGACCACGCGATGGACCTCCACGTGTTCAGACAGAGCGTCGCGGGCACGGCGCCCGACCCGGAGCCGCTGCTGGACGCGTTCGAGACGGGTTATGCCGCCGTCGGCGACGCGGCGGTCCGCGACCGACTCCGCGAGATCGAGGGACGGGGCCGGTACCAGTAGTCCGGACTGTTTGGGTGGCGTCCCGAGGTGCAAGCGCTACTAGAGCTGGAACGAATCGGTGGCGAACAGTCGGCACTCGCGTGTTCGACGCCCCACGGGCGCCGTGCTAATGATTATACTGTCGGACGGACCTCCTGCTACTCCTGGGTACCCCTCCGGGAGGGGTGCGAGCGTATCAACGGGCTCCCGACAGTATACCTGTCAGCAGTTTTGAGGCGGAGCCTCCGGCCTCAAGGAGCGTAGGGCTTCCGA
>JBDGUP010000046.1:0-12242 GCA_042215815.1 Haloquadratum sp. | reverse complement strand
AATAAACGTTCGTCGCCAGCGAGGGAGCCGCAGACGACCTCCCAGCCGTTTGAATCATTCGACCTAAATCGAACGTAGTTGTTATGCTGCATCCACCCTCTATATTCATCGAAATTTTCGGTATCAGATTCGGAGAAGCTGTTTCACCAGATTAGCCAAGAGCCATAGACATTCTGAGGGGAGAAAGAACCGACCGGCCCCCCACCGAAGCGGATATCGAGTTGGTGAGGCCGGACTCGACAACGAGGAGCGGCCAGGCGAGTCGTATACTGTCGGACGAACCCGCTGATACGCTCGTACCCCACCGGGGGAAACCCAGGCGTAGCAGGACGGTCGTCCGACAGGATAACGTGTCACTCGGTCCGGTCGATGTCGATCTGCTCGCGGATCGCCTGGAGTTCCTCGGAGTCCGCCAGTTCCTCGACCTGCTTCCGGAAGTGCCGCTCACAGAGCCCGACCTTGATCCCGTCCTTCTCTGCGGCGTAGGCGGCGTCCCGGTCGCAGTAGTGACACTTCATACCCCCCTTTCGTGCCGCGTCGGGTTTAAGTCTACGCTCCCGGCTATCTCGACCGAGAATCGCGTCAGACGGGCGGCAGACGGGCGGCGAAGGCGGCGAACGCCGACGGGGGCGGTCCGGCCACGCCCAGCGTGCGATCGTGCGCGTCCGATCCGCCCGTCCGAAGCAGTTCCGCGTCCTCGGCGACGCGGTCGATGCGGCGGGGATCTGCGCGGGCGGCGGCCGATCCGCTGTAGGGATAGTACCGCTCGACGGCGTCGAGTTCGCGCGCCCGATCGAGCGCGCCGCCGGGGTCGGGGTAGCGGAACGGATGGGCGAGCGCGACGACGGCGCACGAGCGGTCGAGGGCGTCGGCCCCCGCCGCGAACGAGGGGACGTCGCGGGCGACATAGCAGGGTCCGTCGGAGCCGATGAGACGATCGAACGCGTCCCCGTAGTCGTGGGGGGCGTCGCTCTCGTCGATCGCCCGCGCGATGTGTGGCCGACCGATGCCCTCGCAGATCTCGACGTCGAGTTCGACGTCGAGGCGGGTCTCGACGCAGTCGACGATCGCCGCGCCGCGGCGTTTGCGGTCCCGCTGGATCCGCGCCGTCAGCGCCTCGACGGTCTCGGTCCGCCGGAGGCCGTAGCCGAGGAGGTCCACCCGCTGGTCGCCGGCGTCGACCCGGAGTTCGATCCCGCGGATCACGACCACGCCGTCGCGCGTCGTCACCGGAGCGTCGAGGTCGGGATGGATCCGGTCGTGATCCGTCACCGCGACGACGTCGACGTCCGCGTCGCGGGCGGCGTCGGGGAGTTCCGGGACTGTCAGGGTCCCGTCGGACGCCGTCGTGTGGACGTGGAGGTCTGCCGTCGGCGCGGCGTCGAAGTCCGGCGTCACACAGACTGCTCGGCGATCGCCGCTCATAACGATTGCTCTCTTCCGTGTGGGAGCGTGCCGTGGGTGCCGACCGCAATTAATGATGATTAAGGAATTAAGCTTCCTCATACTCCTTCATCGAAAACCATTAAAGATTCCAACGCCCACGAGCAGATGTAATGCGCCTGAGCCACACCGGCGATCTGATGGACGCCCACGAGTTCCCGGCGACGACCGAGGATCTCATCGAGGCGTACGGCGACGAGACTATCGAACTCCCCAACGGCACCGAACGCCTCGGAGACGTACTCGCTCGTGCGGGGTCTGAGACCTACAAGAGCGCCGACGACGCCCACTCGGCGCTCCTCTGTGGTCTCGGTCACGAGGCTATCGGTCGTCGGTACTACAGCGACCGCGACGCCTACGCGATGGGCGAAGACGGCCCACAGCAGGTGTCGTTCTGAGAACGAACCGCGCGATACCCTCTGTTCTCCTGCGGATACGGCCCGCCTCAGTATCAGCAGGGCGACGTCCCCGCTATAGTTCGATGTCGAGCGGGACCCGTCCCTTCGTGTACCCCTCGACGCTGCCCGAGGGGCGGAGCCGGAAGACCACCGCCGGTCGGTGGTGGACGTCGGGGCGTTCGGCCCGGATCGACTGCCACTCGTCGTCGGGGAACGACGAGCAGTCGACGAGGAGGACGACGCCGCCGCCGTGGGCCTCCAGTTGTCCGTCCGCCTTCGTCGCGGCGGTGTCCCGGACGGCCGCGACGGGCGTCCCGGCCCTGCGCTCGTCCGTCGGCGTCGGACGCGTGACCTCGACGAGGGCCGCGGTGCCGTCGTCGCCTTCTGCCCGGTAGTCGATGGCGTGTCCCGTGGACACCGAGATTTCGGGGTCGATGTCGTAGCCGGCCTCGACGAGCAGGTGACCCGCGTTGAACTCGCCCATCGCCGCGGTCATCCGGGTGAGGTCCAGGTACTCGGAGGTCCCGAGCTTGCCCGCCATCACCTCGCGCGAGTCGTCGAGACTGCGGGTCCGCAGGAACGACTCGTAGAACTCAAGGGCCTCATCGCGGGTCGCGTCGGGAAAGCCGGCGGCGTGGTGGTCGAAGAACCGCCGCGTGGTCTCGCGGCCGTCCTTCGAGAGGAACACGGGGAGGAAGAACCACGAGAGGTGGGGGTACGGTTCGAGCCAGGGGCTCTCCGCGTGGAGCTGTGCGGTGAGTTCGCGCGTGGCCCACCGCGAGACGTCGTCGGGGACGGCCGCGAAGCCGTACTTATCGGTGTGCCAGAGCGCCTCCGGCGTCTCGGTGTTCCCGAGCCAGTAGGCCTCGTCGTCGTTCCACAGGAACAGCGCCGTGTCGCCGTTGTCCATCTCGAAGCGCTCGCCCGCATAGCGGTCGGGCGACCTGAACCACGGGTCGCGCCGGACCGCACCGAGGTTCCGGTCGAGGTCGCGATAGATCTGTCCGGTGACGCGGTCTTGGGTCCAGCGACCGGGAGCGTATCGAAAGCGGAGGGGGCGTGCCACACCGGTGCTACGTGCCCGAACGGTTTATACTGTCGGAGACACCGCCACGCCGTTCTCGCGCGTGATACCGCCGGCGACACATATATGTGGGAGTCTCACTCACGGTAGAGTGTACCATGTCGATGGGCGCGTACGACGACGACGAGCACGAGCGTCGCGAGCGGAAGAACGGCGCGGTCGATACGGATTTCGCCGACGACCGGACGGTCTATCACGGATCCGTCGAGTACGAGTCGGGGGACTCGACGGAGGCGCTCCTCGACCAGTTCAAGCAACTGCAGGACAACTGATGTTACCCCTCCCCCCGTCCGGGGCGACCACCGATACGGAGCGAGAGCGATCAGTATGACTCCCGGACGCGGAGCGTCGCGATCGCCGCAACGGTGACGACGACGACGGCGACCACGTGTCCGGCGACCGCGACGAGAAGCACCGGCCGGTCGACGACGAACGGAACCATCGCGAGTTGGATCAGTCCGAACGCGGCGTTCAGCGCGTCGAGGCGGCGGAGCCGACGGACGCGGGCAGGGTCGAACGCGTAGCGCCAGGACCGCCACAGCGCGACCACGGCCGCCCACCACGAGGTCCCGATGCGGTAACAGAGGTCCCAGAGGATCAAGAGCATCAGGTACACCACCGGGACGGGTGGGTCGGGACCGAGGAGGTCCGCGACGAGCGGCGTCGACGCGTGTCGGGGATCGTACACGAACAGATAGGTCACGAGTGCGACAAACGCGAGGATGCCGAGAACGACCTCGATGCTCGACCCGAAGAGGAGGTGCCTGTAGGCGTCCGGGAGGTCGAGTCGGCGCATCCGTCGACCGAATCGTCGCATCACGCCGCTGCCGACCGCCGCCACGCCGACCGCGACGGTCCCGGGGAGGACGGCCGTCCGGAGGTCGTACGCCCACGCCAAGACCAGCACGCCGGTCTGGAAGACGGCCACCTGCAGCGCGATCGCCTGCCAGTCGGTGAGGCGGACGCCGGGAATCGCGCCCACGATGCTCTCGTAGACCCAGGCGTCCCCGTACTCGACGCGGTCCGACCCGGTGTCCGCCCCCCGGTCCGGCCCGTCGGCCGACGCGCGCTCGGTCGCGGGGGAGGCCGACCGATCCATCAGCGGGGAAACGTCGGATCGTGTCCGTAGCGCGTCGAATCGAAGCGACCGCCGTCCCCGGTCGTGTCCGGCGCCGTCGCAGCACCGCCCGTCGCGGGGGGAGTCGCGGCACCGCCCCCCTCACCCGCCCGGGAGCGGGCGTCGAGCGCGCGCTCGACGGCCTCGTCGAAGGGTGTGCGGTCGACGTCGACGAGCGCTTCGATCCGGTGATCGCGCACGACGACGGGGTTCTTCAGTCCCTCGATCAGCGGGCGGGCGACGGTGGCGGGAACGTCCGTGACGAATCCGATCCACAGCGACGAGAGCGTGGGCGTGAGAACCGGCACGGGCACGATCGTCGGTTCGCGGCCGCGGCGACGGCCGACGCGCGCCAGGATTTGGCGGTAGGTCAGGACGTCGGGGCCGCCGATCTCGTAGGTCTCACCGGCCGTCTCGGACACGTCGAGGACGCCGACGAGGTACGCGATGGCGTCGTCGACGAAGATGGGCTGACACTTCGTGTTCACCCACCGCGGCGTCACCATCACCGGGAGCCGCGAGGCGAGCTGGACGATCATCTCGAAGCTCGCCGAGCCAGCCCCGATCAGAATCGCCGCACGGAGCGTGGTGAGGTCGTACTCCCCGTCGGCCAGGAGCCGCTCGACCTCCCGCCGCGAGCGCAGGTGTTCGGAGAGCTGGTCGCGGTCTTCGCCGAGCCCGCCGAGGTAGATGACGCGCTCGACCCCGTGGTCGGACGCCGCTCGGGAGAAGTTCCGCGCGGCCCGCCTGTCACGCGCTTCGAAGTCGCCGCCGGATCGCATCGAGTGGACCAGGTAGTAGGCGGCGTCGACATCGAGCGCTGGGTCGAAACTTCCGGGTTCGAGGAGGTCGCCCTCGACGACGCGGACCCCGTTCGGCGCGTCGTAGCCCGCCGCATCCCGAACCAGGACCGTCACGTCGTGGCCGGCGTCCGAGAGCGCGGGGACGAGACGGCTCCCGACGAACCCCGTCGCCCCGGTGACGAGAACGTGCATAGTGGAGCCAAGAGTCGTAGCGGGATAACAGTTCTCGCCGTCACGCGTCGTCGAGGGCGTCCCAGCCGGGCGTCTCCGGCGCGCCGCGGTCGACCTCCACGTCGTCGCCGATGGGCGGATCGGAGACACGTTCCCCGACCTCGGCCGCGGCGTCCGCCCACTCGCGGAGCGCCTGGCCGACCCACGAGTCGGCGTCGAGCACGTCGGCCGTGGCCGACGCGGCCCGGTCCTCGTCGACGTCAAGCGACCCCGGTCGCGAGCCGGCGGCGACGCCGACGAACGCCGCTCGATCGGTGGCCCTGCGGTCGCCCCGTCGCAGCCGGTCTACGACGCCGGCGAGGTCCCCCGGGTCGGGGTAGGCGAACACTTTCGCCCCGACGGCCTGCGGCCCGAAGAGCGGCGCGCCGCGGTCCTCGGGATCGGAATCGAGGAGCCGTTCGCCACCGAATGCGGCCTCGACGCGCTCGCACTCCGTCTCGACGCCGAGGCTGAGGTTGTGAGACGGATAGTCCGCGCACTCGTCGGGGTAGCGGTCGCCGCCGTGGATGCGACACTGGAGCGTCTCGGGATCGAGGAACGCGCAGGTGTCCAGCCAGCGCCGCTCGGTGCCGAACGGCGCGACCGGTTTCGGGGCGTGGGCGAGCCCGACGAAGAACGCGGGCCGGCCGTCGATGGCGGCGAGGCGAACGCCGTCGACGGCCACGCCGGGCGTGTCGTCGTCGACCCGCCAGAGCCGCGGCGTCAGCGCGTCTCCGAAGCCTCGCTCGACGAACCGGGCGACCTCGTCGCGGGTCAGGGGGACGAAGTTGTACGCGTCGTCGAGCGGCTCGCCCGGGCCGCGGCGCTCGTGGTCCGACGGGTCGTCGGCGATCGGACGCCAGTCGAGACAGCAGCCCGCACAGCCCTCGCAGTTCAGTTTCATACGTTCCGGTCGCGAACCACGAGCACGGGCGCCACGGCCCCCTCCGCGACCCGTTCGGTGTCGTCGCCGAACAGCGCGGCCACGAGCGACTCGGTCCCCTCGCCCATAACGACGACGTCGGCCTCGGCCGTGCGTTCGACGATGTCGTACAGCGGCGTGGCGGTGGCCGTCGTCTCCGTGGCGATCCGGTCGGCGGACAGCCCTCGCCCGCGGAGGCGCTCGGCCGCGCGCTCGACGGCGGCCGCCGCGTCGAACGATCCGCCGTCGGCGGCGAGCCCCCAGAGCGTCACGCGGCCGCCGTCGTCGCCGAGGAGCGTCGCGACCAGGTCCGCGAGCCGGTCGTCGTCGATCGCGCCCCGGATCGGGACGAGCACCTCGGCGATCTCGCCCGTCGGGTTCGAGAGCAGGATCGCCGTCGCGCCGACCTCGTCGGCGACGCGCTCTATCGTCTGCTCGCGGTCGTGTGTGAACACCACGCGCGTCTCCGGCTCGCGGCCGGCGTCGAGGAACGTTCGGGCGATGTCGTCGACGGCCGCTTGCGCCCGGTCTTCGAACTGCAGTCCCGCCTGTTCGGTCGGCGTCTGCTCGGGCAGAACGTGGTACCCGAGGACGATCACGTCCGCGGGCGCGAGGAACTCCACGAGCGTCTGGGGGACCGTCTGGCCCTCCAGGACGGCGACCGGCAGGAGCACCACCGGCGGCTCGCGGATCGCGAGGCCGTCGTCGTGGTCGGCAGCGCGGTCGGCGCCGGTGCGTGCGTCGCCGTGCCCGGGAGCGTCGTCGGTCATCGTCACAGGGTCCCCTTGAGACGGACGCCGTCCGCGTAGTACTTGTACCACCCGGCGGATCCGAGCATAATCGCGACGCCGACGAGCTGGGAGGTCGGCTGCATAAACAAGATCAGGGCCGCGCTCGCGACGGCGCCGAGACCGGCGACGAGCGGGTAGGCGGGGACCCGGAACGCGGGGTCGTACCACTCCGGCTCGTCACGGCGCATCGCGACGAGCGCGACGCACAGCAGGCTGTACATCACGAGGTGGAGGAACGACGCGACCTCCGCCAGCACCTCGACCTCGCCGACCGCGACGAGCACCAGAACGGGCCCGCCCGCCATCGAGAGCGCGACGTGCGGCGTCCCGTAACGGAGGTTCATCCGGGCGGCGTAGCGCGGCAAGAGCGCGTCCTTGCTCACGGCGAAGACCGCCCGCGACGTCGAGAGGATCGAGGCGTTCGCAGAGGAGACGGTCGCGAGCAGCCCCGCCAGCAGGATCGCGATCGCGCCACCCGGACCGACGAAGTCGCGGGCGACCTCGACGATCGCCGTCTCGCCGAACGACGCCAGCGCCGCGCTCCCGAACGCGCTCGTCGCGACGAAGATCGTGGCGACATAGAGCACGCCGACGATCACCACGGAGGCGACCATCGCCAGCGGGAGGTTTCGTCCCGGCCGCTTGATGTCGCCCGCGACGGTGGCGACCTGGGCGAAGCCGAGATACGAGGTGAACACGAGCGCGGCGGTCGTGAACACCGGCGCGAGACCGAACGGCGCGAACGTCTCGGGCGTGCTCTGGCGACCGAACACGCCGACGGCGTCCAGGCCGCCGTAGCTCAGGAACAACACCAGGATCGTGAGCAGCAGCCCGACGACGTAGTTCTGGAGCGTCGCGGCGTTCTCGGTCCCGAAGAGGTTCAGCGCGGTGAGGACGGCGCCGAACACGAGCGCGAGCGGGGTGACGATCGGCACTCCGCCGACGGCGACGCCGGCCTCTCGGAGGACCGCGGCAGCGTAGTTGCCGAAGCCGACGAGGTAGAACGCCGTCGCGAACACGAGTCCGAGCCAGATGCTGATCCCGACGACCGCGCCCGGGAGCGTGCCGAGCGCGCGCGAGATGAAGTAGTAGCCGCCGCCCGACTTCGGCATCGCGGTCGCCAACTCCGAGGCGGGCAGGGCCACCAAGAGCGCGATCACCGCGCCCAGCGCGAAGGAGACCGCGGCCGCGGGACCGGCGCGGCCGGCCGCCAGTCCCGGGAAGACGAAGATACCGGCGCCGATCATCGTCCCGACGCCGATCGAAATCCCGCCCGCGAGACCGATCGTCCGCTCCAGTTCCGTCCCCGCTTCGGTGGTGCTCGCTTCGTCGGTCTCGGCGACGACCCCGACCGCCCGCGGTCGCTCGCCGGCGCGGTTCTCCCCCTCACCAGGTGGCGGCTCCTCGACGGCGGTCATACGCGTCGCGGTACGCCGGAGTGCGACGAGAAACTACGGATTGATACGGTGTCTGTCACGAGACGGCGACGCGGGGCGCATCGCGAACTATAGCGATCATCGCAAGTCCTGATACTGTCTATTGTCACTGTTCGCCGCTGGTTCGCCACCCCGTTCCGGCGAACCAGCGGTACGGACTGACAAGAGACAGTATGATACTGTCGGACAGGATATATGCCGGCGGACCGCTTCGGTCCGATATGGCGACCCAGCCCTGCGACGCCTGCGGCCGATCGGTCCGCATCGCCGGCGGTATCGGCGACCTCTGGTCGTTCGAGACCGAACCCAGCGGCGGGATGACGCTCGAACTCGACGACGGCGGCGAGTACTTCCTCTGTCACGAGTGCATCGCCAGGCTGCCCGACGACCGGACGGTCACGAGCGAGGACGTCGAGTCGCTGTGATGATGCCGTCCGTCAGTACGCCGGCGATTCGGCATCGATGACCCCCGCGAGGTTCCCGAGTTCGCCGACCAGGAGCACCGCGAGGTCGTCGAGGGTGACGATGCCGGCGAGGTCGCCGTCCGCGTCGACGACCGGCATCCGGCGAACGGCCTCGTCGCAGAGCCGCGTCGACAGCTCGAAGAGGCCGGTGTCCGCCTCGACCGTGACCGGGTCCTCGGTCATCATCCGCTCGGCGGTCATCTCGGCCGCGTCGAGCCCGTCGGCCGCGATCCGAACGGCGACGTCGCGGTCGGTGACGAGCCCGACCGGCTCGTCGTCCTCCACGACGACGACGCTCCCGACGTCCTCGTCGCGCATCGTGGTCGCCACCTCGTTGACGGGCGTCTCGGGCGATACGGTAACGACGTCGTGACGCATCACGTCTGCTACGGTCATAGCGTTTCACCCGTTAGATATAGGCGATAGATACACAAAGGAGGTTCTCCCGTTCCTGTCGGGCGAGAATTGTGCACAAGATATACAATACTGTAGAGTCGATGGACGCGTCGCCGTCTCGCTGCTCGACCCGGTCCGGGCCAGCCCGGCTCGGCCACGGGCGGGGCGGAGCGGGGCGGGGCGCGGTTGGAACGTTTTTATCCGAGAACGAACCAGGGTGAGTGTGGACCCAGATCGGATCCCCGCCTCGTTTCCCGCCCCGAGCTTCCGCGGGGCACAGGAACAGGCGCTCTCGGACATCCGCGACGCCTTCGCCGCGGGTAACGACGTCGTGCTCGTGCGCGCGCCGACGGGCAGCGGCAAGTCCCTCCTCGCGCGGGCCGTCGCGGGGGCGGCGGCGACGACCGAGGAGACGGCGCCCGCGGAGGCGACAGACGCCTACTACACGACGCCGCAGGTCTCACAGCTCGACGACGTCGCCGCGGACCCCCTCCTGGACGACCTCAACGTGATCCGCGGGAAGTCGAACTACACCTGTATCCTGAACGGGGAGACCGACACGCCGGTCGACCGCGCCCCCTGCGCGCGGCAGTCGGGGTTCGACTGTTCGGTGCGGCACCGCTGTCCGTACTTTTCCGATCGGGCGATCGCCTCGAACCGCCGGATCGCGGCGATGACGCTCGCGTACTTCATGCAGACCGCCGGCTCCGAGGTCTTCCGCAAGCGCGACGTCGTCGTGATCGACGAGGCCCACGGGCTCGCCGAGTGGGCGGAGATGTACGCCACGGTGGAACTGACGCCGCAGACGGTCCCCGTCTGGGACGAGGTGGGCGTCCCGGACGTGAACCGCGGCGGCGACCCCCTCGAGCGGACCGTTCGGTTCGCCGAGACCCTCGCGGGGGTCTGCGAACGCGCGAAGGACGACCTCCTCCGCGAGCCGGACCTCACGCCGGAGGAGGCGGCGCGGCGCGACCGCCTGCAGGAACTCCGCTCGGAGCTCCAGTGGTTCGTCGAGGACTACCGGAACCCGGAGAGTCCGACGACGTGGGTCGTCGACCAGCCCGACGGCGAGGGGAGCGCGATCACCATCAAGCCGCTCGACCCGGCCAGGTATCTCCACCACACCGTCTGGGACCGCGGCAACAAGTTCGCGCTCCTGTCGGCGACCATCCTCGACAAGGACGCCTTCTGCCGGGGAGTCGGACTCGACCCCGCGACCGTCGCGCTCGTCGACGTCGAGCACACGTTCCCGGTCGAGAACCGCCCGCTCTACGACGTCACGCAGGGGAAGATGACCTACGACCGGCGAGACGAGACGCTGCCGAAGGTGGCGCGGGCGATCGCCCGGATCGCGGCGAAGCACGCCGACGAGAAGGGGCTGGTACACTGTCACTCGTATGCGATCCAGTCCGCACTTCGGAAGCGACTCGCCCGGTTCGGTCTCGGCGGTCGCGTCCGCGCGCACGACCGCGAGGACCGCGACGCGGCGCTCGAAGCCTGGAAAGCGACCGACGACCCCGACGTGTTCCTCTCGGTGAAGATGGAAGAGGCGCTCGACCTGGCGGGCGACCGCTGCCGCTGGCAGGTGCTCTGCAAGGCGCCGTATCTCAACACGAACGACTCGCGGGTCGCCCGCCGGCTCGAGGAGGGGCAGTGGGCGTGGTACCGTCGCGCGGCGCTCCGGACCGTGATCCAGGCCTGCGGCCGCGTCGTCCGCGCGCCCGACGACTACGGGGTGACGTATCTCGCGGACTCGTCGCTCCTCGACCTCTTCGATCGCACGCGGAACGAGATGCCCCAGTGGTTCTGCGACCAGGTCGATCGCCTCTCCGAACCGGACCTCCCCGCGTTCGACCAGATCGCGACCGGCGGTCGAGGCGGATCGACGACGACGACGTCGACCCGCGGCGGACGCGCCGGCGCGAAGGACCGCCGGGCGACCGGGACAAAGACGTCGAGCGACGACAGTTCCGAGAGCGACGACGACCGAACCGACCACCCGCTGTCGGACGTGTGGGGCGAGGGGTAGCCGAGGGGCCGATCCCGCTCTCCGGCCCTACCCCAGCAGGAGGGCCGCCCCGTAGGCGACGGACGACCCGATCATCAAAAGGACCAAGACGAGCGCCAGCACCTGCTGTCGATCCATACCCGCGATCCGCCCCCGACGGATTCAACTCTTTCGGCTTCGCGACCGAGAGACGGGCCGGCGGCCCGGGGACCGTAGCACGCACGGCTGAATTTCGTTCGTATTTCCTGACGATTCAAAATTCCCACCCGGACAGACCCGAGATTGGCTGAGTTCTTCGGAATAGCGTCGATCCCGAAACGGGTATGTAATGAACGTTAATTTTGGTGACCATATGAGCACTATCTCTGACTATAGGCCCAGGTATTTTTGTAATATCGAGTCGTATCGTTCGGTTGTGACAGTATATCACGGAATACTTAACACAACCGGATTCGTGTTGTCGGATGTCCCGCAATGTACACCCACGGGCTGAACACGGCGATGACCCTGTACCGGAACGGAACACTGACGCTGTCGCAGGCGGCGTCGCGGGCGGGCCGCTCGACGGACGAGTTCGAGACCGCGCTCAAGCGCCACGGGATTTCGGTGCGGGAAACGCGGGTCACCGGCGGCACGGCCGACGGATCGGCCGGCGCGGACTGATGCTGATACGGTCTATTGTCAGTCGGTACCCCCCGATTCGCCGGAACGGGGTGGCGAACCGGCGGCACACAGTGACAGTAGACGTTATCACAAATACTGGAGACTCAGTTGGAGTGCTTGTGGAAGGAGAGCACTGATTCCGATTTGGGTCCACATAGTGAACGTCGTTGGGTATTCACTCGTGTTTCTGATTTGGTCTAACTGGAACTGAATCGCTTCTAATTTCTCCGCATCCGTTATTTCTGGCTCATCGTCCTCATAAGGATCGCTGACAACTTCTCTGAGTTTCGCCTCCACCTCCTCTAACCGGGCTTCCTTTTCCGAGGCCATAATTCTGTGAGTCTGATACATTGAGTAGGACAACGTACCGACACCAAGCAACCACAATATGGTAAACAGCACCACAATCACTGGCCCAGTCTGTACGGCACCGTCAGTCGGCCCACCTGTCATCACAACTGGCCCATAAAAGAACGCGAGATAGACTAGAAGTCCACCAGTGTAGAC
>JBDGUP010000081.1:0-12420 GCA_042215815.1 Haloquadratum sp. | reverse complement strand
CGACCTGCTGGAGCGTCTCGATGAGCTTCGGCAGGTCGTCCATGTTCTTCGCCTCCACGCTCTTTGTGATGACCGGCTCCGAGATGTGCTCGATCGACTCGAACGGCGTCATCTCCACGGAGGAGACCGTCGACCCGGCGATTGCGTCGCGCAGGCCCGTCACGGCCGCGATGTTACCGGCGGGGACGCCGCGGTCGAGTTCCTCGCGCTCGCCGCCCATGAAGATCCCCACCGACTGGACGCGGTTCTTCCCCGCGGTGCCGGAGACATAGAGTTCCTGGCCCTGCTTGATCGTGCCGCTGAACAGGCGCCCGGTGGCGATCTCGCCGGCGTGGGGGTCCATCGAGATGTCGGTCACCATAAAGACGACCTCGCCGTCGTCGTCGACCTCGCGCATCTGCGTTGCGATCTCGGCGTCGTCGTCGCCGCGCCAGACGCGCGGGATCCGCCGCGGCTGGGCGTCGAGGGGGTTCGGGAAGTGCTCGGCCACCATATCGAGCACGACGTCCGAAAGCGGCGTCTTCTCGTGGAGTTCGCGCCGCTTGTCGTTGCGCTCCATCTCGATGATCTCGGGGAAGCCGATGCCCGTCTCGGCCATCGACGGCGCGGAGACGCCCCACTTGTAGAGCGCCGATCCGAACGCGACGGTTCCGTCCTCTACGGAGACCGTCCAGTCGTCGACGCCGTCCATGTCCTCTGTCATCCCGCGGATGAGTTCGTTGACGTCGGCGATGACGTTCTGGAGGCGCTCTTGCATCTCCTGGGGGCCCTCCTGGAGTTCGGAGATGAGACGGTCGACCTTGTTGATGAACAGCGCGGGCTTTACGCCCTCTCGCAGCGCCTGCCGGACGACCGTCTCGGTCTGCGGCATCGCGCCCTCGACGGCGTCGACGACGACGAGCGCCCCGTCGACGGCGCGCATCGCCCGCGTCACGTCGCCGCCGAAGTCGACGTGGCCGGGCGTGTCGATGAGGTTGATGAGGTGGTTGTCCCCCCCGTACTCGTGGGTCATCGAGACGTTCGCCGCGTCGATGGTGATGCCGCGTTCCTGTTCGTCCTCTTCTGTGTCCATCATCAGCCGGGTCGCCTCGCCCTCGTCGGCGATCATCCCGGCACCGGCCAGGAGGTTGTCCGTCAGCGTGGTCTTGCCGTGATCGACGTGAGCGGCGATGGCGATGTTCCGGATCTGCTCCGGTTTGTCCATCAGTTGCTCACATTCTTGTACGATCTTCTTTCGTCGGCCCATTATACGAGCCTCTACCGGCAGGAGGGTCAAAAGGGTAGTGTTTTGCCGGTGGCGAAATCGACGGATACGACGGCCGCTGGACGGGTATGACTGGGTTTACCACGGCTCGGAGCGACGGCGCTCTCTAATGACGGTTGTAGTCTCTTACCGGTGCTCGCCGACACCGGGGCGGCGAGCACCGGTACATAGTTACAACCGTCATTATCCTGGTGTGGTATACTTACTGTCGGACAGACGTTCGTGAATCAGTTCGGCACCTCGGAGGGTGCCGAGACGCTTCACATCGTTCTGTCCGACAGTATGATGGGGGAAAGAGCGACGTACGGATGCGACGGGTTCGTCCGACAGTCGAAGAGAGCGGAGTAAGAGTCTTGTCGAATCGCCCCGTGGGACTCACCTGTATGGACCTGCGAGTACGCGGGGACGTTCCCGTCGATCCGTTCTTGGGAGCGGCCGACCTCTTCGAGACCGAGTGCGACCTCGAGTATCCCGTCTACGTCGACGTCCGCACGGATCCGGACGAGCGGACCTGGGCGGCCCACTACGACGACTACCACGTCCTGAACATCTCCGAGCAGGCGGCCACGAGCGCGATGGCACGCGAACTGATCGTGCACGAACTCGCGCACATGGCCCGCAACGAGGAGGGCCACGCCTCCCACCACCTCGAAACCGAGGAGGCGCTGTTTCTCGCCCTCGCCGGCGAGTCGGTCGAGCGGCGGAAAGTCGCCCACTGCTACCAGATCGCGAATCACATGAAAGACATCTACGCCGACGACATCACGCTCTCTGTGATGCCCCCAGAGAAGCTGGTCGCCTTCCTCGAGTCCGAACTCGCCCGCGCGGTCGCCACGCGCCCCGACCCCTCCCCGTGGCCGGACTCCCGCCGCGTCACCGCCGGCTCCGACCCCGAAATCACGGCGGTCAACGCGGCGTTCGCGCTCGGTCTCGTCGAGCGCCACGACGTCGTCGACCGGGATCACCGCCTCTATGACCTGGCCCACGCCGCCGCCGACGACGCCCCGACCGTCGACCTCGACGCGTTCAAGCGCCGCTTCCGGTCGCTCGGCGACGACCCCTCCGCGAGCGACTACCGGAAGACGCTCGTGGACGCGACCCGCGCGTACGTCGTCGGCGAATCCGCCGGCTCGCGCGGCGACGCCGCTGCGGATTGATACGCTCGTACCCCCGCCGGGGGAGACGCAGGAGTATCAGGACGTTCGTCCGACAGGATAAGGCGAACGGCTGTGACTACCGTGCCGCCTCGGCGACGCGTTCGGCCTCTTCCTTCTGGCCGATCGCGTACGACTGGACGTCGTAGTCGGCGGCGCCGACGAGCACCTGTGCGAGCGCTTCCGAGGCGTCCTGGGGGGTCTTGTAGGAGCCGCGCTTGGTCCCCTCGGCGATGAACTTCAGCGCCTGATCGACGCGGCGCTGCGGCGCGACGTCGACGGCCTGGGGGACCGAGATGCCGCCGTACTTCAGGCGGACGGTCTCCTCGCGCGGGGCGGCGTTCTCGACCGCGCGCACGAGGACCTGCACCGGGTTCTCCTCGGTGCGCTCGTGGACGGTCTCGAAGGCCTCCTTGACGATCTTCATCGTCTTCTGCTTGTGGCCGGTGTTGTCTTCGGTCTGCATCAGGCGGTTGACCAGCCGCTCGACGATGCTGATCTCCGACTTCTGGAACTGCTTGGAGGCGTGGCGCCCCATCGTGTGGGCGATGGGCGTGACGTTGATGTAGCGCTCCGTCGAGGGGTCCGAATACTCGATGTCGGTGACGTCCCAGACGCCGAACAGCTGCGCGTTCGTCTCGGCATCGTCGCTGTCGGCCGGCGCGTCGGGCTCGGGGGATTCGCTCTCGGACATCTTAGCGCACCGGTTTCTCCGCGTTGCCGCGAACCAGTTCGATCAGCGAGACGCCGTTGACCTTCTCGACCTTGTAGTTCACACCGGAGAGGTCGCCCATCGCGCGACCCTTGGCGCCGCCGATCCCGGCGATGGTGACCTCGTCGTGTTCGTCGATGAACGAGATCGCGCCGTCTCCCGGACAGAAGGCGGTGACCTGCTTGCCGTTCTTGATGAGCTGGACCCGGACACACTTCCGGATCGCGGAGTTGGGCTGTTTCGCTTCGATCCCCACCTTCTCGAGGACGATCCCGCGACCCTGCGGGGCGCCTTCGAGGGGGTCGGACTTCGCACCGAGGCCGCGTTCGCGGCGCGCGTACTCCGAGTCGGACCAGCGCCGCTTCTGCCGGTCCTGCTTGAGCTTCCGCGCGGCGTACTTGCCGTTCGCCATTAGTGTCCCGTCATTCCCGTCGGAGCTACTTAAGCCTCCCTTTTTGCGGACGACGAAACGGCCGCAGGACGGAGTAGCGGCCCCTAAGACGGATTCTGCGCCCGTCTTTTGGCCGCGGTCACGGTCACTCCACGCGGAAGAGCGACTGTCCGGCACGGAGCGTCCATCTCACGCGGCGTCGGACCCGGCGTCGCCGTCGGAGTCGACCTCGACCGCGAGTTCGCCGCTGAGTTCGCGTCCTGAAGGCGGGCCGAGGGTCAGTTCCGCCTCGTCGAACCGGCGTTTCACCCGTCGACGGAAGTCCGATCGGAGCGTCACGATGTCGACGTCCATCGGGTCGGCGATCCAGAACGCCGCCCGGACGCGGACGGAACTCCCTTCGAACGAGAAAAGCGTCGCGGTCGGATCGGGATCTTCGAGCACTCTGTCGTCGGCCCGGGCGACCTCGACCAGCTCGCGGAGCGCCAGTTCGACGTCGTCGCCGTAGGCGATCTCCATCGTCTCCGTGACGCGGTAGCGGTCGCGCCCGTACGGTCGCCGGAGCGCGTTCGCGGTCAACTCCGTGTTCGGGACGGCGATGGTCTCGTTGTTCAGCGTCCGTATCCGCGTCACGCGGAAGTCGACGGCCTCGACGATGCCCTCGCCGCCGGGCCATCCGATCCAGTCGCCGACGTTGAAGTCGGGATCGGCGACGAGAAAGAGACCGCTGACGAGCGAGCCGACGACGTCCTGGCTGGACGCGCCCACGGCGAGCGTCAGGGCGGCGACGACGATCGACACGTTCGTCAGGAGCTGACCCAGCCCGGCGGCGGCGACGCCGGCGACGACGGCCACGACGACGACCAGCGCGTGGAGGTACGTCTCGACCGCCGTCTCGATCGTGGGATTGTTGCGGTTCCGCGCGGCGACGACGCGCACGATCGGCGGGACGACCAGGAACCGGCCGATCAGGTACGCGACGATCGCACCGACGGCGAACCCTGTCGCCGCCCGCAGGACGCTCACGTAGGGGTCGGGAACCATCCCGCGGGCGACCTCGGGCGGGAGCAACTGGAGCTGTCTGCCGGGCGACTGGAACGGTCCGTCGTGCACGTCTCCCAGAGCGGGACAGTCGCACAAAAAGGTATACTGTCGAACGCGATTACGTCAGTTGGATGTCGTCGATGTCGTGGTGACGCCGCGCGAGCCGCCGCGCGACCTCGATGTTCTCTCCCTCCGAGCCGATGGCGACGCCGCGGTCGGCCTCCGGGACCTCGGCGTAGGCGATCCGATCGCCGCCCTGTTCAGAGATCGTCACGTGCCTGACGGCGGCCGGCGCGAGGGCGCTCTCGACGAACGCCACCGGCGTCCCGGCGTCTTCGACCAGTTCGACGTCGCGGTCGATCGAGCGCTCGACTGCCTGGACGTGCGCGCCGTCGGGTCCGATCGCGGCCCCCATCTCGCCGGCGGCGACGAGGACGACGATCCGGTCTTCGAAGACCAGACAGTCGCGGGCCGTCGCACCCGTCTCCTCCTCGAAGGCGGCGATGTACTGACGCGCCTCGTCCGACAGCGTGACCCGCATCGCGATCAGTCGTCCGAGGGCGTCCCGCCGTCGGCCTCGATCGATCCCATCCGGAGGTCGACGTCGCCCGTCCCGATCGAGACGGGCTTGCCCACGATGACGTTCTCGATGACGCCGTCGAGGTCGTCTTCCTCGCCGTGGACGGCCGCGTCGAGCAGGTGGTTGACCGTCACCTCGAAGGCGGCGCGGGCGAGCACCGACTCCTTCGAGCCGGAGATGCCGTGGCGACCGATCGACTCGATCTCGCCGCGGTTCGTCATGATGTCTGCGACGAGCATCAGGTGTCGGACGTTCACGTCGTCGAGACCCTGTTCTTTCAGCGTCTCCATCGTCTCGTTGATGATGGACTCGCGCGCGGCCTCGATGCCGAGGTTGCGGTAGATCTCGTGGATGTTGTTGGAGGTCGACCGCGTGGCGTCGACGCCCTCGATCGAGAGGACGTCGCCGAGGGCCGACCCCTCGGTGTAGAGGACGAACTCCTCGCCGTCGGTCTGTTCGTTGTCCTCCTTGCGGATGACGACGCGGGAGATGTCTTCGATCCCCTTGAAGACGATGTCGCGGAGTTCTTCGACCAACTGGAGCAGCCGGCGGTAGCTCGGCTCGTCGGGGCCGAACTCGATGAGCGTCTCCGAGCGCCGCGTGTTCACCCCGAGGGCGTCCTCGATGGTCTCGGCGATCTCCTGGGCGACGGTGTCGACGTCGTCGACGGTCGGCCACCGCTCGTCGAGCGTCTCCTCGTTGAGATTCACCTGGACGACCATGTCCGCCACGTTCGTCGAGATGTCCCCGAGCGCGAGGATCTTCGTCGCCTCCATCTGCCAGACGACCTCGTGGGCGCGCTCGCGGTTCTCCGCGTACTCGCCCTCGAGGTAGACCGTCATCATCGGCGTGTCCGGCGTCTTCCGGGCGTCGACCAGTTCGATCAGTCGGGGAAGGCCCTGTGTGACGTCGATCTCGGCGACACCCGCGTAGTGGAAGGTGTTCATGGTCATCTGCGTACCGGGTTCCCCGATCGACTGCGCGGAGACGGTCCCCACGGGATCGTTGGCGTCGACACGTGAGTCCTCGTAGCGCGAGGAGATCGCCTGGGCGATCTCGTCGGCCCGTTCGGGGTCGACGCCCTCGCGGTCGTCGATCGTCTGATAGATGCGGTGCCGGAGGCTCTCGGGCAGGCCGTAGTCCTCTACGATCGCCTCGACGTCGTCTGTGACGTGGTCGTACTCCTCAGTCATCGGACTCCACCTCCAGGCCCTGGGCCTTGTCGAGGCCCGGCCCGGCGTACTCGGAGATGTTCGTCGGCTGTTCCTTGCGCCCGAGGAAGCGCTCTTTTTCGGCCTCGGAGTCGAACTCGGCGTCGAGGATGCGGTCGGCGATGTTCTCGACGTCGATCGGGTTCTCCTCCGAGGATGAGACCTTCACGGGCGAGGTGCCGTCCTCGCCGAACTCGAACTGGACGACCGTCCCCGAGGTGTCGCGGACGGTGCCGTCGTACTGCGCTTCGAGTTCGGAGAGGGCGTTGATCAGCCGGCGCTGGAGGTACCCGGACTTCGAGGTCCGGACGGCCGTGTCGACGAGCCCCTCGCGGCCGCCCATCGCGTGGAAGAAGAACTCCCGCGGGTTCAGTCCGCTGCGGTAGCTGTTCTCGACGAAGCCGTGGGCGTCCGCCGAGAGGTCGTTCGGCTTGTAGTGGCTGAGGGTCCGGCCCTCGTACCCGCGGTTGATGCGCTCGCCGCGGACGGCCTGCTGGCCGACGCACCCGGCCATCTGTGTGAGGTTCAGCATCGACCCACGCGCACCGGAGCGGGCCATCACCACCGCGGGGTTGTCGTCGCTGAAGTGGTCTTCGGCGATCTCGCCGGCGGAGTCGCGCGCCTTGCCGAGCTGCTGCATGATCTTCATCTCCAGCGTCTCGTCGACGGTCCGGCCCGGCAGCGACTCCAGTTCGCCGGCCTCGTAGATGTCGATGAGTTCCTCGACGCGCTCGTAGGCGTTCTGGATCGCCTCGTCGACCTGCTCGTCGGCCTCCTCGGGGATCGACTCGTCGTCGATCCCGATCGAGAACCCGAAGTGCATGATCGCGCGCATCGCCAGCGACGCGACCTCGTTGACGAACACCCGGGCGCGGGTCTTCGAGTGGATCTTCGCCAGCGTGTCGACGACCTCGCCGCCGAACGCCCCGACGGCGTCCTCGTCGATCGTCCCCGACACGAGCCGACCGTCTTCGATCACGACCTCGTCGCCGGCCGAGGAGGTGAACTCGAGGTTCAGGTCGTCCGGGAGGAGTTCGCTGAAGAGCTGCCGGCCGGTCCAGTAGGGCTCGCCGTCTTCCTCGCCGGCGGGCTCGGGCAGCGTGTCGATGCTCGTCGCCCGCAGGAGGTCGAGCGCCTGCGTCTCGGTGAAGTGGGGGTTGCCGTTCGTCAGGAGGTAGGTCCCGGAGATGTGGTCCTGGATCGCGCCGATGATGTTCTCGCCGAAGCGGGGACTGAGCATCTGCTCTTGGACCCGCATCAGCACGCGCGCTTCCGCCCGCGACTCCTCGGTCTGGAGCGCGTGCATATTCATCTCGTCGCCGTCGAAGTCGGCGTTGTACGGCGGGCAGACGACGGTGTTGAGCCGGAAGGTCTTGTACGGCATCACCACGACCTCGTGGGCCATGATGGACATCCGGTGCAGCGACGGCTGGCGGTTGAAGATCACGATGTCGCCGTCGATCAGGTGGCGGTTGACCTCCCAGCCGGCGTCGACCTTCTCGGCGAGTTCCTCGCAGTTCTTCTCTGTGACCTTGAGTCGGCGTCCGTCGGGCCGTTTGACGTAGTTCGCGCCCGGGTGCCCCTCGGGGCCGTTGCGGACGTACTGTCTGGCCCGGTCGACGTTCCGCTCGGAGACGTTCATCGTCTGGGTCATCTCGCGGGCGACCCGCTCCGGCACGCCGACCTCGTTGAGCGAGAGGGTCGGGTCCGGCGAGATGACGGTCCGCGCAGAGAAGTTGACGCGCTTTCCCGACAGCGAGCCCCGGAAGCGCCCCTCCTTGCCCTTCAGCCGCTGGCTCAGCGTCTTGAGCGGGCGGCCGGAGCGGTGGCGCGCCGGGGGCGTCCCGGATATCTCGTTGTCGATGAAGGTCGTGACGTGGTACTGGAGCAGTTCCCAGAGGTCCTCGATGATCAGCTGCGGTGCCCCCGCCTCGCGGTTCTCCATGAACCGCTGGTTGATGCGGATGATGTCGACGAGCTTGTGCGTGAGGTCGTCCTCGGAGCGCTGGCCGTTGTCGAGCGTGATCGAGGGCCGCGCGGTGACCGGCGGGACCGGAAGCACGGTCAGGATCATCCACTCGGGACGCGACCGGCTGGGGTCGATGCCCAGCGTCTCGATGTCCTCGTCGGGGATGTCCTCGAACCAGTCGCGGATGTCGGAGGGCATCAGCTTGTTCATGTCCTCCTCTGTCAGGTCGACGTCGAGGGCCTTTTCCAGTTCCTTCCGGTCGTCGCCGACCGGGCGGAACTCGCCGGAGAGGATGTCGTTCACCCGACTGACGTCGATGCCGGTCTCGTCGGCGAGTTCGGCGGGCGAGATGCCGCCGTCGTCGTCCGCGTCGGGGTCGGGCTGCATCGCGGCGGCGATGCGCTCGGAGTAGTCGCCCGCGAGGACGTCCTGGACCTCGTAGTAGGTCGTCGGCTTCTCGTGTTTGATGTCGTGCTGGGGGGCGCCGCAGTGGGGACACCGGTCCGCCTTCCGCGCCTGTCGAACGGCGGATTTGAGCACGTCGGTCCAGTCCTCGCCGAGTTCCTCGTTGCGCCGGAGCGCGTCGCTGAACTCGTCTTGCTCTTCGGCCGTCAGCGAGAGCCGCCCGCACTCGCGACAGGTCGAGCGGAGGAGCCGGCGGATGAGCTTGGTGAACCCGACGTGGATGACGGGCGCGGCCAGTTCGATGTGGCCGAAGTGGCCGTTACACGAGCCCGAGTGGGAGCCGCAGGTGCGACACTCCAGCCCCGGGTCGATCACGCCGAGGCGGGGGTCCATCAGGCCCATATCGATCGGGTAGCCGTCGTCGTCGTAGGTGTCCGCGGTGATGATCTTCGTCGCGGACATATCGCGATACGTCTCGGGGTCCATCAGCCCGAACTGGATGGAACCGATCTCTTTGGGTGTCTGGGTTGACATTGTATGTTAGACTGCGTCTTCGAGGTCGAGGCGCGGTCGGATGCCGAGTGCGATCATCTCGTCGAGCAGCAGCTTGAACGCGTAGCTGATCTCGATCTCGTGGATGTCGTCTTCGTCGCCGGTGACGGGGTCGTAGATCCGGCGCTGGTTGTTGTCCTCGACGGCGACCATCCCCGTGTCGGCGGAGACGTACACCGTCTCCTTGTCCGAGGAGTCGAGCAGGCGCTCTTGGAGCACCATCGCGGCCCCGTGACCGATGACGGTGTCGCGCTCCATCTCGCCCAGTCGGAGACCGCCTTCGCGGGCGCGACCCTCGGTCGGCTGGCGGGTGAGCACCTGCACCGGCCCGCGCGAACGGGCGTGCAGCTTGTTGCTCACCATGTGGTAGAGCTTGTGGTAGAAGATGGTCCCGACGAAGATCTCGGCCTCGATCTTCTCGCCGGTGACGCCGGAGTACATGACCTCCTTCCCGCTGGACTCGAAGCCCTTCTCCTGGAGGCCCTCGCGGAGTTCCTCCTCGTCCTCGCCGGTGAAGGCGGTGCCGTCGACGCGGCGGCCCTCCAGCGAGCCGACCTTGCCGCCGAGCATCTCCAGCACGTGGCCCACCGTCATCCGCGACGGCAGCGCGTGCGGGTTCAACACCAGATCGGGCACGACGCCCTCCTCGGTGAACGGCATGTCTTCCTGGGGCGCGAGGTGGCCGATGACGCCCTTCTGACCGTGGCGCGACGCGAACTTGTCGCCGAGTTCGGGGATCCGCTCGTCGCGGACGGAGACCTTCGCCAGCTTCGAGCCGTCTTCGCCCTCCATCAGCGTCACGGTGTCGACGACGCCCGACTCGCCCGAGCGCATCGTCACCGACGTCTCCCGGCGCTTCTGCGGCGAGAGCCCGCCCATGTCGTCCGGCTCTTCGAGGAACCGCGGCGGCGAGGTCTTGCCGAGCAGGACCGAGTTCTCGTCGACCTGCGTCTCGGGGTTGACGAGGCCGTCCTCGTCCAGATGCGTGTACGCGTCTTCGCCCCGCGCGCCGCGGACGTCCTGGCTCGGGATCTCGAAGCGGTCTTCCTGACCGCCGGGGTACCGACGCTCTTCGCCCTCGTAGGTCCGGAAGAAGTGCGAGCGCGCCATCGCCCGGTCGACCGACCCCTGGTTCATCACGAGGGCGTCCTCGATGTTGAAGCCCTCGTAGCTCATCACGGCGACGACGAAGTTCTGTGCCGCCGGGCGCTCGTCGAACCCGATCTGCTCTGTGGTCTGGGTCTTGACCATCGAGAGCTGCGGGTAGTGCAGGAGGTGCTGGCGCGTGTCGGGGCGGATGCGGTAGTTCGCCGCCGGGAGGCCCAGCGACTGCTTCATCATCCCGGCGCCCATCGTGATCCGCGGCGACGCGTTGTGCTCGGGGTAGGGGATCATCCCCGCGCCGATCCCGAAGATGAGCTGGGGGTCGATCTCCAGGTGGGTGTGGTCTTCGGTGACCTCGTCTTCGTCGACCGCGACGTAGATGTCTTCTTCTTCTTCCGCGTCGATGAACTCGACGTACCCGCGGTCGACGAGGTCTTCGAACTCCAGGGCGCCTTCCTTGACCGCCTCGATCTCGTCGTCGCCGAGGAGCGGTTCGCCGTCCTCGACGACGATCAGCGGCCGCCGGGCGCGCCCCGCGTCGGCGTTGACGATGACCTCGCGGGTCCGGTCTTTCACCGAGACGTTCACCATCTCGCTGACGTCGCCGCGCCGGCGGGCCTCTCGGATCTGTTCTGCGAGCTGTTCGGGGTCGGGGTGGGTCCCGACCAGACTGCCGTTGACGTAGACTTTCGCCTCTCGTTCTGCCTGAGCCATCGTTTTAGTCGTCCGCGGGTGTTCCGGCTGCCGGTCCCTCGATACCGGGGATTCCTTCGACGCCCATCGACGCCAGTTCGCGCTTGAGCGACTGTTCGTCCTCGACGTTCTGGGAGAGTTCCATCGCCTGCGCGAAGTTCTTCACCAGTCCGCAGTTGGGTCCCTCGGGGGTCTCGGAGGGACAGATGCGACCCCACTGGGTCGCGTGCAGGTCGCGCGCCTCGAAGTGCGGCTGACTGCGCGACAGGGGGCTCCGGAGCCGACGCAGGTGCGAGAGCACGCCCATGTAGTCGGTCCGGTCGACCAGCTGGGAGACGCCCGAGCGGCCGCCCACCCAGTTTCCGGTCGCGATCGGGTGTTCGAGCCGCTCTGTGAGCACGTCCGACCGGACGACCGTGCTGACGGTGAGTTCGCGGTTGCGCATGTTCGCCCGTTCGAGCTGGTACTTCACGTCGCGGGAGAGCTTGTTCAGCGCGGTGCGGAAGAGGTCTTTCATCAGGTCGCCGGAGACCTTCAGGCGCTTGTTCGCGTAGTGGTCCTTGTCGTCGGACTCGCGGCGGCCGAGCGCCAGCTCGAAGCACGCCTCGGCCATCCGACAGAGGTAGTAGGCCTTGTTGATGCGGACGTCCTCCTCGTCGACGCCCTCCTCGTGGAGGTGCGGAAGCAGGTAGCGGTCGATGACGTAGTTCGCCCGCTTCAGCTGGTAGTTCTTGCCCTGGCCGCCGGCGACACGCTTGCCCAGCTTCTCGATCGCTTCCTGTTCGGTCTGGACCTCGGCCTCCTCTAGGTTCTCCAGCATGAACTTCACGATCTCTGGGTCCTCGCTCACCCGGTGGACGATCTCCTCGTCGGATTCGAGCCCGAGCGCGCGGACGAGCGTCACGAAGTTCACGCTGCCCGAGACCGAGGGGAAAGAGACCTCCAGGATGCCGTCGCGGTTGCGCTCACACAGCACGAGGGCGCGGTAGCCCCGGCGCTGGGAGAACGTCTTCGCCACCTGGATCTCGTCGCCGTACTTCGAGTCGTACTCGGCGAGGATCTTGTTGGGCGCCAGGTCCTCGGAGGTCATCAGCACCCGCTCGGAGCCGTTGACGATGAAGTAGCCGCCGGGGTCGACGGGGTCTTCGCCGATCTCGATGAGCTCTTCGTCGCTGAGGCCGTGGATGTTGCACTTCGTCGAACCCACCATGATCGGCATCCGGCCGACCTTGGTCTCTGTCGTGTCGACGACGACCTCCTCTTCTTCGTCGCCGCCGCGCACGATCGACATCTCCATGAACACCGGCGCGGCGTAGGTGATGTTCCGGAGGCGGGCCTCCT
>JBDGUP010000095.1:0-12608 GCA_042215815.1 Haloquadratum sp. | reverse complement strand
GGGCGCTCTCGGGAGGGGAGGCGCTCGTCGTCGACTTCGCACTCGACGTCCTCGGCGATCCGCACGCCGTCACCGACGCGGACTTCGCGACGCTTCGCGAGGAGTGTGGATTCACAGACGAGACGTTCATCGAACTGCTCTACGTCGTGAACATCGTGTCGGGCTACAACCGCGTCACGGTGACGACGGACCTCGAATACGATCACGACTACCCCGAAGAGTGGGCCGACACCGACGCGTATCCCCCGGTCGCGGCGGCTCGGAGCACGGACTCCTAGCGAGCAGATCAGATCGGATCAGACGTCCGCGCTCCGAGACGACGCCAGGTCGCGTCGCCCGCCGAGCGTGAGCACGAACAGGACGAGGAGACCGATCCCGTAGGCGGCCATAAGCGGGATCGTCACGAGGAACATCGTGAGCACGTCGGCGGGCGTGAAGACGGCCGCGACCGCGAGCAGTCCGACGGTGACCTCGCGCCAGCGGTCCCGCATCGTGCGGTATCCGATGCCGGCGCTGTTGAGCAGGATCATCAGGATCGGGATGTCCGCGAGGATGCCGATGCCGGCGGTCGTGAAGAAGATGAGCCAAAAGAAGTTGGTGATGCGGTAGGCGATGATCATATTCGCCCGGACCGCGTCGTTGACGAGCCACGAGATGATCGAGGGCGCGATCGTCGTATAGCCGAGGACGAACCCGCCGATCAGGCCGCCCGCGAGGGCGCCCGTCCAGACGAACACGGCCCGTTTCCGCTGGCGGATGATCCCGCGTTCGCGCAGCGCGGGCCACGCGTAGTACGCGAGCAGGGGCACCGTCGCGATGGCGGCGATGATCGTCGAGAGTTTCACCTCGAAGACGAGCGCCTCCATCGGGTGGAGGGCGACGACGTCGAGCACCTCCTCGGGGCGCACCTGCGCGGGCAGGCGACTGAGGAAGTCCTCGTAGACCCGCTTGATTCCGCCGGTGTAGAGCCAACCGAACGTGACCGCCAGGACCACCATAAAGACCCCCACGATGCGGAACGCTCGCGAGGTGACCGAGTCGACGATGAACGCGAGGTCGGCGTAGTACCCCCCGATCTCGTCTTCCGCGTCGCTCGCCGCGCCGGCGTCGTCGGAGCCCGCAGCGTCGCGTTCGGTGAACTCGTCGAAGAACGCGCTGCCGGCGCGGGAGGCGCGATCGCCGAGCGATCCGACGGCCGAGTCGGCCCCGCCGCCGGTCGTGCTCTCCGCAGCAGCGCCCGCACCGGCGCCTTCGGCTCCCGATTCGGCGTCGGCCGCCTCTTCGCTCACCTCGTCGAAGCGGTCGACGATCGCCCGGGCTTTCTCCTTGTCGCCCGCGTCGAGGGCGTCGCCCGCGGCGGCCATCGCCTCGTCTTCGTCCATCGCGGCGAACACCTCCGGCGGCGCGGCGCGGACGCCGTCTGCGTCGAGCGTGTCGAGGTCGATCTGCGTCGGGTCGCCGATGCCGGCCTCGACGACCGCGCTCTCTCCGAGGTCGCGGTAGACGAAGTAACCGACTGCGGCCACGGCGCCGGCGAGCGCCGCGCCGAGCACGAAGGCGCCGAGCACGACCGGCGACGACGGCGCGGCGACGGCGTAGTCGCTCCCGACGGCAGCGAGGGCGTCGTTGGCGTACGCGACCCCGCCGCGTTCGAAGAACGCGTAGGCGGTGACTCCGACCAGGACGCCGACGCCCGCAATACCGTTCCAGTGCCGCCGCACGGAGCCGGAGAGATCGATCTGTTCGCTTCCCCGGCGAGTGACGGTGACGATCTTCGCCAGATACAGGCTGATCCCATACAGCGTCAGGACGGGGACCGCCCACATAATCTGGGTGAACGGATCCGGCGGCGTGAACAGCGCGCCGAAGAAGAAGACGGCCACGGCGGCGTGGCGCCACTTGTCGCGGAACGTCTCGTAGGGGACGATCTCGGCGTACGAAAGGCCCGTCATCGCGAGGGGGAGCTGACTCGCGAGACCGAACGAGACGGTCAGCAGGAAGATGAACTGCGCCCACTTGACGATCGAGTACGTCGGCGAGAATCCGGCGGTGATGGCGTTCCGCGCGAGGAACGCGAACGTGAACGGGAAGAAGACGAAGTAGCCGTAGGCGACCCCGAGGACGAAAAGCGCCGCCATCCCCAGGAGGATGAGCCCGAGTTGCCACAGCGGGACCGGCGAGGAAGGCCACAGCCCCCGTGCTTCGAGCGCGTCTCGCGCGTAGTAGAGGAACGCCGGCGTGGCGAGGACGAGACCGACGACGAGACCGATCTTCGCCTGGAGGAGGATGACGTCGAACGGAGTCTGTGCGATGATCGAAACCTCCGCCCTGATCTGGGCCGACATCCGCGCCATCGTGACGTGCTTGAAGAAGTCCCAGACGTAGAGTCGGAGCGCGTAGAACGTGCCGAGGAAGCCGACGAGGAAGACCACGAACACCTTCTGGAGGTCCTTCTGGGCGGCCCGGAGCATCGCACCGGCCGTCTCCCGTCCGGCGTCGAGTGTCGCTCTCGTGTCCTCGTCGAGCGCGCGAGACATAGCTGATGTGAGCCTGTTCGCAGTTATCAATCTTTTCGACGCCGACGCGGCCGCTGGGGGCCGCCTCCGCGAGGAGACCTGCAGACGGCACATACACCGCACCCCGGTTGATCGCCGAGGCGATGCGGAAAGGCCTATAAGAACCGGGCGGTCATTCTCTGGTGAATGGCCGACGATTCGGAGTCCACAGACCGGACGCCCGACGACGCTGACGGGCCGGCGTCCGACGCCGATTCCGACCCCGACGGGGGGGAGGGGACGATCGACTCCGAGCGCGACGCGGACTGGGCGCCGGCAGACGACGTCGCGACCGATCCCACCGACGCCGAGGCGACCGCCGGCTTTTCCGAATCGGGACCGGGACCGGCCGCCGGCACCTTCGACGCGGAGACCGCCGCCGGGACGGACGGCGGAGCGCCCGCCACCCCCGCGGCCGGCTCGGAACGCGGCGTCGACGACGGCGATCCGTTCGTCGACGAGGGGTACGTCTCGAACGGGCCCGAGAGCGACGAGGAGATGCCGCTGGCGGAGCACATCGAGGAGATGATCCGCCGGCTGGCGATCGTCCTCGGCGTCGGCGGAGTCGTCACGCTCTTGCTCTATCCCGGCGCCGACCTCCTCAACGCCGCGTTCGGGCTCGACCTCGTCAGTTCGACGGAAGTCATAGACTTCCTCTGGAACAAGCACATCCCCGGCGCGCCGGAGATGCCGGCGCGCCGCCCGCGCGTCTACGGGCCGCTCGAACTCCTCCTCACCGAACTGAAGGTCGCCGCGCTCGGCGGTCTCGTGGTCGCGCTGCCGGTCTTCGTCTACGAGACGTACCTGTTTATGCGCCCGGGGCTGTACCCGAAGGAGCGGCGCTACTACCTCGCCGCGGTGCCGACGAGCGTCGTCTTGGCCTTCGTCGGGATCGCATTCGCGCACTTCGTCGTCCTGCCGGCGATCTTCGCGTACTTCACCGCCTACACCACCGGGACGGCCGTCGTGGCGTTCGGCCTGAAGGAGACGTTCAACCTCATCCTCATCCTGATGGGCTACAACGCCATCATCTTCCAGATCCCGCTCTTCGTGATGCTGGCGATCATGATGAACCTCGTGACCCGCCGCTGGCTCGAAGACCGCCGGCTGCTCTTCTGGGGGACCTTCCTGGGGCTGGCGTTCCTCGTCAGTCCGGACCCGACCGGGATGGCGCCGATCATCATCGCCGCGACGATGATCGTCCTCTTCGAGGGGACGCTGCTCGCGCTCCGGTGGACCGGACGGGGCTGATCGGCGGCTGGCGGGGACTCCGCCGGGCGTCTCGATCCGATCGCCGCTACCGCGTCGGATACCGCGTCTCGAAGCCGTCCTCGGCAGCGCGTCCGCCGTCCGTTCGATCGGCGTCGTCGGGGCTCACGCTCCCGGTCTCGTAGCCGTGGAGGTCGAGTGTCACGTGCTCGAAGCCGAGGTCCGAGAGACGGTCGCGGACGGCGACGGCGAAGTCGTGGTTCAGCGCCGCCGCCAGTTCGTCGGGGGCGACCTCGATGCGCGCGAGACCGTCGTGGTCGCGGACGCGGAACTGGGAGAACCCCCACTCCCGCAGGACGCGCTCTGCGCTTTCGACGCGCGTGAGTCGCTCTTCTGTCACTTCGAGCCCGGTGGGGATCCGCGAGGAGAGACAGGCCATCGAGGGCTTGTCGGCGACCGAGAGACCGTAGTCGTCGGCGATCTCCCGTACCTCGTCTTTGTCGATACCCGCCTCCAGCAGGGGCGAGCGGACGTCGAGTTCGTCGACGGCGCGGAGCCCCGGGCGGTGGCCCTCGCCCGGGTCCGAGGCGTTGGTGCCGTCACAGACCGTTTCGATCCCCCGCTCGCGGGCCACCTCGGACAGCCGGCCGAGGCGCATCGTCCGGCAGTGGTAACACCGGTCGCCGTCGTTCGCGACGAAGTCGGGGTCGTCGAGCTCTGAGAACTCGACGACCTCGTGGCGGATCCCGATTTCGTCGGCCACCCGCCGAGCGGCGTCGAGTTCCGCCGCGGGGAGAGTTTCTGACTTGGCCGTACAGGCGACGGCGTCGTCGCCGAGCGCGTCGCGGGCGAGCGCGGCGACGACAGAGGAGTCGACGCCGCCCGAGAAGGCGACGAGGGCGCCGTCGCACGCGGCGAGGGCGTCGCGGGCGGCGTCGGCTTTCGCCGCGACCGTCGCCCCGGAAGTCGACTCCGGTCCGGAAGCTGTGGCGTCCGGCTGGGGGTCCTCGGCGTCCGGCTGGGGAGACATACCCGCCCTTCCGTGCCCAGCGCCAAAAACACGTTGTCGCCGCGCGCGACCGGAGACGATGCGGACAGTATGACCCGTAACGTTTTGTCGGATGGCGAGCGAACCCCCTCCCGAATGGAGTTCGAGGCCATCCCGGGCGTGGGTGCGAAGACGGCGGCGGCGCTGTCGGAACTCGAGGGCGCCGAACGGGCGCTCGAAGCCGGCGACGTCGCGACGCTGGCCCGCGCGCCCGGCATCTCCGAGGGCCGTGCGGCGGTCATCGCCCGCGGGGCGATCCGTCGCCGCCACGACGACGACGGCCGGTTCCTCGCGACCGATCGGGCGCGCGAGGTCTACGAGGACGTCCTCGATCTGCTCTGTGAGCGCACCGTCACCGAGTACGCCGCCCGCCGCGTCGAGACCTTCTATCCGACGCAGTCGGCCTCGCGGATCGACGAGGTCCGGGACTTCGTCGAGCGGGCGACGACGCGAGAGCCCGAGCCGGCGGTGCTCGACGCGCTCTCCGGCGTCGAGCCGCTTTCGCCGCCACCCACGCGGCGAGTCCGCGACCGGTGTCTCGCGACGGCCGACGCGGAGCGGTACGCCGAGGCCGACGAGGCGTTCCCGGAACTCTCCGTCGAGATCGTCGACGACACGAGGGAACTCGCCGAACTCGCGCGCTCGTACGCGACGGTCGTCGCGCTCGACGAGCAGTTCGCCGGCGTCGACGTCGAGGGCGACGTCCGCGTGCGGCCGGACGCGATGGAAAACCAAGACGAGATCGTCCCCGAGCGCGTCCTCGCGTTCTTCGCCGACAACCGCGATCGCATCCTCGCGGCGGCGGACGTCCACGAGGCGGCGGCGCTCGACCCGCCGTGTGACCTCGGCGCTCTCCGGGCGGCACTCGACAGGCTGGCCGACGACGGCACCGTCGTCGGCGACGACGAACTCGACCGGCTGTCGACGGCCGTCGACGACCTCGACGCCGCCGTCGCCACCGCCGAGTCGGTCGCGAACGACCGCCTCCGCGACGCCATCCGCGAGCGGGACGTCACGATCGAGGGCACGGACTTCCTCTCGCTCGTCGAACAGGGCGCCCGCGTCGACTCGCTGCTCGATCGCGAACTGGAAGACGAGTACGCCGACGCCGTCGCCGCGGCCCGCGAGCACCTGATCGACGCGCTCGACCTCCGACCCGAAGAGGCGGACTTCGCCGAGCGGGCCTTCCCCGACGATCCCGCGTTCCCCGTCGAGCGCGTCGACTCGGTGGTCTCGCGGCTCCGCACCGAACTCAAGACCGAGCGGGACCGCCGCGCCGCCCGCCTGAAGCGCGACCTCGCCGCAGACCTCTCGGCGCTCTGCGACCCCGTCGAGACGCTCGTAGGGGACGCGCTCGAACTGGACGTCGAACTCGCGATCGCGCGCTTCGCCGACGACTTCGCCTGTACGCTCCCCGAATTCGTCGACACGAGCGGATCCGACGAGCGCGCTGCCACCCCCGACGTCGCCATCGAGGGCGGCAGGTCCCCCCTCCTGGACGTCGCCTTCGACGAGGTCGAACCCGTCGACTACGCGGTCTCGGACGTGACGCTGCTCTCGGGCGTCAACTCCGGCGGGAAGACGTCGACGCTGGACCTCGTCGCCCTCGTCGTCGTCCTCGCCCAGATGGGACTGCCCGTCCCCGCCGAGCGGGTCGAACTCGTCCGCTTCTCGGAGTTGCACTACTACGCGAAGACGCAGGGCACCCTCGACGCCGGCGCCTTCGAGAGCACGCTCAGGGACTTCCGCGACCTCGTCGACGGCGAGGAGAACCGACTCGTGCTGGTCGACGAACTTGAGAGCATCACCGAGCCCGGCGCCTCGGCGAAGATCGTCGCGGGCATCCTCGAAGCGCTGGCCGAGCAGGACGCGACTGCCGTGTTCGTCTCTCACCTCGCCGAGGAGATCCGGGAGGCCGCGGCCTTCGACGTCGCGGTCGACGGCATCCAGGCGGTGGGGCTCGAAGACGGCGAACTGGTGGTGGACCGCTCGCCCGTCAAAGACCACCTCGCCCGGTCGACGCCGGAACTCATCGTCGAGAAACTGGCCGACGGGGACGCCTCCGACTCGGGGTTCTACGACCGACTCTTAGAGAAGTTCTGACCCCGGGTATTTTGTCCGCGAGCGCCGAACGCCCGCTATGGTCCCCGATCCTTCCGCCGAGACGACGTATGACGATCTCGACCCCGACGGCGCCTACGACCTCGTCTACCGCGCGACTCGTGACGCACTCTGGGACGTTCTCGGGACGGCGACGCTGATTATCACCCCTCTGGGGAACGGTTAAGTAGACTCCTCGTCGTGTTTGAAGCGATGAGGGACGACCCCGACGAGGGGATGCTGTCGTGGGACGAATCCGTCTTCCGCGACGAACACGTCTTCGAGATCGACTACGTCCCCGAGACGTTCGAACACCGCGAGAGTCAGTTAGAGAGCCTGAAGTACGCGCTCCGACCGGCGGTCCGGGGTTCTCGGCCGCTGAACACGATGGTCCGCGGGCCGCCCGGGACCGGCAAGACCACGGCCGTCCAGAAGCTCTTCGGCGAACTCGGCGTCCAGACCGGCGTCCGGACGGTCCGGGTCAACTGCCAGGTCGACTCGACGCGCTATGCCGTCTTCTCGCGCATCTTCGAGCACATCTTCGAGTACGAGCCCCCCTCGTCGGGCATCTCGTTCAAGAAGCTGTTCGGACAGATCACGGACCGACTCGTCGAGGAAGACGAGGTCCTCGCGGTCGCCCTCGACGACGTGAACTACCTCTTCTATGAGAACGAGGCGTCGGACACCCTCTACTCGCTCCTCCGGGCACACGAGACCCACACCGGCGCGAAGATGGGCGTGATCGTGGTGTCGTCGGACCTCTCGCTCGACGTGATCGACGAACTCGACAGTCGCGTCCAGAGCGTCTTCCGTCCCGAGGAGGTGTACTTCCCGGTCTACGACGTCGACGAGATCATCGACATCCTGCGCGAGCGCGTCCGCCGCGGCTTCCACGAGGACGTCGTCGGCGCGCCCGAACTGGATCGCGTGGCCGAACTCACCGCCGAGAGCGGCGACCTGCGGGTCGGGATCGACCTGCTCCGGCGCGCGGGGCTCCACGCGGAGATGCGAGCGAGCCGGACCGTGAATATGGACGACATCGAGGCCGCCTACGAGAAGTCGAAGTACGTCCACCTCTCGCGGAGCCTCCAGGGACTCTCCGACCGCGAGCGCGAACTCGTGCGCGTGATCGCCGAACACGACGGGCGTCAGGCGGGCGAGGTGTACGAGGCGTTCCACGACGAGACCGACCTGGGGTATACCCGCTACTCGGAGATCGTCAACAAACTCGACCAGCTCGGTCTCGTCGAGACCGCCTACGCCGACGTCGACGGGCGCGGCCGGTCGCGGTCGATATCGCTGGCCTACGACGCCGACGCCGTGTTAGAGCGACTGTAGCGGCCGGGAGGCGAGGCGCGAAGCCGCTCGATCAGTCGACGCCGCGCCGGAAGACGACGCGGGGAGCGGAACTTTTGTGCCGCCGCTCGCCGAGATCACGGGTATGAAGACGACCGGCGGGACCGACGACCAGAAACGACGCGCCGGAGAGCGCGCGGCCGACCTGGTCGCGGGCGGCGACGTCGTGGGGCTCGGCACCGGGAGTACCGCCGCGTACGCGATCCGCGAACTCGGTCGGAAGGTCGCAGACGGCCTGGACGTCCGGGGCGTCCCGACGTCTTTCGACTCCCGCGCGCTCGCACGGGAGGTCGGGATCCCCCTCTGCTCGCTCGACGACGTCGACCGGATCGACCTGGCCGTCGACGGCGCCGACCAGATCGACGACGACCTCGACGCCGTCAAGGGCGGGGGCGCGGCCCACGCTCGCGAGAAGGTCGTCGACGCCGCCGCCGATCGACTGGTCGTCGTCGCCGATCCGTCCAAGGTCGCGGAGACGCTCTCGTGTGCCGTGCCGATCGAGGTACTGCCCGCCGCCCGCGCGGCCGTCGAACGGGACGTCGAAGCGCTCGGCGGCGACGCCACGCTTCGGCGGGCCGAGCGCAAGGACGGGCCGGTGGTCACCGACAACGGGAATCTCGTCTTGGACTGCGAGTTCGGTCCGATCGACGACCCGGCGGCGCTGGCGTCGTCGCTCTCGGCGGTGCCGGGCGTCGTCGAACACGGACTCTTCGTCGACCTCGTCGACGCCGTCTACGTCGGAACGGACGACGGGGTCGACGTCCGGCGTCGCTGATACTGACGGTCGTCGTCTCTTCCCGGTGCTCGCCGGCACCGGGAGTGGCAGACACCGGTACACAGTGACAATAGACAGAATCAGTATGCGGGCGGCGCGACCCCCGTTGCGACACGGGTGACTGTCGCTGTTCGATCGCGCACCGTCAAAAAATCGAACCGAACGGATCTACCGGCTTACAGGTCGCGGGGCTGCACCGTCTTGCGGTCGTTCTGTTCCGCGCGACGGGCAGCGTCTTCGAGTAGCTCTCCCACTTCGTCGTCGAGTGCGTCGTAGAAGTCGGAGGCAACGTTTTTGTCCTGGAGCGCTTCCTTGACGGCTGCTTTGACAATAAGGTCTGCCATACACCACCCTCTATACCTGCCCTATATAAAAATATTTTCCAAAACACCGTCCTCTCCGTCCGTGCACGTCGTCTGGAGGGTTTCACAGGGGAATGATTTATATACCCGGAGTCAAGGGCGCCCCACCGGCAGACAGCTCTCCCACTCGTTATACTGTCGGACGAACGTCCTGCTACGTCTGTGTCTCCCCCGGCAGGGGTAGGAGGGTCCCGACGGGTTCGTCCGACAGTATCGTGGTGCTGGCCCGACGAGTGACGGTATGCGCGAAGTGCTCGAAGCTGTCGCGGCGGGCGAACTCTCCGTCTCGGAGGCCGAGGCGCGACTCGCGGGCTATGTCACCACCGGTGCGGGACGGTTCGACGCCGCCCGCGAAGAGCGGCGGGGGGTGCCCGAGGGCATCCTCGCCGAGGACAAGACGCCGGCCGAAGTCGCCGCACTCGCGGCCGCCGCACTCGATTCGACCGGCCACGCGCTCGTGACGCGGGTCGCCGACGAGGACGTCGACGCCATCACCGAGGAAGTCGACGCGTCCGTCGAACTCGCCCACGACGAGCGCGCCCGGACGCTCGTGGCGCGGGCCGCCGAGTACGAGCCGCCGTCGCTCGACGCCACGGTGGCGCTCGTCGCCGGCGGCACGGCCGACGCCGGCGTGATCGGGGAGGCGGCGGCCGTACTCGAAGAGATGGGCGTGACGCCCGAACGGATCGAAGACGTCGGCGTCGCACACCTCGGCCGCGTCCTCGATCACCTGGACACGCTGCGGGCGGCCGACGTGCTCGTGGTCGCCGCCGGCCGCGAGGGGGCGCTGCCGACCATCGTGGCCGGGCTCGTGGACACGCCCGTCGTCGGCGTTCCCGTCTCGACGGGGTACGGCCACGGCGGCGACGGGGCTGCAGCGCTCGCCGGAATGCTGCAGTCGTGTACGGTCCTCTCTGTCGTCAACGTCGACGCCGGGTTCGTCGCCGGCGCGCAGGCGGGACTCGTCGCCCGCGCCGTCAGCGCGGCGCGTCCCGACGCCGACTGATAGTGATCACTCTCATGATGACAATAGACAGCACGAAGCGGGTCGAGACCACCACGCGAAGCCGTACTCCGACTTTGTGCCGGCGGCGACAGTCTTCCCAGACTCGTGTCCGACACTATCGGGTCGGGACGGCGATCTGAACGGCGATTCAGATCACAACACCTATCTGCATCTGTATTCAACCGGGACTCGATGGCCGAATCAGCGACCCGACTCCGGAATCTCCTCCGGGCAGAGCTCGGCGAGTGCTGCGACGCCGACGTCGACAGACGCCTCGACGAACTACACGCGCTGGCGGACGACGCGTTCGCGGACGACGCCGCCCGCTCCGTCTTCGCCGTGCTCGGCGACGAGACGCGGTACCGGCTCGCCCGTGCACTCGCCGTCGCCGACGAGGAACTCTGCGTCTGCGAGCTCGAACCGCTCGTCGACGTGAGCGAGAGCGCGGTCAGCCACGCGCTTTCTGACCTCGTCGACGCCGGACTCGTCTCCCGCCGGAAGGAGGGGAACTGGCGGTACTACAGCGCGACCGCGCTCGCGACCGATCTGTTCCGGACGGCCGACGACGGGGTGACAGAGGCGTGAGCGACGACCTCGGCGTCCTCGATCGGTACCTCACCGTCTGGATCGGCCTCGCGATGGCGCTCGGCGTCGCGCTCGGTCGGTTCGCCCCGGGGTTCGTGGACGCGCTGAACGCGATCACCTGGCACGGGACGAGCCTCCCCATCGCTCTCGGACTGTTCGTGATGATCTTCCCGATCATGGCCGAGATCGACTACGGGCGTATCCCCGGCGTGACCCGCACCGCCCGCAAGGAGATCGGTCTCACGCTCGCGTTCAACTGGCTCGTCGCACCCTTCCTGATGTACGGGCTGGCGACCGCCTTCCTCGGCGGCCACCCGGAGTTCGTCACCGGACTCATCATCGTCGGCATCGCCCCGTGTATCGCGATGGTGCTGGTCTGGAACGAACTCGCTGCCGGCAACCAGGAGATGTGTGCGATCTGTGTCGGCGTGAACAGCCTCCTCCAGATCGCGCTCTTCGTCCCCTACGCGTTCCTGTTTCTCACCGTCCTGCGCGGGAGGGGGATCGACGTCTCGATGGCGCTCGTCGCCCAGATGGTGCTGGTCTTTCTCGGACTCCCCCTCGCGCTGGGCTACCTCACCCAGAAGACCGCGTTCCGCACCATCGGCCGGCGCGCCTACTACGATCGGGTCATCCCTCGGATCAGTCCGTTCGGCCTGCTCGGTCTTCTGTTCACGGTCGTCGTGATGTTCGCCCTGAAGGGCGACTACATCCTCGCCAACCCCGACCAGATCGTCCTGATCGCGATCCCGCTTTTCGTCTTCTTCGTCGGGCTGTGGACGGTCGCCTACGGCGTCGGCGCGCTCGTCGGCTTCGACTACACCGAGAGCGTCAGCGTCGCGTTCACCGCCGCCTCGAACAACTTCGAGTTGGCCATCGCGGTCGCCGTCGCCGTCTTCGGCGTCGGGAGCAACGTCGCGCTCGCGACCGTCGTCGGGCCGCTCATCGAAGTGCCGGTGATGCTCGCGCTCGTCCGGGTCGCGCTGGCCACGAGAGACCGCCTGTTCCCCGCCACCGAGGAGGCCACCCACATTGCCTACACCGACTGATCCCGTCCGGGTCGCTTTCGTCTGCGTCCAGAACGCCGGACGGTCGCAGATGGCCGCCGCGTTCGCCCGGCGCGAGCGCGACGCCCGCGGCCTGGCGGACGCGGTCGAGATCGTGACCGGCGGCACGCGCCCCGCCGACCGCGTTCATCCGGAAGTCGTCGACGCGATGCGGGCCGTCGGGATCGACCTCACCGACCGCTCGCCCCGAGCGATCACCGTCGACGAACTCCGCGACAGCGACTACGTCGTCACGATGGGCTGTTCGGCGGACGACGTCTGCCCCGCGGGGTGGGCCGGCGACAACCGGGACTGGGACTTGGACGATCCCGACGGGCGGCCGCCCGCGGCGGTCGCCGCCATCCGCGACGAGGTCGAGGCGCGCGTGGCCGCCCTGTTCGACGAGCTATCCGCCAGATAGCACGCCCGGACGCTGTTGTACACCCGCCACGGTACGTGTCGGGGTCCGGTGAACACCCGAACGGACGCCCGCGAACGATACTGTCGGACGAAACCGTTGAGACGCTCGTACCCCTCCCGGGGAGACACGGGAGGATCAGGACGTT
>JBDGUP010000136.1:0-12608 GCA_042215815.1 Haloquadratum sp. | reverse complement strand
CGTCGCAGAGACCGGCAGGCACCACCACGGGCGCAAGGCACTTTTCCGCTCGGCGTCTTGGACGAAGTGATGCGAGAGGGTAGCGATCGACCGCGACTGGCCCTGTTGAACGCGGCCCACAGCGAGGGCCACACCCGTCGGAACTTCCGCCGGGAACTCGACGCCGACCTCGTCGAGTTCGACGTGCAGACCGACGGTCCGCCGTCGCACTTCGAGTTCGACGGTCTCGTCCTCACCGGGTCGCGATCGTCGGTCTACTGGGACCGCGACTGGATCCGGCCGCTGCTGGAGTACGTCGCCGCGGCCGACGACCGCGGGCTCCCGATGCTGGGCGTCTGTTACGGCCACCAGGTCCTCGCGTCCGCGCTCGGCGGCCGCGTCGAGGATATGGGCGAGTACGAGATCGGCTACCGCGAGATCCACCGGACGACCGCGGACGAACTCTTCGAGGGGATCCCGGAGTCGTTCACGGCCTTCACCACGCACTCGGACGAGGTCACAGAACTCCCGCCGGGCGCCGACCTGCTCGCCGAGAACGACTACGGGATCCACGCCTTCCGCCGGGGGAACGTCTGGGGCGTCCAGTTCCACCCCGAGTACGACCGCCAGACGGCCGAGAAGATCGCCCGCGGCAAGGACCTCCCCGACGAGCGCATCCGGACCGTGCTCGACGGCATCAACGCCCGGAACTACGAGGCGGCCTGTCGGACGAAACGGCTCTTCGAGAACTTCACCGCGATCGTCCAGCGCGAGCGACGGGCCGCCGCTCGGTGACCCTGCTCATTGTGGTGTGATAACGATGAACACAAATTTACGTGTCGAGTCCCGACCCGACAGTCGTGATCGCAGATGACCGCTTCCGCCCACAACTCCCCGATCTCCCTGGATCTGACCCGTGAAGAGGCGTGGGTCGTCCACGCAGCCCTCGTCGACGCGATCGAGGAGCTGCGCGACGACGACGAAGATCCCGCCCAGGCCGTCGCAATGCTCCGGTCCGTCGAGGGCGACGCGACGTTCGAGCCCGAAGAACTCGACCGCCTCGCGGAGGTCCTCCGCACCTACGCCGAATCGGACGTGCCGTCGCGGGACCGACAGCACGCCCGGGACGTCGTCGACCACATCGAGGCGGCCCTGGAGTAGGCCTTCGGGACCGACGCTCGGCCGACTCACCGACGATGTTTTCTCTCTCACCCGTGTAGCGACGCCGATGGGAATCGATCCGAACTTCGACGCGAACCGACAGAAGGTCGACGAGGAAAACGGGATCGACGTCTGGGGACCCGTCGATCCGCCCGAGACGCTGGGGATCCACGGGACGCACGTCGCCGTCGACTACGACATCTGCGTCGGCGACGGCGCGTGCCTGGAGAACTGCCCGGTCGACGTCTTCACGTGGGTCGAGACGCCCGACCACCCGGAGTCCGATCGGAAGGTCGAGCCGACCCACGAAGACCAGTGCATCGACTGTATGCTCTGTGTCGACGTCTGTCCCGTCGACGCCATCGACGTCGACGGATCTCGGTCCTGATACTGTCGGACAGAACGATGTGACGCGTCTCGGCACCCGGAGGGTGCCGAACTGATTCACGAACGTCTGTCCGACAGTATGACGTCCTCCCCACGGCGAAAGCCGGTGGAGTTTCGCCTCGCTCCCGCTGTGATCGGACGATCCCGTCGGAGGCGGGCGCAGGCGGGCGACGGCCCGATCACCGGACGACCGTGACCGACACCGGCGCTCGCCGTACCACGTGCTCGGCGACGCTGCCGAGGAGGAGTCGCGCGACGCCCTCGCGTCCGTGACTCCCCATAACGATGTGGTCGACGTCGGCGTCGGCTGCGTAGTCCACGATCGCCCGGTCGGGGCGACCCACTTCGACGACGGTCTCGATCTCGCGGTCGGCGTCGGCGGCCAGCGCCTCGGCCTCGGCGACGACGTCGTCGGCCCGGTCGGTGACGCGGCTCTCCCAGGAACTCGGGACGGGCAACCGTTCGGTCTCGACGTCGTAGACGGCCATCAGCGGATCCACGACGTAGATCGCGGTCACCGTCGCGTCCGGGTGCTCCTCTAGGGCCCGTTCGAGCGCGTCGACCGACAGCGGCGTCCCGTCGAACGGAACGAGAACGTGTTCTCCCATCGGTACCTGCGGAATAGCGGGGCCACCGGCTTATAGACACGCCCGCCTGCGTCCCGAGCGCCGCCGTCCTCGCTGGGGGGCACCGCTGCCGGCGCCGACAGCGACCATCGGACAGTAAGTGTCTTGCCGCTCCCCGCCGAACGTCGAGACGCTATGTCTGAGGAGGTAACCCGGCTACTGAAGAAGGCCTATCAGGACGAGATCGAGACCGTGATGAACTACCTCACGAACTCGATCGTCCTCGACGGCGTCCGCGCCGAAGAGATCAAAGAGTCCCTCCAGCAGGACGTCCAGGAGGAACTCGGCCACGCAGAACAGCTCGGCAACCGCCTCAAGCAACTCGACGAACGGCCGCCCGGCTCCGGCGAGTTCGAGGCGAACCAGCTGAGCCTCCAGCCGCCGGCCGACAGCACCGACGTCGTCTCGGTCATCGACGGCGTCCTGGAGGCCGAAGACGACGCGATATCGACCTACCGCGCGCTCATCGACGCCGCGGCGGAGGCCGACGATCCGGTGACCGAAGACCTCGCGGTGACGCTCCTGTCCGACGAGGAAGCCCACCGGACGGAGTTCCGCGGGTTCAAGAAGGAGTACGATCGGGAGTAGCGCTACAGCAGCATCGAGCCCGCGAGCGCGCCGACGACCGCGAACCCGACCAGGTCCCGCCCCTCGAAGCCGAGCGCCGGGAGGGTCGGGTTCCACGCGAAGCAGCGGGCCCGGAGGGCGAGCGCGAGGCGGTCCGCCCGGCCGAACGCCCTCCGGATCCCGGCGGACGCGACGACCTGCATCCGGTCGCGGAGGGGGCGCTCGTCGCCCAGTCGGGCCTTCGACGCCTCGCGGACGCGCCGGAGGTCCGCGCGGAGCAGGGGGAAAAAGCGGAACACGAGCGCGACGCCGACGGCGAGCAGCCGCCCCACGCGACCGGGGACGAGCCGCTGGACCGCCGCGCGGGAGTCGCGGACGGGCGTCGTGTGGAGATAGACCGCAGAGACCAGGAGGATGAGGAGCACCCGGTAGCTCGCCAGCAGCGGGCCGGTCGCGGCCGCCGGGTCGACGCCGACGCTCCAGGTCCCGAGATCGATCGCGGCCACGATCGGTCCGGCGGCGAGGAAGGGAAGCGCCGGCAGGTAGCCCCGGATCGCGCGCACGGGCGAGAGCCGTCCGGCGGCGAGGAACGCGGCGGTGACGAGGGTGAGAGCGGCGAGTCCCCGCGGCGTGGTGTGGACGAACGCCGCCGCCGCGAACGCGGCCTGGACGAGGAGTTTCGTCCGGGGGTCGAGCCGGTGGACGAACGAGTCGCCGGGGCTGTAGGTCAGCATCGACCGTTCGCGGAGGGGGGCGTTCGGGACCGGGTCTCGACGCCCTCCGGCACGCGTACGTCGTACGCCGGCAGCGACGCCGCGGCCTCGGCGGGCGGGTCGTCGACGACGATCTGGCCGTCGGCCATCGCGACCACGCGGTCTGCGAGCCCGAAGACGTCCCGGAGGTCGTGTGTCACGATCACGACGCTGGTTCCCGCCCCGGAGAGGGTGCGGAGTCGATCGAGCACGGACGCCCGGGCCGGGGCGTCGAGTCCGGTGAAAGGCTCGTCGAGGACGAGGTGGTCCGGTTCCATCGCGAGCGCGCCCGCGATCGCGACCCGTTCGCGCTCGCCGCCGGAGAGTTCGTCGACCCGGTCGTCCTCGCGACCGTCGAGGTTCACGGCCGCCAGGGCGGCGTCGACGCGGCGGTCGATCTCTCCCCGGGCGAGCCCGAGGTTCTCCGGCCCAAAGGCGACGTCCGCGCCGACGGTGGCCGCGACCAGCTGATCGCGGGGCTCTTGGAACACCATCCCGACGGCCGTGCGCGCGGCGACCAGATCCGCGGCGACCGACTGGCCGTTCACCTCGACGCGCCCCGCGTCGGGGGTGAGAAGCCCGTTGAAGTGCCGGACCAGCGTCGTCTTCCCGGAGCCGTTCGCGCCCGCGAGCACCACGCACTCGCCGTCCGGGATCGCGATCGAGACGCCGTCGACGGCGGCGACGTCGCCGTAGCGGTAGACCAGGTCCTCGGTGCGGATCACGCGGCTGCGGCGGCGTCGCTCCGGACGACGCCGACGGCGGCAGCGATCTTGATCGCCTCGAAGGGGACGAACGCCACCGCGCTCACGGCGAACGCCTCGACGAGACCGACGTTCTGGACGACCGCGAACCCGACCGTGCCGAGCGCGTAGATGACGACGGTGCCCGCGACCATCGCGCCGACGAGCCGCCCGGTCCCGACCGTCTCCAGGTCGTCGAGGCCGTCGACGCCGTGGACGACCCCGCCGATGAGGGCCGCAGCGACCGGGTACGACCAGAGGTACCCCGCGGTGTATCCCACCAGCGGCCCGATACCGGCCGATCCGCCGGCGAATATCGGTGCCCCGGCCGCGCCCGCGGCGAGGTAGAACGCCATCGACGCGCCGCCCCACACCGGCCCGAGGAAGATCCCGGCGAGGAACACGCCGAGCACCTGGAGACTCACCGGGACCGGCGAGATGGGGTTCGGGAACGATACGTACGCGAAGGCGCCGGTGAGCGCCGCGAACAGCGCCGCGCGCGCGACGTTGCCGACGACGTCCTCTCCGACGAGTTCGACCGCTTCCGTCTCCGTCGACATACGCTCTCCTGTCTCGTAAACCCGTATGAATCATTCGGTTTACGACCGTGGCCTTTTGTACGCTGGCGACGCGTAGAGACACCTAATGGACGAGAAGACGGCCGACCTTCGGGAACTCTTCGTGGAGACGACCGGCGAGGAGGCAGTCACCGAGCGACAGACCGACCCCTACGGCACGCTCTCGTCGGACCGCGACGACGAGGCGGTCGACGAGCGCCTCGCCGACCTCGTCGCCGCGATGCGCGAACGCTATGACTTCTCGTCGTCGCTCTCCGACGCCGACCTTCGGCGCGTCGTCCGCGGCTTCTTCGACCCGGACGTCGGCGGCGCCGACGCCGACTCGTGGTCCCGGGCGGCCGACGCGTCGCTGGCCGCGTCGCTTTCTGCAGCGACCGACGCGACAGACGTCGACGCCGCGGAGGTGTTCCGCGCGCGGATGGACCTCCACCTCGTCGCCGACGCCGACCGGGACGCGCCGTTTCCCTACGACCGGCTGCGGCGACTCGTGCTCGACGCTCACGACGCGGCCGAAGACAGAGCGCACGTCTCGGTCGACGACGAGGCGCTGGCCGCCGACCTCGACGCCGAGTCGGACGGCGACGTCGACGCCGGGACGGTCCGCCGCTACCGCCGCGTCGTCGAGGCCGACCTCGCGTCCCGTCGGGTCAACCACCGCTTCCGGGACGCCTTCGCGGACCTCCTCACCGACGCCGACCTCTCGACCCGCCTGGCCGAGGACGCCCGTCGCGACGGCCTCGAAGCGGCCACCGAGGACATCGAGACCGACGTGTCCCTGTAGCCGCGCCCCACGGCCGGCCCAGTTAATATAAGCTATCCGATATAATATGGGCCCGCTTCCGGTGGCGAAGACTCTTACCCGATGAGTCCCCTACTCCGGTGCGATGGCCCAGGGCCCCGAGGATTCAGGCGACATCACCGACCGGTTCCTCCAGTTCTACCGGAAGTACTACCGCGACGACATCGGCACGCTCGCCCAGCAGTACCCGAACGAGCAGCGCTCGCTTTATGTCGACTACGACGACCTCTACGCGTTCGACGCAGAACTCGCAGAGGACTACCGACAGAAGCCGGGCCAACTCCGCGAGTACGCCGAGGAGGCGCTGCGCCTCTATGATCTGCCCGCGGACGTCAAACTCGGCCGCGCGCACGTCCGCCTGACGAACCTGCCGGAGACGGTCGACATCCGGAACATCCGCGTCCACGACGACCACATCGGGCGGATGATCGCGGTTCAGGGGATCGTCCGCAAGGCGACCGACGTCCGGCCGAAGATCACCGAGGCCGCCTTCGAGTGCCAGCGCTGCGGGACGATGACCTACATCCCCCAGTCCGACAGCGGCTTCCAGGAGCCCCACGAGTGCCAGGGCTGCGAGCGACAGGGACCCTTCCACGTCGACTTCGACCAGTCGGAGTTCGTCGACGCCCAGAAGGTGCGCGTCCAAGAGAGCCCCGAGGGGCTGCGCGGCGGCGAGACGCCGCAGAGCATCGACGTCGACCTCGAAGACGACGTCACCGGCGAGGTGACCGCCGGCGACCACGTCACGGTCACGGGCGTCCTCCACATCGAACAGCAGACATCCGGCAACGAGAAGACGCCCATCTTCGACCTCTATATGGACGGCGTCGCAGTGGAGATCGAAGACGAGGAGTTCGAGGACATGGACATCACCGACGGGGACGTCGCCGAGATCGTCGAACTCTCGAACGAACCCGACATCTACGACAAGATGGTGAACTCGGTCGCGCCCTCGATCTACGGCTACGAGCAGGAGAAACTCGCGATGATCCTCCAGCTCTTTTCGGGCGTCACCAAACACCTCCCGGACGGGTCGCGCATCCGCGGCGACCTGCATATGCTTCTCATCGGGGACCCCGGTACGGGGAAGTGCGTCGACGGCGATACGCTCGTCACGCTCGCTGACGGCTCCGAAATACCGATTCGAGAGCTGGTCGAGGACAACCTCGACGATCCGAAGCCGGTCGACGACGGCGTGTGGGACAGCGTCGATATCGGCGTTCCGTCTATGGCCGAGGACGGCTCTCTCACGGCGCGGCGGGCGACGAAGGTCTGGAAGCGGGACGCGCCCGAGAAGATGTACCGCATCCGGACTGCGAGCGGGAAGGACCTGACCGCGACACCGTCGCATCCGCTGTTTGTCGTACGCGATGGGCGGCCGGACGCGGTCGTCGCGAAGAATCTCGAACCCGGCCAGTCGGTTGCTGTTTCTGCGGAGAGACCGGCCGCTAGGAACGGGGTTGACGTTACGAGCGCACATAGCGGCGGACGCGTCGTTTCAGACGGGGGAATCTCGACGGATCGGATCGTGTCCATCGAAGCCGTCGAACCGACAGAAGAGTGGGTCTATGACCTCGAAGTCGCCGGCACGCACTCGTATTTCTCGAATAATATCGTCTCTCACAACTCTGCGATGCTTCAGTATATACGCAATATCGCTCCCCGATCCGTCTACACCTCTGGGAAAGGAAGCAGTTCGGCGGGGCTCACTGCAGCGGCTGTGAGGGACGACTTCGGCGACGGACAGCAGTGGACGCTCGAAGCGGGCGCGCTCGTTCTCGCGGACAAAGGGATCGCTGCCGTCGACGAGCTAGATAAAATGCGGTGTGTGACCGGAGACACGCTTGTCCACACGACGGACGGAATCCGGCCGATCCGCGAACTCGCCCGCGAGGCGGAATCGTCGGGCACGGTCGAACCGCTGTCGAACGGTCGGACGATGCGGGACGTCGACTTCGACGTGCGGACGATGACCGAAGAGGGGCGGATCGTCCAGCGACCGGTCACGGCGGTTCACGAGTACGACGCGCCCGAGACGCTTTATGAGGTCTCGCTTTCCAACGGCGCAGAGCTCACTGCGACGCCGGACCACCCGTTCTTCGTATCTGAAGGCGACACACGAGTCGAGCGACCGACGGAATCGATCGAACCGGGGGATCTAGTGTACGTGCCCGACCGAACGGGATCGGCGCGTGCTGACGGCGGAACGCGCCTCAGCGACTCGACAGATGACTCCATCTGGGGAGGCCCAAATGATTCCGACGAAAGAGAGGTCGGATCCGTCTCACTCGAATCAGTCGAGCGGGTCGAACCCGTCGCCCTGGACGCCGATTCGGACGTGCGAGTGTACGATCTCACAGTCCGGGGGACGCACAATTTCGTCGCTAACGGAATGGTCGTACACAACTCGGAGGACAGAAGCGCGATGCACGAAGCACTGGAACAGCAGTCCTACCACCCGAATTCGGAGATCCTCCTTTCGGACGGCCGCCGCGTCGAGATCGGCCCGTTCGTGGACTCGCTGATGGACGAGCGCGCCGGCGACGTCGTCGACGGCGTCGACTGCGAGATCCTCCCGGTCGACGACGTCGGGGTCCACACGGTCGACCTCGAGGCGAACGACGTCGAAAAAGCCGGAGTCGACCGCGTGAGTCGCCACGAGGCGCCCGAGGAGTTTGTCCGTGTCACCTTCTCGAACGGGCGGTCGGTGACGGTCACGCCCGAACATCCGATGTTCGTCGACGACGGCGGGTCGGTCGGGACGGTCGCCGCCGCCGAGATCTCCGAGGGCGACTTCGTCCCCGCGCCGCGGAAGCTCCCGAACTCCGCGGCGCCGATGCCGCTGGCCGACGAGGAACACCGGGGTACGGAACGCGACGTCGACCTTCCCGACCAGATGTCGCCGGACCTCGCCGAAGTCCTCGGGCTCCTGACCGCGGAGGGCCACTCCTACTCCGAGGGTCGCACCCACGAGATCGGCTTCTCGAACCAGGACGAGCGGCTTCTCGCCCGGATGGACGAACTGATGTCCGAGGTCTTCGGCCTGGAGAGCACCGACGCCGTCAACGCCGCCGGAACGATCACGAAGCGGTGGGTGTCGACGAAGCTCTACCGGTGGTTCGAGTCCAACTTCCCCGAGGTGATGGAGAAGTCCCGACAAAAGCGGATGCCGGCGGCCGTCCTCGGCGCCTCCGAGGAGGAGATCCGCCGGTTCCTCGTGGGCGCGTTCGCGGGCGATGGAGGTGTCGAAAGCGAGGCGATGTCCTTCTCGACCGCGTCGCCCGGTCTGGCCGAGGACTACGCGGACGCGCTGTTGAAGATCGGCGTGGCATCCCGGATCCACCACGACGACGCCGCGGATTCCTGGAAGACGGACGTGATGGGCGATTCCACGGAGCGCTTCGTCGGGGCAGTCGTCGAGCCGGCCGACGACCGCTACGAGAGAGCCCGGCGGTTCGTCGAGCGGGGAAACGAGACGGAACGCCACCACGACGTCCTGCCGACGAGCGCCGCGCGGGAGCTCCGATCCCTCACACGGCTTCTGGGCGTTCCGCTCGACGGCCGTTTCAGACCGGCCCTCGACGAGGGCTCTGGCGTCCAGATCAGCACGGTCGAATCCGAAATCGACGCCCTTCGCGAGCGGATCGAGGCGATCCGGGCGGGACTCGACGGCGTCTCGACGCTCGCAGACGCCCGCGAACTCGCCGGCTGGTCCGGGAGACAGCTCGCCGAACGGCTCCCGTCGGCGACGACGAGCGCCGTCCACTACGCCGAGGACGGCGGCTACACCGCCGCGCGACGGGCGGAGATGCGAACGGACGCCGTCGAGGCGATCGAAAACGCGCTGGAGGAGGCAACGGAGCGACTAGACGCGCTCGATTCCCGGTGCGATCTCCGCTACTACCGCGTGCGGGACGTCGAGACGGTACCGAACGCGGGCGAGGACGCCTGCGAGTGGGTCTACGACGTGACCGTCGAGCCGACGAACACGTTCGTCAGCGGCGGCGTCGTGCTGCACAACTCGATCTCCGTCTCCAAGGCCGGCATCAACGCCACCCTCAAGTCCCGGTGTTCGCTGCTCGGCGCGGCGAACCCGAAGTACGGCCGCTTCGACCAGTACGAGCCGATCGGCGAGCAGATCGACCTCGAACCCGCGCTCATCTCGCGGTTCGATCTGATCTTCACCGTCACCGACGACCCCGATCCCGAGAGGGACGCCGAACTCGCAGAACACATCATCGAGACCAACTACGCGGGCGAACTCAACACCCAGAAGTCGAACGTCCCGAACTCGGAGTTCACAGACGGTGAAGTCGAAAACGCCACAGAGGAGGTGGCGCCCGACATCGACGCCGACCTCCTGCGGAAGTACATCGCCTACGCCAAGCGGAACTGCTATCCGACGATGACAGACGAGGCCAAGGAAGTGATCCGGGACTTCTATGTCGACTTCCGGGCGAAGGGCGCCGACGAGGACGCTCCCGTACCGGTGACCGCGCGGAAACTGGAGGCGCTGGTCCGGCTCTCGGAGGCCTCCGCGCGGCTCCGGCTCTCCGATACGGTCGAGCGCGAAGACGCCGTGCGCGTCACAGAGATCGTCGAGTCCTGTCTCCGGGAGATCGGGATGGACCCCGAGACCGGCGAGTTCGACGCCGACATCGTCGAGACCGGGACCTCGAAGAACCAGCGCGACCGGATCAAGAACCTCAAACACCTGATCGAAGAACTCGAAGACGAGTACGAGGAGGGTGCCCCCGTCGACGAGGTGGTCGAGCGGGCGACGACCGACCTCGGCCTCGACGAGTCGAAGGCCGAAGACGAGATCGAGAACCTGCGCCGAAAGGGCGAGGTGTACGAGCCGCGAACCGACCACCTCCGGACGACGTAGATGGACCGAATCTCCGCCCTCCGGAACATCGAAGAGGCACTCCAGGACTTCGAGTCGGGCGAGGCCGACCTCGCCGCGACCGAACAGCGCGTGGTGACGGTCCTCCGGACGTACGCCACGGACTTCGAGGGCGAGCCGGGGCTCCGCGCCTATCGGGCGACCGGAGAGGGACGCGCCCACGGGCTCGTCGTCGTCGCCGAGAGCGAATCCGAGGCCCGAGAGCGGATCGCCGAGCTGCTGGACGAAGAGCCGGCCGCGATCGACGCCGACGTCTCGCCGGTGTAGGTGGAGTTTTATCGCCCCACCGAGATGGGGGTGTAGCCGTGTTGCTGGTAGTGACCTACTCGCGTCGGGCGCGGGAGACGTTGCGAAACGCGTGTCGAGCGCACGAGGAGACCGTCGTCCGGACGTTCGGCCGCGCGGCGCTGCTGTGCGAGACCGAATACGGCGCGTTCCTGGCCTGTCGGCTCCGCGAGCGCCACGGGGGCGACGTACAGATCGAGCGGACCGAACCGTTCAACGAGTTCGCCGACGTCCCGGCGCCGGTCCGGGAGGCGGCGGTCGCCTACGAGGCCCGTGAGTCGCCGAACACGCCCTACGACAAGTTCGCCGCGGGGACCGACCACCCGCGGTCGGCCGCGATGCGCGATCGGGACCTGTGACCGCGGACTCCGAGCCTCCAGTCTCGGTTCGATTGCCCGGTTCCGGGACGACCGTCGCGGGGCCGGTCGTCGACCTCCGCGGCCGCGACGCCGCCCCGTCGATCCGGGCGATCCGGGGCGCGATTCTGGCGGGCGAGCCCTCACCCGCCGACGTTCCGACCGTTTCGGCGCCGACGCCCGGCCCGGCCTACGCGCACGTCTCGGCCCTCCGGCCGGACGGGTCGATCGAGCGGCGCGCGGCCCTCGCGGCGGCGGCGCGGTCGCGGGGGATCGAAACGGCACACGACGCCGCGCTCGTCGCCGCGTCGCGAGAGCTCCGTGCGGTGACCCCGCCGCCGGTCGACGCGGCCGCGCTGCGGGACGCCCGTCGTCGAGCGGCCGACGCGGGTGCCGAGACGGAGCGGCTCAGAGAGCGCGTCGCGACCGTGCGCGGCCGGGTGACTGCACTGCGCGAGGCGGTCGCCGACGGGAGCGGCGCCTCCCCAGACGCCGCTCTCGCGGCCGCCGAGTCGGCGCTCGCGGACGCGACCCGTCGCCTCTCGGAGGTGTCGACAGAACGGGTGGCCGCCGCCCAGCGGCTCCGTCTCCTCGAAGCCCGGGCGCGGGAGGCGCGGGACCGTCGGGACGAACGGCTCAGGCTCGAAGACCGGATCGGTAACCTCGAACGCGCCGTCCGCGATCGGCTCGTCGCGGCCGTCGAACCCGACGTCCGGGAGGCGCGCCGGACCGTCGACCGCCGACTGGGAGCGACGGCGTCGGCCGACCTCCGCGACGCGCTCGCGGTCGGCCGCGTCGCCTCGATTCGCGCGCCCGTCGTCGTCGCCGGCGGCGTCGCCGACGCGCTCGGCGGGCCGGACGCGACGGCCGACTTCCTCGATGCGCCGGTCGTGATCCGATAGGGCGTGGCGCGGCCGAGGTGGTCTTCTCGGCTCGCCCGCCGAGCGTTTATGTACGAACCCGGCGCCAGAACCCGCGTGCAGACAGACGTTACGACCACGGTCGTCGCGGGCGTCGTCCTCGTTCGGGTCGAGATCCACAGCGAGATCGCGACGCCGATGCGCGTGCGCGTCTCGAACGACCTCGACGGGCCGGTCCTGCCGCCGCGTCGGGAGGGCGTTCCGGTCGCCGGCTGGGACGCCGACGGGTTCAGCGGCGTGGTCCCGGCCGGCGGACGAATCGGCGTCGGATACGCCTGCGTCGCGAGCGGGCCCGGAGACGCACCCGTCTCGATCGACGTGCTCGGTCCCGCGAACGAGGTCGACGCCGACGACGCGGACGCGACCGAACGCACCGTCGCCGAGGCGATCCGATCGCTCGGGCGAGCGCGGCCCCCGACCGACGCTGTCCCGACCGAAGACGCCGACACCGCTCCGACTGGCGCCGCCGCCGTCTCGACAGCCGAGGCGGTCGACGGTGCCGGTGCCGGTGCCGGTGCCGGTGCCGGTGCCGGTGCCGGTGCCGGTGCC